>NZ_JAWRYH010000057.1:0-449 GCF_046534675.1 Pseudomonas sp. SIMBA_067 | reverse complement strand
GGCGCGATCCTGGTTTGCTCGGCCGCCGATGGTCCGATGCCACAAACCCGTGAGCACATCCTGCTGTCCCGTCAGGTTGGCGTTCCGTACATCGTGGTCTTCCTGAACAAGGCTGACCTGGTAGACGACGCTGAGCTGCTGGAACTGGTCGAGATGGAAGTTCGCGACCTGCTGTCCACCTATGACTTCCCAGGCGACGACACCCCGATCATCATCGGTTCGGCTCGTATGGCGCTGGAAGGCAAAGACGACAACGAGATGGGCACCACTGCCGTCAAGAAGCTGGTTGAAACTCTGGACAGCTACATCCCAGAGCCAGAGCGCGCTATCGACAAGCCGTTCCTGATGCCAATCGAAGACGTATTCTCGATCTCGGGTCGTGGTACCGTTGTTACTGGCCGTATCGAGCGTGGTATCGTCCGCGTTCAGGATCCGCTGGAAATCGTTGG
>NZ_JAWRYH010000437.1:0-271 GCF_046534675.1 Pseudomonas sp. SIMBA_067 | reverse complement strand
CTATGCATTCTGAAATAAATAATGGCTGGATGATGGCAGGTACGCTCGATGTAACTAGCCATACTGGGCAATCGTATTTAACCTTGTGGCAACACACTCTTCGCAGCTTATATAGCTCGTTTTTACTATTGGCTGCATCACTCGCTATAGCATTTTTAATATTACGTGCGGTATTTAAGCCATTAAAAGCAGTAGAAGATCAAGCCACTTTAGTAACCCGCAAACGCTTTACCTTAAATAAAGAAATACCGGTAGCAAGGGAGCTTCGTAC
>NZ_JAWRYH010000436.1:0-271 GCF_046534675.1 Pseudomonas sp. SIMBA_067 | reverse complement strand
GCCACCCTCGACAAAGCCATGAAAGCCTGCGACGGCAACGTGTTCGACGGCCTGGCCCAGCAAGGCCAAGTGCTGATGGACCTGACGCTGTCCGGCGGCGTGGCGATCATCGAAGACAGGCAACTGCACCGTTTCGGCAATTGCCCGGAACCGGCGCAGGTCCGAGCGCTGCATAAATGGCTGCAAGACAGCGGCGAAGCGGTTTTCTCCAGCCATAACCTGGTGTCGGTCTACCCACCCGCCGCAGCGTTTCAACAGGTCGCCAGTGGGG
>NZ_JAWRYH010000435.1:0-271 GCF_046534675.1 Pseudomonas sp. SIMBA_067 | reverse complement strand
AGACTTCGAAGGCAAACGCTACCTGGACGCCGTGAGCAGTTGGTGGGTCAACGTGTTTGGCCATGCCAACCCGCGCATCAACCAGCGCATCAAGGACCAGGTCGACCAGCTGGAACACGTGATCCTGGCCGGCTTCAGCCACCAGCCGGTAATCGAGCTGTCCGAACGCCTGGTCGCCATGACCCCGGCGGGGCTGGACCGGGTGTTCTACGCCGACAACGGCTCGTCCTGCATCGAAGTCGCGCTGAAGATGAGCTTCCATTACTGGCAG
>NZ_JAWRYH010000434.1:0-271 GCF_046534675.1 Pseudomonas sp. SIMBA_067 | reverse complement strand
TGAGGCTCATAGAAGCCCTCTACTATTGCCTTATCCCTGAAGTTCAGAGACACCGCGCCAACTTTAACCCGAAGTTCACCCGGACCGGGTACAGGCGTTTCCACCTCTTCAAGCTTTAAGTTTTCAAGGCCAAAATCTTTCAGTAACCATGCTTTCATTTTGTCATTTCCCATGTGTATGCATCGAATAGGGTGATGATAAAAAAAGCAGGCGGGCGTAAAAAGCCACGTAAAAGGACTTCAGTGTTACTGCAGGAGAAACAATCGGAATG
>NZ_JAWRYH010000433.1:0-271 GCF_046534675.1 Pseudomonas sp. SIMBA_067 | reverse complement strand
CGACATAACCAGTGCGCAAGGCTGGGGCTGAAGCATCACCACTATTTCAACTCCGGTTTTATGCTGATTAATATTCCACGCTGGCTCGAAAGGCAGACCACCGCGCGCATTACCGACGTGCTGGTAACGCGGGGCGCAGAGTTTGGTTTTCCCGATCAGGATGCGCTGAATATCGTGCTGGAGGATGAGGTCCTGATCCTGCCAGACCGCTATAACCACATTTACGACATCATCGCCAATAAAGTCTGGGATCACACGAGCGTGCCAGAAG
>NZ_JAWRYH010000432.1:0-271 GCF_046534675.1 Pseudomonas sp. SIMBA_067 | reverse complement strand
GATTTTTGCCGGTATTTTGCACGGTCTTGATAACGAGCTGCCGTTGCAGGAAGAAGTCGAAGGCAACGGGCTGGAACAGGATGGCTTACCCTTCCCGATTCGCCAGAGCGATGCCCTGGGTGAGTTTATCGAGAATGATCACCTGCGCCGCTATTTAGGCGAACGGTTTTGCCATGTCTATCACGCCTGTAAAAATGATGAGCTGTTGCAGTTTGAGCGCCTCATCACAGAAACAGAAATTGAGTGGATGTTGAAAAACGCGTAATACCCC
>NZ_JAWRYH010000056.1:0-451 GCF_046534675.1 Pseudomonas sp. SIMBA_067 | reverse complement strand
CGCACAATCATTGCCATGCCGGAAGCGAGCTGGACCCGAACGCCGTCTTTTGATACTTCAAGAACGGTAGCGTCCATCGCACTTTTGCCTGCTTTAACTTTAATACTCTGGCCGGGTTGCAAAGTTGAGGTATCAGTGATGGGTCGGGCTTCCTGCTCCGGACGTGGGGCTGGCTTGCGATGCTGTGAGGCGGTCGCACGCGGTGCAGTGGTCTGCGGACGCGGTTTACGCGCGGCTTCGCCTTCTGCAGGCTTACGTGCCGCGGGCTTGCGTGGACGACGCGGTGCCGCGCCCTCTTCGCTTTCGCCTGCTTCACGACGCGCGGCGCGCTGCTGGTCACGCTGCGCCTGGACGCGTGCTTTCGCTTCTTCCAGCTGCTTACGTGCATGCTCAACGTGTTGCTCATCCAGCACGCCACAGGCATTACCGTCGAGATCGACACGGATAGCAC
>NZ_JAWRYH010000431.1:0-272 GCF_046534675.1 Pseudomonas sp. SIMBA_067 | reverse complement strand
GGGCAATGTGGGCATCATTTCGGAGTTTCTGACCTTCGCGTGGTGGTTCATGGTGTTCGGGCTGACGTTGTTGCCCGTGTTGTACATGATCTTCGGCTTGCCCCAGACCCTGCCTGACCAGGTGCTCAGCTGGATCGGCGGGGGCCTTGGCAGCATGGGTGAGACCAGTGCGGTGGCTGATATGCGAGGCGGCATGAGCCGGGTTGGCTCGAGCGTTCAGGGCAGTGGTACCGGCATGCGCCTGGGTGGCGGCACCCAGGGCAGGCTGCCAC
>NZ_JAWRYH010000430.1:0-272 GCF_046534675.1 Pseudomonas sp. SIMBA_067 | reverse complement strand
ATGAGGTGCGTTCATGATATCCCGGCTAGCTCGTTCAAAAGGAGGTGGATGATCATTCGGCGTCGGCCGCAATCCCCTTGTCGATAAAACCGCGCAGCCGCAGACGCGACTGCACACCGACCACCCGCGTTACCTCTTGGCCGTTTCGGTAAATCCCCAGGGCGGGAATACCCGCCACTTGGAACCGTGCCTTGCCGGCCTCCGGATCCTGTGCGTTGACTTCGTCCATATTGCATTTCATGACCTTGAGCCGGCCGTCATACTCTTCGGCC
>NZ_JAWRYH010000429.1:0-272 GCF_046534675.1 Pseudomonas sp. SIMBA_067 | reverse complement strand
CCCAGTTCACGGGCGATACCGCTTCATTGCTGGTGGAAAATGGTCGTGGCAATACTCTGTGGCCGCAGGTGGTTAGCGTGCTGCAGGCGAAAAACTACACCATCACCCAACGTGATGATGCTGGTCAGACACTGACCACCGATTGGGTACAATGGAACCGTCTGGACGAAGACGAGCAGTATCGTGGTCGTTATCAAATCTCTGTTAAGCCGCAGGGTTATCAGCAGGCGGTTACGGTTAAACTGCTGAACCTGGAACAGGCGGGCAAACCG
>NZ_JAWRYH010000428.1:0-272 GCF_046534675.1 Pseudomonas sp. SIMBA_067 | reverse complement strand
AAGCTGCGACACGGCTTCAATTCTAATTCGACCTAATTCCCCCTGAATTTCAGTGATATTTTCACCTTGTGAAATTTTCGAATAACTGATCACCGCTTGTCTGTCGGGATAATTTAAAAGCACATCGCCTGCACCATCCACACCACTTTCAAGTAATACGCCGCTGGCGTGAACAGAGCGTGGTGCCCCCCATAATGCAATAACAAGATAAAGTGGGTAAATACCCAAATCTAGTAAGGCACCATTAGCAAATTCAGGTAAAAAAGTATTAG
>NZ_JAWRYH010000427.1:0-272 GCF_046534675.1 Pseudomonas sp. SIMBA_067 | reverse complement strand
AGTGAAAGAGCGTGGGCAAAAAACTTTCCTGAATCATCTAAAATGTTCATTGAAGTGGGTAAGCAAGTAAGTGTAGATGAACTTAATCACGGTATTATTGTGCAATCAGGTAATGATGCCTGTGTTGCCATGGCTGAGCATATTGCAGGCAGCGAAAGTGCCTTTGCAGATTTAATGAATGCCCATGCTGAAAAGATAGGCATGACAAATACTCACTTTATTAATAGTCACGGTCTTGATACAGACGAGCACTACACAACGCCACGCGATAT
>NZ_JAWRYH010000426.1:0-272 GCF_046534675.1 Pseudomonas sp. SIMBA_067 | reverse complement strand
AATGAAGTCGAGGCTGCGTGATATCCCCAAGGCCTGCCCGACATCGGGCAGGCTTTACATTCAGTAATAACCCGCTTTTGCAATCACTTACAAATCCCGCCACCCTGCGCCCGCCCGACGTGCGGCGTACGACAACACGCGCGTTCGCCTGTCTTCATTAAACCTATTGTTCAAGAGCCAGCCGCCATGCTGAACGGACGCGACCCGCGCATCGATTTTTTTCGGGGCCTGGCGTTGATCTTCATTTTCTGGGATCACGTCCCCCACAACCC
>NZ_JAWRYH010000055.1:0-453 GCF_046534675.1 Pseudomonas sp. SIMBA_067 | reverse complement strand
CCAGTACCGTGGCCTCCTCACGGGGGACAGAAAGCGTCACGCTGTACGTTTTCAGGTTGGCATTCAGCCCGGCAGGCGCTCGCTGAGAATAGCCATCACCAAAGCGCACCTTTCTTACAGAAGGGACCGAAGCCACATCCATACCGGGTTTCACTTTCCAGCGGAAGGTCTTCATCGTCCACCTCCGGAGAACAGGCCACCATCACGCATCTGTGTCTGAATTTCATCACGGGCACCCTTGCGGGCCATGTCATACACCGCCTTCAGAGCAGCCGGACCTATCTGCCCGTTCGTGCCGTCGTTGTTAATCACCACATGGTTATTCTGCTCAAACGTCCCGGACGCCTGCGACCGGCTGTCTGCCATGCTGCCCGGTGTACCGACATAACCGCCGGTGGCATAGCCGCGCATCAGCCGGTAAAGATTCCCCACGCCAATCCGGCTGGTTGCCTC
>NZ_JAWRYH010000425.1:0-272 GCF_046534675.1 Pseudomonas sp. SIMBA_067 | reverse complement strand
CCGTGAGCACTGTCCGGCATTTGCCGACGAGGGCACGCATTTGCAACGTTATGCGTCGCGCTTCAATGCGGTGGAGATCAACAGTTCGTTTTATCGCGCGCACCAGCCCAAGACCTACGAACGCTGGGCACAATCGGTGCCGGCAAGCTTTCGTTTTTCGGTCAAGGTGCCCAAGCGCATCACCCATGAACTGCGTTTGCAGCGTTGCGAGACGGCACTGGATGAGTTTCTGGAACAGTGTCTGCACCTGGGTGAAAAGCTCGGTTGCCTGC
>NZ_JAWRYH010000424.1:0-272 GCF_046534675.1 Pseudomonas sp. SIMBA_067 | reverse complement strand
ACTGCAAAATGGCATCGTTATGCTGCACCATTTGTTTTGCCATCGGCAGCAATAACTCACCATATTGGTTGAGTACTTGTCGTTGTCCCTGCTTTTTAAATAATTTATAGCCGAGTAAGTCTTCTAAACGTTTTACTTGTAAGCTCACCGCAGGTTGCGAAAGGCCAAGTAAATCGCCAGCTTTGGCAAATCCACCAACCTCAACCACCATAACAAAAGTTCGTAAACTGTCGGTTGAAATATTTTTCATATTTAAAATTACTATTTATATG
>NZ_JAWRYH010000423.1:0-272 GCF_046534675.1 Pseudomonas sp. SIMBA_067 | reverse complement strand
CGGCCGTCGGTGAAGGCGATCGCGGCGGGGCCGTCCCACGGCTCCATCATCGCTGCGTGGTATTCGTAGAACGCCTTGCGGTTCTCGTCCATCAGCGTGTGCTGTTCCCAGGCTTCCGGGATCATCATCATCATCGCGTGGACGAGCGGGTAACCGGCCATCACCAGCAGTTCGAGGCAGTTGTCGAACGATGCCGTGTCCGACTGGCCCGGATAGATCAGCGGCCAGAGCTTGGGCAGCTCGTCGCCGAGGACGTGCGAGGCGATCGCGCC
>NZ_JAWRYH010000422.1:0-272 GCF_046534675.1 Pseudomonas sp. SIMBA_067 | reverse complement strand
CTCATCGGCTTCTTCTCGACTGCCATGGGTGTTTTTGCCCTGGTATATGACTCCCTCTCGGCTTAAGACATATCTGCAGCTCTAGTTGTGCTTGGCGTAATAGGACTGTACATATCTTTTTACGACTCTAAAAAGAGCGACTACGAAAAGGCAGCCAAATCGATTACTAGAAACTTCAACTCACTTCGCGACCTTTATCGCACCGTTCAAAACAGCCAAGACGACTCGAAAAACGAAGAACACTACAATCAGCTAATGGAAATCGAAAACGA
>NZ_JAWRYH010000421.1:0-272 GCF_046534675.1 Pseudomonas sp. SIMBA_067 | reverse complement strand
CGGATAGATAACAGCAAATTCAAACAGGCAGAGCACCGGCACCAGCAGGCCGTCATTACGCAGCACGCTGTAATTAGGGAACAGCGTGATCAGCATGGTAACCAGGTAATAGACCACAAAGCTGCCGACGTAGAACAGCGTCAGTGTCACTCTGTCGGAATTGGTATTCATAGGCGACTCTGCCAGCGAAGGTTAGCGCATAGTAGCAATGCACCAGATCGCTGTCGAGTCAGCCTGTAACACAATATTTAAGCGCAAAATGTTAACCGCAG
>NZ_JAWRYH010000420.1:0-272 GCF_046534675.1 Pseudomonas sp. SIMBA_067 | reverse complement strand
ATGCCGGTGCCGGAGAGGATGCCGGTGAAAATACCGGCGGCAAAAATTAATGCGGTCACCGCCAGCACGTTACCGGCATGGGAGCTGATGCGGGCTTTCTGCTCCTCCAGCGTGGGATAGTTGAGCATCACCGCAATCGCAAACGCCAGCATAAACAGGATCTGAATCGGCATTAAACCAATCACCAGCAGCACCAGCAGCACGGTGGTCAGGATGAAGTTAGGCCAGAACATTTTCGGACGGCGATTGGCTGCGCACTCTTCGGCATCGCC
>NZ_JAWRYH010000419.1:0-272 GCF_046534675.1 Pseudomonas sp. SIMBA_067 | reverse complement strand
CGTTGCCGCGACGCTCAATAACCTCGGCCCTGGCTTAGGGGTCGTAGCTGATAACTTCACTTCAATGAATGACGTGGCGAAATGGATTCTTATTTCCACCATGTTATTCGGGCGTCTCGAGGTATTCACCTTGCTGGTGCTGTTCACGCCTACTTTCTGGCGTGAATAATTAATAAGGATGCTGACATGAAAGCGCTGATTCTCTATTCCACTCGCGACGGACAAACCAGGAAGATTGCCTCTTCTATTGCTGATGTGATCCGTCAGCAGCA
>NZ_JAWRYH010000418.1:0-273 GCF_046534675.1 Pseudomonas sp. SIMBA_067 | reverse complement strand
AAAACAAATAGCACTAAGCGAGTATGGCAATCGGCTGCACCTTACTACGAGCGAGTGCGAGCTGTATTAGACGATGAAGGTAAGCGTATTATCACTATTCGTGAATCTAAAACGCAGCAGCCTAACTTTTTTATTCGCGATTTAGATAAAGATAGCTTAACGCAACTGACCCAATTTGAGCATCCGTATCCAGCATTTAAAGGGGTGACTAAAGAGCAATTACGTTATACCCGCGATGACGGTGTTGAGCTTTCAGGTACGCTTTATTTACCG
>NZ_JAWRYH010000417.1:0-273 GCF_046534675.1 Pseudomonas sp. SIMBA_067 | reverse complement strand
CTATTGGCGGGCCTCTGCGATCGGGGTTGGTGACCCCTGCGAAATTTATGATTTCGTCGGCACTGACGAAGTAATCACTCAGCCACAATTAGAGTCGCTTAACGGAACAACTCTCACTCCAAATCCAGATAACCCGAGTGAGCCAACCGTCAATAACAATATAAAACTGTGGCACTGGAAACCTGCCGCAGCCAGCAAGGGACAAGCCACATGCGGGATTCGCTTCGTAATAATTGGGCGCGAAGGCCGACAGACCGGTTACTACCAGTGCAA
>NZ_JAWRYH010000416.1:0-273 GCF_046534675.1 Pseudomonas sp. SIMBA_067 | reverse complement strand
CATGCAGGCCATCGGCGAGATTGCGCACAGTAGTATCCAACTGCGCGATTTCCAGCACACGCCACAACTCTGCCTCGCTGGCTTGCGGCTTGGCAAATCGCAGATTGGCCTCAATGCTGGCATTCAACAGGAAAGTATCTTGCGTGACGATGCCCACGAAGTCAGCCAGGGTGTCAAAACTTAAATCGCGGATATCAACGCCATCGTAGCTGATGCGCCCGCGGTCGGCGTCGTACAATCGAGTGATCAGGTATGAGATGGTGGTCTTGCCAC
>NZ_JAWRYH010000054.1:0-455 GCF_046534675.1 Pseudomonas sp. SIMBA_067 | reverse complement strand
TTCAATCTGAGCCATGATCAAACTCTTCAGTTCAATACTGCTTGGGTTTTTAAGAAACCCTAAACTTGGCTCAGCAATCTCAAATGACTATGTGATTTCTCGCATGGCCACTTGTGATGCTGATAATCTTGTTGACTATCAGTCCGTACTCACAAGCACCCACACGAATTGCTTGATTCAATTTGTTAAAGAGCGTTTGGTTAAGAGCTTTTCGTCTCAACCGAGGCGCGCATTCTACGCTTTCCTCAGAGCCTGTCAAGCGTTTATTTTGAAGTTTTTTGCGAGAAACTCGTTTAGCTTCAAACACTTAACTCGCTGCGATCTCTCGTAGCGGGAGGTGAATCATACAGCGTTTAGAAGCGCTGTCAACCACCATTTCAACCGCTTGCGATCTTTCGATCGTAGCCCTTTCAGCAGCACCTTA
The DNA here is from genome assembly GCF_046534675.1 of Pseudomonas sp. SIMBA_067. NCBI lineage: Bacteria > Pseudomonadati > Pseudomonadota > Gammaproteobacteria > Pseudomonadales > Pseudomonadaceae > Pseudomonas > Pseudomonas sp. SIMBA_067. The sequence continues at coordinate 31 of NZ_JAWRYH010000054.1, read as the reverse complement.
ACTACCTAACTCATTGAATCTCAAGGAGTTT
>NZ_JAWRYH010000415.1:0-273 GCF_046534675.1 Pseudomonas sp. SIMBA_067 | reverse complement strand
CTTGAGAGTGGCCCTGTTTATGGCCATCACCTTTTGCAAGTGCGCTGCCCGCATTGAGCGTTGCAGCTGTTAAGCCACATATAAGTACTAATTTTGATAGCGTGTTTACTTTAGTCATAATCATCACCTTTATATTGGGTTGGTTGTTGGCTGCTAACCAGTGTGTTCACTATAACCGGCTCAATGCAAAGTAACGCAAAGCAGTGTAAAGGTTATGTAAGACTAACTTTTAGTGCATTTAACGCGTAAAATAAAACCATAAACAGCGCGTAA
>NZ_JAWRYH010000414.1:0-273 GCF_046534675.1 Pseudomonas sp. SIMBA_067 | reverse complement strand
CTATCGAACCCTCTTCGGGTGGCGAAGTGAAGTCGCAGACACAGCTGACCGACGAGCAGCGCCAGTTGCTTGAGCAGATGCAGGCGGATATGCGTCAGCAGCCGACGCAGCTCAACGAAGTGCCGTGGAACGAACAGACGCCGGCGCAACGTCAGCAGACACTGCAGCATCAGCAGCAGTTGCAACAACTGCAACGTCAGCAGCAGCAGGTTCAGCAACAACAGCAGCAGCAACAGGTTCAGCAGCAACGTCAGCAGTTGCAGGCTCAGCAGC
>NZ_JAWRYH010000413.1:0-273 GCF_046534675.1 Pseudomonas sp. SIMBA_067 | reverse complement strand
ATCTGTACGGCAAGCGCCATGCTGATATTACTGGCGGGTAACGGCACAACCTACATGCCGCTGGAAGGTATTCAGCTTATCCAGAAGGCGATGCGGGTGTTAATGGGTTCCTGGGGTGCTGAGTTTGTTACCCTCGTGGTTATTCTGTTTGCCTTCAGCTCCATCGTTGCCAACTACATTTACGCCGAAAACAATCTCTTCTTTTTACGCCTGAACAACCCTAAAGCGATCTGGTGTTTGCGGATCTGCACCTTCGCAACGGTCATCGGCGGC
>NZ_JAWRYH010000412.1:0-273 GCF_046534675.1 Pseudomonas sp. SIMBA_067 | reverse complement strand
GGCCGCGTTCATCCAGACCAACATCGTCGGCACTTACGCCCTGCTCGAAGCCACCCGCGCCTGGTGGAGCCAGCTGCCGGCCGAGCAGCGCCGTGCGTTCCGTTTTCACCATATTTCCACCGACGAAGTCTATGGCGACCTGCATGGCGCCAACGACCTGTTTCACGAGACCACGCCGTATGCGCCCAGCTCACCCTATTCGGCGAGCAAGGCCGCCTCGGACCACCTGGTGCGCGCCTGGCACCGCACCTACGGGCTGCCGGTGCTGATCAC
>NZ_JAWRYH010000411.1:0-273 GCF_046534675.1 Pseudomonas sp. SIMBA_067 | reverse complement strand
CATATCTGGCACGGCCATAACCCGTTCGCGAAATATCCACGGGTGATTGGTCATGAATTTTTCGGCGTCATTGACGCGGTGGGCGACGGCGTTGATCCAGCCCGGCTGGGCGACCGCGTGGCGGTGGATCCGGTGGTGAGCTGCGGCAGCTGCTATCCCTGCTCGGTGGGCCGTCCCAATGTCTGCACCACACTGCAGGTGATTGGCGTGCATCGCGACGGCGGCTTCAGCGACTATGCGCTGGCCCCGGCAAAAAATGCCTTTTGTCTGCCG
>NZ_JAWRYH010000410.1:0-273 GCF_046534675.1 Pseudomonas sp. SIMBA_067 | reverse complement strand
AGATCCTTACGACGCAATCCACCGCGGGTATATTCACGCCGCAGATGGGCAATGGTGTGTAGCGTTTCGCTGTCGCTCATAATGCTCGCCTATTCAGATAACAAGTCAGCTGGCAGGTTGCAGCTCACAATCATTCACGACAATTTTATCGTTACGTTCGATAAATGCGCCGTTTCCTTTGGACCAGAACACATAGGTGTTATCGCTGTAGCGTGCGCCGGAAGCGGATACCGTCTGCTTCAGCGTCAGAGGCTGCCCATCCATGATGAAACT
>NZ_JAWRYH010000409.1:0-273 GCF_046534675.1 Pseudomonas sp. SIMBA_067 | reverse complement strand
AAAAAGCATGGATCACACCGCCATTTTTAGGCTGACAACGCTTAAACGATTGCGCTATTAAGTCATGACTTTGTCTATGATGTACAATCAGCGGTAACTCTAGCTCATTAGCAAGCGCTATTTGTTGCTTAAACAGAAAGGTTTGTTTTTCAAGGTTTTCGATACTGCGATCTAGCCCGCACTCCCCAATAGCCACCAGCTGAGTTTTGTTTGTTTTAGCAAAGTTATACAGCGATTCTAAGTGCGATTGCTGATGTTGCTCTAAAAAGTAAG
>NZ_JAWRYH010000408.1:0-273 GCF_046534675.1 Pseudomonas sp. SIMBA_067 | reverse complement strand
AGAGAAACAATGGCCCCGAAGGGCCATGATTACGCCAGTTGTACGGACACGAACTCATCAGGGTCAGCCAGCAGCATCAGCGGTGCTGACTGAATCATGGTGAACTCACGCGCCGGATCGCCGGTGGTCACCCAGTTTTTCGGGTAACGGGCAGAGGCGTTAATGCCTTCGCGCTGTGCGTCCGCATCCTGAATGCAGCCATAGGTGCGCAGACCGCGTGCCTGAGTGTTCCCCAGCACCATCGTGTTGTCCGGCACGAAGTTCTTTTTGACG
>NZ_JAWRYH010000407.1:0-273 GCF_046534675.1 Pseudomonas sp. SIMBA_067 | reverse complement strand
AGGATCTGCTCGCGGCCGCGGATGTCCGGCAGGCCCACGTAGACCTGGCGGTCGAAACGGCCCGGACGCAGCAGCGCCTTGTCCAGCACGTCGGCGCGGTTGGTCGCGGCGATCACGATGACGCCCGAGTTGGCCTCGAAGCCATCCATCTCGACCAGCATCTGGTTCAGCGTCTGCTCGCGCTCGTCGTTGCCGCCGCCCATGCCGGCGCCGCGATGGCGACCGACCGCGTCGATTTCATCGATGAACACGATGCAGGGCGCCTGCTTCTTG
>NZ_JAWRYH010000406.1:0-273 GCF_046534675.1 Pseudomonas sp. SIMBA_067 | reverse complement strand
GCGGGCAGGACGATATAGACCCCTTCAAACACAGCGCCACACTCATCATTGCCAAACAGCTCAACTTCGAGCTGCACACGCGCTTTACGTCCGCGCGCCAGGCGGTCGAGATCGCCGCTTAATGAGCCCAGATCGGCAATCGCGCCAGGCCGTCCGCTGATGGGGTGGCTATAGCGAATGTGCGCATCCGCCAGAATAATGGTGCCACCCAGATGACGCTCGCGCAGCAGCAACCAGATCAACCCCCAGCCGGTCAGCGTTGCCAGCGAAAAC
>NZ_JAWRYH010000405.1:0-273 GCF_046534675.1 Pseudomonas sp. SIMBA_067 | reverse complement strand
GGTGCAGGGGCTGTGCGAGCGCTTGTCGGCGGCGCGCAACCCCGTGCTGGTACTGGGGCCGGATGTCGATGGCTGCGGGGCCAACGGCCTGGCGGTGCAACTGGCGGAAAAGCTGCGCATGACCGCCTGGGTGGCGCCGTCGGCCTCACGTTGCCCGTTCCCGACGCGGCATGCGTGTTTCCGTGGAGTACTGCCGGCCTCGATCGCGGGCATCAGCCGCTGCCTGGCGGAGCACGACCTCATCCTGGTGGTGGGGGCACCGGTTTTTCGCTA
>NZ_JAWRYH010000404.1:0-273 GCF_046534675.1 Pseudomonas sp. SIMBA_067 | reverse complement strand
CCTGAATGAATCTATTAACGGAGTAAGTTATGGCAGAGCATCGTGGTGGTTCAGGTAATTTCGCAGATAATCCGCAAAAAGCGTCTGAAGCCGGTAAGAAAGGCGGCCAGAGTAGCGGCGGCGGAAATTTCAAAAACGATCGTGAAAAAGCATCAGAAGCCGGGAAAAAAGGCGGCAAAAAGTAGTCGCCGCCCCTTTCTCAGCCCAGACCTGGGCCTGAATGTGGTCTGGTACTGATGTGTATGACACTTTGCCCCGACCTCCCACAGAGGC
>NZ_JAWRYH010000403.1:0-273 GCF_046534675.1 Pseudomonas sp. SIMBA_067 | reverse complement strand
ATAATTAATCAGTTAGCGATAAAACGCTTCTCGTCTGTCAGCACTTGCAATAACAAACTTAACTGTGGTTTTTCATCTTTCACTCTTTCACCACGTAAGTTGTAAGTGCGGTATTTACCGTTATTGTTCAGCACCAGCGTCTTTTTCGGGGTGGTAATTGCCAGCGTATCGTTATCCGCTGCGGTAACCCAGTAATGACGGCGTTGAGGGTTGAACAAATCCTGACCTTGCGAATATTCGCTGGCAGGTGTGCTGACATGTAGCAGGCGTTGC
>NZ_JAWRYH010000402.1:0-273 GCF_046534675.1 Pseudomonas sp. SIMBA_067 | reverse complement strand
AGGCGTGCAGCAGACGCTGTCGATGGGACCGGTAGCGTCGCAGGAAGCGATCAAAATGCTGGGCACCAACGGTGGCGGCTTCTTTAACGCCAACTCCTCCCATCCATTTGAAAACCCGACGGTGCTGACTAACCTGGTGCAGATGCTGAGCATCTTCCTGATCCCGGCGGCGCTCTGCTTCGCGTTTGGCGAAAGCGTGCGTGACCGTCGTCAGGGCCACATGCTGCTGTGGGCGATGACGCTGATGTTTGTGGCGGCGGTATCGGTCGTCAT
>NZ_JAWRYH010000401.1:0-273 GCF_046534675.1 Pseudomonas sp. SIMBA_067 | reverse complement strand
CGCCGCCGCCCTGCGCGACAGCGGCAAGCCGGCGCTGGTGGAAGCGTCGATGGCCAAGCTGTTCGCCTCGGAAATGGCCGAAAAAGTCTGCTCGGCCGCCTTGCAAACCTTGGGCGGTTACGGTTACCTGAGCGACTTCCCCCTGGAGCGGATCTACCGCGATGTGCGGGTCTGCCAGATTTATGAAGGCACCAGCGATATTCAACGCATGGTCATCTCACGCAATCTTTAAGGAGCCGATACATGACTTACGAAACCGTCTTGCTCGAAATC
>NZ_JAWRYH010000400.1:0-273 GCF_046534675.1 Pseudomonas sp. SIMBA_067 | reverse complement strand
GCCGAGGCCCTGATCCGCCGACTGGACGGCGCAAACCTGCAGTAACGCATGGACGCCCCAGCCACGCCCGCAGCAGACGGGCGGCGAAAAAAACAATAACAATACGTGGAGCCATCGTAATGCCAGAACACCGCATTCACCGTGCTGTGAAGCCACAGCGCTGCCTGCTTGCCTGCGCCATCGGCCTGCTCACGCTGCCTGCCGCCCAAGCCTTCGAAGTCGATACCGGCAACGAAGACTGGGCCGTGCGCTTCGACAATACCGTCAAGTACA
>NZ_JAWRYH010000053.1:0-461 GCF_046534675.1 Pseudomonas sp. SIMBA_067 | reverse complement strand
GGTGAGACCGGGGAGATGCGAACGCCCGTCCGCGCTGCGCCGATCTCATCTTTCACGGCCTCCCCGACCTCTAATAGCAGACGCGCACGATTCTCTACTGAACCGCCATATTCATCGGTGCGCTGATTGGCACCATCTTTCAGGAACTGCTCAAGCAGATAGCCATTTGCTCCGTGTATCTCTACGCCATCAAAGCCTGCGGTAATCGCATTAGCTGATGCCTTTCTGAAAGCGGCAACAATGCCTTGTATTTCCTTCACCTCAAGCGCTCTGGGTTCTGAAACATCAACAAAATGGTTGTTCACGAAGGTTTTGGTTTCAGCACGGATAGCTGACGGCGCGCCTGGTGCGGCACCCTCTGGCTGTAAATCGACATGTGAAATTCGACCTGTGTGCCACAACTGCACAAATATCCGTCCGCCTTTGTCATGTACCGCGTCTGTTACTTTACGCCAGCCCTC
>NZ_JAWRYH010000399.1:0-273 GCF_046534675.1 Pseudomonas sp. SIMBA_067 | reverse complement strand
AGGCTGACGAGAAATCGTCAGCCTTTTTAAGCTTTAAGCCGAATTCCAGCACACTGGCGGCCGTTACTAGTGGATCCGAGCTCGGTACCAAGCTTATCGATGATAAGCTGTCAAACATGAGAATTACAACTTATATCGTATGGGGCTGACTTCAGGTGCTACATTTGAAGAGATAAATTGCACTGAAATCTAGAAATATTTTATCTGATTAATAAGATGATCTTCTTGAGATCGTTTTGGTCTGCGCGTAATCTCTTGCTCTGAAAACGAAAA
>NZ_JAWRYH010000398.1:0-273 GCF_046534675.1 Pseudomonas sp. SIMBA_067 | reverse complement strand
GCCAGCCGCTTTCGGCGCGCCAACGGATCCTGATGTACCGCTCTATCGAATTCATTGGGCGCTGGTCCATGCTCGATATCTTCGTCATCGCCATCCTGGTGGCGGTGGTGAATTTCGGGCGAATTGCCAGTGTCGAAGCCAACCTGGGCGCTGTCGCCTTCGCCAGTGTGGTGATTCTGACGATGCTTGCTGCTTTAACTTTCGATCCCCGACTGATTTGGGATAACACGGAGTCGGATGACGACCATGAGTGACCTGCCTACGGCAAAAACC
>NZ_JAWRYH010000397.1:0-274 GCF_046534675.1 Pseudomonas sp. SIMBA_067 | reverse complement strand
ACTCGCCACTTTTATTACACCTTAGGGCGTGATGTGGTGGGAGAGTCGCAGTTGTATTTATATCATGCATTGGCGCTGACAATAAGAGATAGACTCGTTGCGCGTTGCAGAGAAACTAATCAGCAAATTAAACAACAAAAACGCCGCAAAACAGCGTATTTATCGCTAGAGTTTTTAATGGGTAGAGCACTGGGTAATGCGGTACTCAACCTTGATTTAGAGTCTCAGGTAAGTACTGCACTGCAAGCTTACTGTACTGAGCTGGAAAATGTAG
>NZ_JAWRYH010000396.1:0-274 GCF_046534675.1 Pseudomonas sp. SIMBA_067 | reverse complement strand
AAACCATTCCAGGGTTAAGAGCATTGCAAAAATACGCAGTTAAGTGTGGTGGCGGTGCAAACCACCGAATTGGATTGTTTGATGCGTTTTTAATTAAAGAAAACCACATAGCTGCTTGTGGAGGAATTAATAACGCAGTAGCTCAAGCTAAGCTAAATCATGCCGATAAACCTATAGAGGTTGAGGTTGAATCGTTTGATGAGCTAGAGCAAGCCATTAACGCTGGCGCCGACATCATAATGTTAGATAATTTTACCCCAGAGCAAATACGCCA
>NZ_JAWRYH010000395.1:0-274 GCF_046534675.1 Pseudomonas sp. SIMBA_067 | reverse complement strand
CCCTTCACCTGGATTGCGCGCAGATTGGCACCACTTTCTACCAGTCCGGTGAAATTGATATACGGCGCAGCGGCGGCAATACCCGGCACTTTCTGCACGTTATCCAGTGCTTCCTGCCAGTTAGTCCATGGCTGATTTACCGCTTCGATTTCACCATGCGGCACCACCGCCAGAATGCGGTTATTCAGTTCGCGTTCAAAGCCGTTCATCGCGCTTAAGCCGACGATCAATACCGCCACGCCGAGGGCAATACCAATGGTAGAAATGACAGAGA
>NZ_JAWRYH010000394.1:0-274 GCF_046534675.1 Pseudomonas sp. SIMBA_067 | reverse complement strand
AAAAGCCCAGTGCCACAATAAACAGACCGCCGCAGCCGTAGATCGCCGCCAGCGCCAGATTAGCGTTGAAGCGATCCATCATCCAGCCCGCAAACAGGGAGCCCAGCGTCCCGCCCGCCTGATACATCGCGGTGATAATCGCCGCTTCGGTCACTGACATGCCCAGGGTGTTGACCAGCGACGGCAGCCAGCTGCCAATCAGGTAAACCATGAACAGCCCCATAAAGTAGCCGCCCCACAGCATAGTGCTGCCAAACAGATAGCGGCGTGAAAG
>NZ_JAWRYH010000052.1:0-462 GCF_046534675.1 Pseudomonas sp. SIMBA_067 | reverse complement strand
ATGATGGGCCATGCTGAGGCTCATCTCAGGGAGAGCGGACATGAAAATAAAGGGACCACGGGAAAAACTCCGGAAGCTGGGTGCGCATGCCCTCAGCGATACCGAACTACTGGCCATTTTTCTCCGTACCGGATCGCCTGGACAGAACGTCCTGGAGCTGGCCGGACAGATGCTGGACGGTTTTGGCTCGCTTTATCAGCTCATGACGTCAGACAAAGCGGCATTCGGTGAAATCAAAGGGGTCGGCGATGCCAAGCTGGCACAACTTCATGCGATTGCCGAACTGGCGAAGCGTTTTTTCGCCAGTAAGCTGGCCCGCGAAAGCGCAATGGAAAATCCACAAATTACACGCCAGTATCTGCAAAGTCTGTTAGCCCATCAGGAGCGAGAGATCTTCATGGCACTGTTTCTGGATAATCAGCATCGGGTGCTGCGGGCACAAAATATGTTCTCTGGTTCCAT
>NZ_JAWRYH010000393.1:0-274 GCF_046534675.1 Pseudomonas sp. SIMBA_067 | reverse complement strand
CCAGCAGCTGGTTAAGTTCCGGCAGTTGCTGAAACGCATGACGCATGCGAGCCAGATCGCGCGGACGTGCGGTGCGCAGGGCCAGGCGAGCCAGGATTCGCTCCAGATCGCCAACCTGACGCAGCACCGGTTGCAGCACGTCGCTGAGATTTTGTAGCTCAGCAATCGACTCCTGACGCTGGTTAATGATGCGCGCATCGCGCAGCGGCATATGCAGCCAGCGTTTCAGCATCCGGCTACCCATCGGGGTGACCGTTTTATCCAGCACCGCCGC
>NZ_JAWRYH010000392.1:0-274 GCF_046534675.1 Pseudomonas sp. SIMBA_067 | reverse complement strand
CAACATTACATTAATGGCGAATTTGTAGCCCATCAGGGTGACCGGTGGATTGAAGTGATCAATCCGTCCATGGAGGCGTTGCTGTCCCGTATTCCCCAGGGCAGTCGTCAGGATGCCAGCCTTGCTATCAGCGCCGCAGAAGTGGCTCAGCCTGGATGGGAAGCGCTGCCTGCAGTAGAGCGCGGCGTCTGGCTGCACAAAATTGCCACCGCCATCCGCCAGCGTGAGCCTGAACTGACGGCAACCATTGTGGCTGAGGGTGGAAAAACCCAGG
>NZ_JAWRYH010000391.1:0-274 GCF_046534675.1 Pseudomonas sp. SIMBA_067 | reverse complement strand
GACCAGCGGGTGGTTGCCGGTGTGCAGGCCGACCTGGAAGCCGGGCAGCAGCATGAACAGTTCGTGGATGTTGCGCGCCCCCGATGCCCGGATCATCTGACGGTCGATGACGCTGACAGATCCCGGCGCGTCGGCGCGGGACTGGGATAGCCGGGTGGCTGAAAGGACGACCGGCAGTTCCGAAAGGTACTCCGCTTCGCTGATGCGGCTGTCTGCCTGCTCTGCGTCCATTCTGCTCGCCATCCTGGCGCGCTGCGCCAACGGCATGGACGCA
>NZ_JAWRYH010000390.1:0-274 GCF_046534675.1 Pseudomonas sp. SIMBA_067 | reverse complement strand
GAATAAAGTGGTAAATGAAGTGTCCTTACGCACGCCGGACGATCTCTCGCCCTTAAAAGCAGTGCCAAAGCACAGGGAGCTTCGCCAGATGGTTGACGCGGTTAATGGATTTCTTGCCAGGGTGCGGGAAAGCACTGAACGGGAACGCGTTTTCATTCCCGATGCCGCTCACGAGTTGCGTACCCCCCTGGCGGCGATGCGAATCAATGTTGAGGCGCTGGAATCTTATGTGAGCAGTGACAGCCAAAAAGAGTTGCTTGCGGGCATTGTTCGC
>NZ_JAWRYH010000005.1:0-418790 GCF_046534675.1 Pseudomonas sp. SIMBA_067 | reverse complement strand
TGGGCAGCGATGGCCTCTTCGCAGCACAAGGCTGCTCCTACAGCCACTACCGTTCGCGCAGGGCCTCCTTGGCCCGGTTCAGCGGCTTGATCAGGTAATCGAGGATGGTCTTCTCACCGGTGCGGATATCCACCGTGGCAATCATCCCCGGCACGATCGCAAAATGCTTGCCGGCCTTGTTCTGCAAGCTGTCCTGCTCGGTGCGGATGAACACCCGGTAGTAGTAGATTTCCGGTTTCACCTCATCCTGCAGGGTGTCCGGCGAAATACCTACCACCTTGCCTTCCAGCCCGCCATACACCGAATAGTCATAGGCACTGATCTTGACCTTGGCCGCCTGGTCCGGGTGAATGAAGGCGATATCGCGCGGCGCGATGCGGGTTTCGATCAGCAGGCGTTCGTCCATCGGCACGATCTTCATCACCTGGCCACCGGGCTGCACCACGCCGCCCAGGGTGTTGACCTCGATGTCCTTGACGATGCCACGCACCGGTGAGCGCAAGGTCAGGCGGGTAAGCGAGTCACTGCGCCCGCGGACCACTTCCGACAGGCTGTCGGCCTCGGCGCTGGCTTTGGCCAGCTCTTCCCGGGCACGTACCAGGTAGTCGGAGCGGGCTTCGTTGGCCTTGAGCTCCAGTTCCGAACGCTGGCGGTTCAGGCGAATCACTTCGACCCGGCTTGAGGCGCCCATCTTTGCAAGGTTCTCGGTAATCTTCAGCTCGCTACGCACCAGTTGCAGCGAGTCCTGGATGCCCGCCAGGGTCTGCTCCAGCCCGCGGCGGCGGGTCTGGTACAGCGCGGTTTCTGCGTCGATCAGGTCGGGCGAGTCGCGCAGGCTTTCGGGGAAGGTCAGCGGCTTGCCCGTCACCTCTGCCTGCAGGCGGGCCTGGCTGGCCTTGGCAGCGCGGTACTTGGCTTCGCTCTCGCCGACACTGGAGGCGGTCTTGGTCGGGTCGAGCTGGGCCAGCACCTGGCTGCGCTCGACCAGGTCGCCTTCGGCCACGCTCATCTGCGCGACGATGCCGCCCTCGAACGACTGGATCACCTGCTCCCGCGAACTGGGGATCACCTTGCCGGTGCCGGTGGACACTTCGGTCACCTCGAACCAGGCGGCCCAGGCCAGGAATGCGGCCAGCATCAAGGCACAGATGGTGATGATGCGGCCGGCGCGGAACACCGCCTGGTCGTCCTGCCCATCCAGGTAGGAGGCCGGGAGTTCATGGTTGCTCATGCCTGGGCTCCTTGCAGTTTGGCCAGCGCGGCATCGCGGGTGTCATCGATGACGATGCGCCCGCCGTCCAGCACCAGGATGCGGTCGACCCGTTGCAGCACGCTCAGGCGGTGGGTGGCGATCACCAGGGTGCGGCCCTGGCAGAAGCGTTCGAGGTTATCCAGCAGCTTGCGTTCGGTCATGTCGTCCAGCGATGCGGTTGGCTCGTCCAGCAGCAGTACTTGCGGCTGTCGTACCAGCAGGCGCGACAGCACCAAGGCCTGGCGCTGGCCGCCGGACAAGCCCAGGCCGCCTTCCAGGATCAGATGGTCCATGCCCTTGGGCAGGCGGCGGACGAAGTCCAGCGCGCCCGTGGCAGCCAGCGCGGCCACCAGCTCCTGGTCACTGGCCTGGCCGGCGCCGAGGGTGAGGTTTTCCCGCAGGGTTCCGTGGAACAAACGCGCGTACTGTGGCAGCAGGCCCACGTCACGGCGCAGGTCGGCAGGGTCGAGGTGGCCCATGGCGATGCCGTCCAGGCTGACCTCGCCTTGCACCAGGTCCATGGCCCCTCCCAGGGCTTGCAGCAGGGTCGACTTGCCGGCGCCGTTGCGCCCGAGAACGGCAATGCGCTCGCCCGGCTGGATATCCAGCTGGCCGATGTTCAGCACTGGCGGGGACTCCTCGCTGTAGCGGAAGTTGGCCTGGCGGAGGCGGTACTCGCCACGAATCGCCGGCAAGTGCACGCGGGCTTCGCCTTCGGGGTGGTCGACCGGTGACTGCATCAGCTTGTCCAGCCCTTGCAGGGCCACCTTGGCCTGCTGCCAGCGGGTCAGTACATGGGTCAGTTGCGCCAGTGGCGCCATCATCCGTGACGACAGCATCGACGCCGCCACCAGGCTACCGGTAGTAAGGTCGCCGGCGATGACCATCGGCGCGCCGACCACGATGACCACGGCAAACACCGCGCCCTGCACGTTCTGGGTCCAGGTCACCAGGCCGTTGGTGAGGGTGCGCAGGCGCAGGTTGGTGTGGGCGCAGGCGGCGTTGTACTGGTTCCACTGCCGCTCGAAGCGTGCTTCGGCCTGCAGTGCCTTGATCTCGTCCAGGCCCTGGATGCTTTCTACCAGCATCGCGTTGCGCAGCGCCGACTCGCGCATGGAGGCATTGGCCAGCCGCGCCAGGCGCCGTTGCGCCAGCACCCCAGGCACCACCATCGCCAGCAAAGCGACCAGCGGGATGAACACCAGCACGCCGCCGATCAGCCAGAACACGAACAGGAACAGCAGGAAGAACGGCAGGTCGGCCAGCGCCGTGGCGGTGCTGGAAGTGATCAGGTCGCGGATCGATTCCAGCTCGCGAAGTTGCGAGATGAACGAACCGGTGGACTTCGGCCGCACCGAGTTGCGCAGGCGCAAGGCATGCCCGTAGACCAGGTCGCTCACCCGCAGGTCGGCGCGTTTGCCGAGCAGGTCGGTCACCTTCAGCCGCAGCAGGCGCATGCTGAAGTCGAACACCAGCGCCAGCACTACACCCCCGAACAGCACGTACAGGGTTGGCAGCGACTCGGCCGGGATCACCCGGTCGTACACCTGCATCGAGAACAGAACCCCCGCGAGGGCCAATACGTTGGCTACCAGCGAGGCGACCATCACCTGCCCATAGGGGCGCAGGTCGCGCAGCACGATGCGGGCAAACCAGTGGCGGTCGTAGGGTGCGGTGTAGTCATCGGTGCGCACATCGCGCAGCGGCCGTGCCGGGCGCAGCAGCGCAACGCGGTTGATGCGGCCCTTGAGGCTGTCGCGGGGCAGGCGAGAGGTCAGGCCCTGGTCACCGGCAAACACCACCGCCAGGTCGTCCTCTTCGGTGACCGACTCCACCACCGCCAGCTGGCCATCATCCAGTTCCAGTACCAGCGGTGTACGCCACTGTCTCAAGCCCTTGGCGTCGAAGCGCACGAAGCGCAGGGCCAGGCCGGCCTGGCGCGCCATGTGGCGAAGGATTTCATCCAGCGGGCGGGCATCCTCGACGGCGGCCAGGCGAATACGCTGGGGCGACACGTCCAGGCGGTAGTGGTGCGCCACCTGCAGCATCACTTCCAGCCAAGGCCCAAGGTCCGGTCGATGAGGCGCTTCGGCCGCGGGGGCCGTGGGCTGTTCAGGCAGGGTCACATTGATCGAATCGGTCATGGCTGGATCTCCACCCCTTGCAGGTTGCGCCCCTCAAGGCCAAAGGCCGTGCGCAGGGCGCCGGTGTTGTACAGGCAGTCGACATCCAGGCGCAGCAGGTCGGAGCGGGTGCCTGCGAGTTCGAAGCGTGACTGGTAGATCTCCTGCTCGGCGTTGAGCAGGTCGAGCAGGGGCCGCGTGCCCAGGTCCAGGTACTGGCGGCCGTAGAGCATGCGGGCTTCCTGGATGCTGACCTGGCGCGCTTCCAGCGAAGTCAGCCTGCGGCCTAGCCCGGAAGTTTGTGCCATGGCCTCGGCCAGGCCACGACGGGCTTGCAGGCGGGCCGCGTCTTCGGCGGAGTCGGCGGCGGTCAGGGCGTGGCCGGCTGCGCGGCTGCGGGCGCTGATGGCACCCCCTTGATAGATAGGCACCTCGACGTTCAGGTAGATGCCTGCCTGGGTGCGGTCCATGCGTGAGTTGTCGCGGTTGTAGTCGTTGTCCAGGTAGTGGTTGACCTGCGGTTGCAACGACAGGGTCGGGTACGCCTCGGCCTTGGCCTGGGCCAGCTCGGCCTGGCCCTGGGCGCGCTGGGCCAGGGCCATGAGCACAGCAGGCAGGCGGTCATCGCCTTGCGAGGGCCGCTTGCAGGCTTGGTTCAGCGCTGCTGGCGAATCCTCGGCCAGCGCCGGTGGGGTGATGCGCCCCATCAGTGCCGCCAGGGTCGAACGCCAGCGCTCGTACTGCGACTGGTATTCCTCAAGCGTGGCGCGGGCGCTTTCCACCCGGGACTCGGCCTGCACCACGTCGGAGCGGGTGCTGGCGCCCATGTCGCTGCGCTGGCGGGCCATGCCGGCAATGTCACCGACCCCGCGAATCTGGTCGCGGGCAATGGTCATCAGTTGCTCGTAGCGGCGGGTTTCGATCCAGGCATAAGCGGTGTCGCGGGCCAGGTCGTCGACCACCAGCAGGATATTGGCCTGGGCGCGCGCGGCGGCCGCCTCGGCCGCGCTGACGGCGCTGTCGACCTTGCCGAAGTCGTAGAGCATCTGCTTGAGCGACAGGTTCAGGGCCTGGCTGTTGCGGTCGCCGCCATAACCGGTGTCATAACCGGTGCGGATACCGCCGGAAATCTGCGGGTAATACCCCGCGCGGGCGACGTTGATGCCTTCGCCCTGCTTGTACAGGTTGCCGATGGCCTCGGCGATGCTGGGGTGCCATTGCGCTGCCTGCAGCACCGCATCGGTCAGCTGCAGCCGCTCGCCACTGGCGACCGGGGCCATGCCGGTGGGGGGGCGGGCAGGCACTGCATCGGGCGCATCGCGTAACAGCGATGGCCCGACCTGGCGCAGTTGAGGGTCTATGTCGTCGGCTGCCTGGGCAACCGGGTGGAAGTTCAGGGCCAGAAGCCCGAAGGCTCCCAGCAACAGCGGTGACAGCGGACTGCTTCGCTTCACATAGTTCCCTTACTGCTGGTCGTCCTTGCCGCCGGGCATTTGCCCGGCGGGATTGCAGCGGCCTCACACCACATGGATACCGTTCTGTACCCACAAGTGATGGCTTGGATCCTCCTGGGCCGTGTATTGGTTATAGTCGATGCCGTCGGCAGTTTGGTTCCCGACCAGGTTCCAGTTGTCCGTCATGTGAACCGTGTCTTTGTCGTCCCCTTTGATGATGAGTGTGTCGGTGCCGGTTTCGGTGATTGCCACCACGTCTGCCAGGTTGAGGGTAAGCGCCACCGAACTGGTGTCGTTGAGGTCGATGACTTCGATGTCGTGCACGCGCCCGGCCAGGTTGCCCAGGTCGATGCTGGCATCGCCGCCGCCCCACAGCAGGGTGTCGGTACCTGTGCCGCCCTCGACGCTGGCGAAGTTCTGGTCGACCACCACCAGCGTGTCGTCACCCGCACCACCCTGCAGGGTGATGTGGCCACCCTGGCTGCCATCGAGGTGGTCGTTGCCGTCGGTGCCGGCGATCACATCGGTGGCGGCTGCCAGGCTGGCCAGCGCCACTGCCTCGTCGCCGGTGTCGGTCAGCAGCGATGTGGTCGTGGTGAGGCCGGCAGCATTGTCCAGGTTGACGGTCAGCGTGGCGGTGTCGGTGGTGCCGTTCGGGTGGGTCAGCTCGTAGGTGAAGGTGTCGTGCTGGCCGACCACCGCCGAGGTAAGCCCCGGGTTGAGGGTGTAGGTGTAGCTGCCGTCGGCATGCACCAGCAACGTGCCGTAGGTGCCGGCCACGCTCACCCCGTTGTAGCCCGGGATGGTGTAGGTGTTGGCCGCTGTCAGCACGCTCAGCACGGTCAGTGCCGAACCGACGTTGTCGTCACTCAGCAGGTTGCCGGTGGCTGCCGTCGCGCCGCTGACCACGAACTCGGTCAGGTGCGTGGTGGTGGCGTTGAGGCTGGTGGTGATGGAACTGAGCAGGCCGATGCCGCCGGCGGTGACACGCACGTGGTAGGTGCCAGCCCCCTGGTTCTGGAAGGTATACCCCGCGCCGCCACCCAGCAGGCTGATCAGCGAACCCCCCGGTACCGACTGCACCAGCACATACTGGCCGGTGGCCGGGTTGAGCTTGAGCAGCTCGATGGTGGTGCCGTTGAGCAGGCTCAACAGGTTGGTGGAGTTGACCACCACCTGCAGGTTGGCCGTGGTATCGGCGGCAACCGTGGTGGTGTAGGTGGCCTGGCGGGTGCCGATCACCGGCAGGCTCAGCGAGCCCAGCGTACTGCTGCTGGTGTCCACGCGGTTGGCCAGGGTGACGTGGCTGGTACCGACATCGTTGACTGCGTCGACCACCGTGGCCGGTGCAGCGTAGTTGGTGTTGCTCCAGACCTCCGTGGCTTGCGGGCTGTCGATGCGCACGTACAGGTTGGCGGTATCGGACAGGCCGTTCGGGTGCACCAGCTGGTAGCTGAACACGTCCACCTTGCCGACACTGTTCGGGCTGCCGTTAGGCGTGTAGGTGTAACTGCCATCGGCACTGATCACCAGGGTGCCGTACTGGCCCTGGACCGTGGTCGAGGTACCGGCCGAGACATAGCTGCCGTTTTTCAGCACTTGCAGCACGGCGGCGCTGTCCGGGCCACGGGCATCCACCGCGCCATCGGTGCCCACGTCGGTGATGACGTTGCCCGAGGTGGCCGTGCCGGTGCCGGTGAACTGGGTCAGGCTGGTGGAGGTGATGTCCAGCGTGGTGCTCACGTTGGTCACCAGGCCGATGCCGCCACTGCCCACGGTCAGCCGGTAGTCACCGGCTTGCAGCACGCCGATGTCCACCTGCAAGCCGATCGGCAGCACGATCAGATCGAGCAGGCCCTGCGTGTTGCCGGTGGCGATGGTCACCCAGGCGCCGCTGGCGTCTTTTACCTGCAGGGTGAAGCTGGTGTTGTTGAGCAGCGCCAGCACGCTGTTGGTGGTCAGTGTAAGGGTCGGGTCGGCCGTGGTGCCTGGCGCCACCGTCCAGGTGTAGGTCTTGGAGAAGCCCGACAGCAGCGTGGTGAAGCTGTCGGTGTAGGTCTTGGTGGCACTGACCGCTGCCAGGTTGACCGTGGCCGTGGCCAGGTTGTCGCTCGCGATGAGCGGCGCGTTGGCATCCACATCCGGTGCGGTGACGTTGACGTTGCCCGACACGTTGCCGCGCGGGTCACTGAGGGTCACCGAGAGGATCTGGCCGTTGTCCTGAGGCGGGCTCAGGGTCACGGTGAAGGTGCCGTTCGGCTGCACCGTCGTGGTTTGCAGCACGGTACCGCTGGCGCTGCGTACGGTCACGGTGGCGCCCACTTCGCCAGTACCGGTCAGGGTACCGCCGTCGGCACTGATCAGCAGGTTGCCAGCAGCCGCAGGCGGGGTCAGGTCTGGTGCGGTCAGCCCAGTGCCAGTGGAGACGTTGCCGGCGCTGTCGGTGAGGGTGACGCTGAGCGCCTGGTTGTCGATCTGCGCCGCAGTCAGGCTGACCACGAACAGGCCGTTGCTGCCCACCGTCGCGGTCCCAAGCACGGTGCCGGCGCTGTTGCGGACGGTGACCGTGCTGCCGATCTGGCCAGAACCGCTGACCGAGGTGCCGTTGGCGTTGATGGTGGCCAGCGGTGCGGCTGGCGGGGTGGTGTCTGGCGCGGTCAGGCTGGTGCTACCGGACAGGTTACCGGCAGCATCGGCCTGGCGCACCACCAGCAGTTGCCCGTCGTTCTGTGGTGCGGTCAGGTTGATGGTGAAGGTGCCGTCGGCTTGCACCACTCCGGTACCGACCTGGCCGTTCGGGCCTTGGACCGTAACGGTGGCGCCCGCTTCACCGTTACCGGTGAGCACCGTGCCCGCGCCGTTGATGGTGACGTTGGTCGGTGTTGCAGGTGGTTGCACGTCTGTGGCGGTGTAGCTGGTACTGCCGGACACATTGCCCGCAGCATCGGCTTGGCTCACGCCCAGCACCTGGCCATTGAGCTGCGCGGCGTTCAGGTTGACGGTGAACACACCACCGCCATTTACCACCGCCGTGCCGAGCACGTTGTTGCTGGCGTCGCGCACGGTTACCGTGGCACCGGCTTCACCGGTGCCGGTCAGCACCAGGCCGTTGAGTGACAGGCTGGTCACCAGCGGGTTGGCCGGTGGCGTGACGTCGGCGGCTTGCAGGAAGGTCGGCTGCGATTCGCCGCCCACCAGTGCCACAGCAGTCACCGAAATATGCTCGCCGTTGAGCTGGGCTGTGTTCAGCGTCAGGGTAAAGGTGCCGTTCAGGGTAGCGCCGCCTGTGCCGATCAGGTTGCCTGCGGCATCGTAGACGCGAATGCCCACGCCACTCGGCGCATTACCGGCCAAGGTCAGGCCGTCGCTGCCCAGGGTCACGTTGGTGGGGGGCACTGGCGGTGCGATCAGTGGTGTGATGTACGTCGCGACCGCAGAGGTATTGATGCCGTCGGATTGCGTCACTGCCAAGGTTGCCAGCGAGCCCGCCGCCGGCACCAGCGTTATCTGGAAGTTACCCGCGGCATCTACCGTGCCAGTGCCGATCACCGATCCGCCGCGGCTGATGGTGACGGTGGCATCAGGCTCGCCCTTGCCGGTCAGCACATCGAACGTATTGTTGATGGCCATGTCGGTGACCACCCCAGGAGGTGAAGTGTCGTTGGTCTGATAGGGCACAATCACCGAGGCGTTGCCCGCATCGTCCGTGGACACCACTGTGAGCAACTGGCCGTTGTTCTGCGGCGGGTTGATCGGCACGGTGAACTGGCCGTTTGCACCCACTTCTACGGTGCCTACGACGTTGTTGTTCGGGTCACGCACCGTGATGGTGGTGCCGGCCTCTGCCGTACCAGTCATCGACGTGCCTGCCGGGTTGAGCAACAGGTTATCGGGTTGCACTGGCGCCGTGAGGTCTGGCGCGTTCACCTGCAGGGGCGCCGACGGGTTGCCGGTGGTGTCCTGGGCGATGACGGTGAGGACTTCGCCGTTGATCTGCGGGTTGTTCAGGTTGAGGACAAAGGTGCCATCCGGGTCGACCGTCACCTGGCCCAGCAGGTCACCGTTGTTGTTGACCACGGTGACACGCGTGCCGGCTTCGGCAGTACCGATCACCTGGGTACCGCTGTCGTTGATGGTGGCGATCACCGTGGCCGGCGGCGTGGTGTCCACCGCCGTGACCGAACTGATTGGCGAGATGTTGCCGGCTGCATCGGTCAGGGTTACCTGCAGCACCTGGCCGTTGAGCTGCGCACCATCAAGCTCGACGATGAAGGTGCCGTCGGCGCCCACTGTGCCGGTACCGACCTGCGTGGCACCGACGAAGACGCGCACGGTGGCGCCCACTTCGCCGAGCCCGCCCAGCTCGTCGCCTGCCGCATTGAGCCGCAGCTCGGTTGCCGCCGCAGGTGGCGTGAGGTCCGGCGCCAGTACGCTGACCGGTAGGCTGACATTGCCGGGTGGGTCGGCCTGCAGCACCGACAGCAGCTGGTTGTTTATTTGTGCGGGTGACAGGTCGACGCGGAAGCTGCCGTCGGCAAGCACGGTACCTGTGCCCAGTACGGTACCGGCGGCGTTGCTCACGATTACCGTCGCGCCGGCTTCGCCTTGGCCGCTGACCACACTGCCGTCGGCGTTGATCACCACCTGGGTGAGCGGTGCTGGCGGGGTGAAGTCCGGGGTTTGCAGGGTTGCCACTGCCGACACGTTGCCGGCCGCATCGGCCTGGGTGAAGCTGAGCAGCTCGGCGTTACCCAGTGCCGGGTTCAGGGTGATGGTGAAATGGCCGCTGGCATCGACGGTGGCGCTGCCGATTTCGTCGCCGGCCGGGTTGGTCACGGTCACCAGCGCGCCTGCTTCGCCGCGACCGGTGAGGGTGACGCCATCCCCGGAAACGGCCAGTTCGGCAGGTGCCGTTGGCGGCGTGGTGTCGGGTGCAGTAATGGCGCTGGCGGCAGACTGGTTGCCAGCCGCGTCGGTCAGTACCACTTGCACTTGCTGGCCGTTGGCCTGAGGCGATGCGAGGTTGACCTGGAAGGTGCCGTCGGCGCGCACCGTTGCACTGCCCAGCACCGAACCATCGGCGGAGAGCACCCGCACGGCGGCACCTGCTTCGCCGGTACCGTCGAGCAGGCTGCCACCCCCGGCGAAGGCCAGGTTGCCGGCAGCCTCCGGGGCGACGCGGTCAGGGGCGATCAGGCTGACGCTGTTGGACTCGTTGCCGGCCACATCGGACTGGCTGGCGCTGAGCTGTTCGCCGTTGATCTGTGCGGCGCCCAGGTTGACGCTGAAGTTGCCGCTGGCATCGACCACGGCACTACCCAGCTCGATACCGCCTTCGCCAAGCACGGTAACGGTGGCACCTGCCTCGCCGCGGCCACTGAGGACCAGGCCGTCGTTGGACAGCACCAGGTTGGTCAGTGGTTGCGGTGCCGTGGTGTCCGGTGCCTGCAAGGTGGCAGGCAGCGATACGGTGCCATCGGTGCCTGTTGCGCTGACCTGCAGCACTTCACCATTGGCCTGTGCACTGCCCAGGTTGACAGTGAAGGTACCGTCGTTGGCGACCGGGCCGCTGCCCAGCAAAACGCCGTTGGGGCCATACACCTTGACTGTGCTGCCCGCGTCGGCCGTGCCGGTCACCGACAGGCCGTCGCCGGCCAGTACCAGGTTGTCCGGTGTTGCCGGTGCCAGAGCACCCGGCGCAGTGACGCTTTGCCCAGGGGAGACGTTCTGCGCGGCATCGGCCTGGACCACGTTCAGGCTTTCACCCGTGATCGCCGCCGGCGACAGGGGCACGCTGAAGTGGCCGTCGGCTGCCACTGTGGCGGTGCCCAGCACGGTACCGTCAGGTGCCCGCACGCTCACGGTTGCGCCTGCTTCGCCATTACCTGTCAGGGTGGCGCCACTGGCGGAAACCGCCAGGTTGGTCACGGCGGCTGGCGGCGTGGTGTCGGCTGCGGTGTAAGGCGCGGTCGGCGACACGTTGCCGGCTGCGTCGGTGGCGGTCACCTGCAGGGTCTGGCCATTGGTCTGGGCACTGTTCAGGGCGACCTGGAAGGTGCCGTTGCTGCCGGCTACCGCCGTGCCCAGCACGTTGCCGCTAGCATCGCGTACGGTCACGGTGCTGCCGGCTTCGGCGTTACCGGTCAGTTGCAGCCCGGTACCGGACAGGGCGAGTGCGGTGGGTACCGCAGGCGGGGTGAAGTCCGGCGCGGTGACCGCCACGGCGGTGGAGGTGTTGTTGCCCGCGTCGGTCTGCGTAACGCTCAGGTGCTGGGCGTTGAGCTGGGCACTGTTGAGTGTGAGGGTAAAGCTGCCATTGGCCGCCACCAGGCCGGTGCCGATGATGGTGCCATCCGGGCCGCGTACGGTGACTGTGGCGCCGGCTTCGCCCAGGCCGGTCAGGGTCAGGCCGTTGTTGTTCAACGCCACGTTGGTCAGCGGCGCGGGTGGAGTCAGGTCCGGGGTCGTCACATTGACTGCTGGCGACGTGTTGCCGGCGGCATCCACTTGCGTGACGCCGATAGCCTGGCCGTTGGCTTGCGGGGTGTCGAAGGTCACCGTGAAGCGACCGTCGGCGCCCACCGTGGCGGTGCCGAGCACCGCACCGGCAGCGTTGCGTACCTGTACCGTGGCGCCCACCTCACCGCTGCCGGAGAGCTGCCGGCCGTCCTGGCTCAAGGCCGGGTTGGTGATGGCGGCGGGTGGCGTGCGGTCTGGCGTGGCGAGGTTGGCCGGCCCGGAGACGTTGCCGGCAGCATCGCTGAGAGTCACCTGCAGCGGGCTGCCGGTGGTTTGCGCGCTGGGCAGGGTGACCTGGAACTGGCCGCTCTGGTTGACGGTGCCGGTGGCCAGGATGGCGCCACTGGCATCGCGAATGGTCACTGTGGCGCCGGCTTCGCCCTGGCCGCTGAGCACGGTAGCCGCGCTGTTCAGGCTGAGGTTGCTGGCCGCCAGCGGTGCTTGCAGGTCGGGTGCCTGCACGCTGGCTGCCAACGATACGTTACCGGCGGCGTCGGCCTGGGTGACGATCAGGTTCTGGCCGTTTGCCGCAGCCGGAGAGAGGTTGACGCTGTACAAGCCATTGTTGCCAACCACGGCGCTGCCCAGCAGGGTGCCCTGGGCGTCGGTGACCCGCACGGTTGCGCCCACTTCACCCTGGCCGGTCAGCGTGCTGCCGGTGCGGTCGATGTCTGCGGTAGGTGCGTTGGGCGCGGTGGTGTCGTTGGCGACTACGGTGGCCGGAACCGATGGCTGGCCATCGGCGCCGATACGTGCGCTGACCTGCAAGGTTTGCGCGTTGAGCTGGGCGTTGCCGAAGAACACCCGGAAGGAGCCATCGCTGCCCACTGTCGCGGTGCCCAAGGTGGTGCCGCCGGAAGTCACGGTAATCAGCGAGCCGACCGTGCCGGTACCCGTCAGCACGAAGCCGTCGGCACTGATGGCCAAGCCTGCTGGCGTTGCTACCTCGGTGCCGGTCGGGCCGGTCAGGGTAACGCCATCGGATTCATTGCCGGCAGGGTCGATGACCACCACGCTGACTTGATCGTCCGAGGTCAACGGCGGGTTGACCGGTATCACGAAGGTGCCATCCGGGCCCGCAGTTGTGGTGCCGAGGTCGTCGCCGGTGACCGGGTCGCGGATGACCACGGTGCTACCCGGCTCGGCGGTACCGCCAACGGTACTGCCATCCGGGCTCACGGTCACGCCGGTGGCGGGTTCCGGATCGGTGTTGTCTGGTGCGGTGACGGTAATCGGCGCCGAGCTGTTGCCAGCCGGGTCGGTGACGATCACGGTCACGGTTTCGCCGTTGTTCTGCGTGGTCGGTAGCGTCACGCTGAAGCTGCCGTCGGCATTCACCGGAACCGTGGTTTCTACGCCAGCGCCGTCACGCACGGTCACGGTTTCTGCACCCGGCGCGTTGCCGCTGACGGTAGTGCCATCCTCGCTGACCTCAACCCCGGTCGGCAGGGCCGGTGGGGTGATGTCCGGTGCATTGATCGGTGTGTTGTCGGAAACGTTGCCCGCGGCATCGGTCAGGGTTACCTGCAGGGGCTGGCCGTCCAGCTGTGCAGGTGCCAGCGGCACGGTGAAGTTGCCACCTGCCGGTACTACCACGGTGCCAAGCAGGTCACCGCCAGCGTTGCGTACTTCAACGGTGCTGCCTGCCTCGCCGGAGCCCTGAATGGCGTTGCCGCCTGGGGTGATGGTGAGGTCGGCCGGCGCAGTTGGCGCAGTACTGTCGTCAGCGGTGAAGGTGGCCGACGGCGAGGCATTGCCGCCGCCATCGATCAGCACCACCGACAATACTTCACCGTTGGTCTGGGCGGGGACAAGTGTCACTTCGAACGTGCCGTCTGTATCCACCACAATGGTGCCTAGGAGGTCGCCCGCAGCATTGCGTACCTCTACGGTGCTGCCAGCCTCACCCTGCCCGCTGAGCACTGTTCCGGTAGGGTCAAGGTCCAGGCCTTGTGCCGGCAGCGGTGCCTCGAGGTCAGGTGCAGTGACGGTGCCAGCGAGCGAGTCGTTGCCAGTATTGTCGGCCTGAGTGACAGACAGCGTCTGGCCATTGAGCTGTGGCGGGTCGATTGTCACCTGGAAGGTACCGTCCGGCTGGACCGTTGCGGTGCCCAGTACGGCGCCGCCGGTGCCGGTCACGGTCACCTGCGCACCTGGCTCGCCGCTACCGCTCACGCTGCTGCCGTCACCAGCCAGGACCAGGCCGGTGGGTATATCCGGTGCCTGGGTATCCGGCGCCGACAAGTCGACCGCCGCTGACAGGTTGCCGGCCGGGTCGCGTTGTTCCACGGTCAGTGCCTGGCCGTTGGTCTGCGGCGTGTCGAGGGTGATTTCGAATGCGCCGCCAGTGCCGACCACGGTGCTGCCGAGCACGCTGCCGTCCGGCCCGCGCACGGTGACGGTGGCGCCCGGTTCGCCGTTACCGGTGACCGTGGTGCCGTTGCCATCGATGGCCGGGCTGGTGACCACTTGCGGTGGGGTAGAGTCTGGCGCCGTGAAGTTCACCGGCCCTGCGCTGTTGCCCAGGCTGTCGGTGGCTTCGACGGTCAGGCTTTCGCCATTGCGCTGCGGTGCGCCGAGGGTGATGTCGAAGCGGCCGTCGCCGCCCACGGTCGCGGTGCCCAGCACGTTGCCGTCAGCGTCACGCACGGTGACGATGGAGCCGCTCTGACCTTGGCCGGTAAGGTGAATGCCCGCGGTATCGATAGCGAGCCCCGAGGGTTGCAGCGGGCCATCGGTGTCCGGTGCCACGATGGTGGCGGTCGAGGTATTGCCCGCGGGGTCGCGCAGCACTACGTCCAGTTCCTGGCCGTCAGTTTGCGGTGGGTTCAATACCACGCTGATCACACCGTCGACACCAACCTGGGCGTTGCCCAGCACAGTGCCGTCGGCACTGATCACCTGCACGGTGGTGCCCGCTTCGCCGCGGCCGGTGAGCAGGCCGCCATCGGCACTCAGTTGCAGTTCGCTGGCTTCATTGGGCGGGGTGATATCGGGGGCGGTGATCTGGGTAGGCAGCGAGCTGTTGCCAGCGCCGTCAACTGCCACCACATCCAGTGTCTCGCCGTTGGCCTGGGCCGGGCTCAGGCCGATGGTGAAGCTGCCGTCCTGGCCGGCCTCAACGCTGCCCAGCACATTGCCCTGTGCGTCACGCACTTGCACCTGCGTACCTGCCGGTGCAGTACCGGAAACGCTGGAGCCGTCACTGGCCACCACCACGCCGCTCGGGCTTTCGGGCAGCGGTGTATCGGCAACCGTCACACTGACCCCTGCCGAGGTATTGCCGGCGGCATCGGTCTGCACCAGCACAATTTCCTCACCTGCGGCCAGCGGTGCGTCCAGGTCAACCACGAAGGTGCCATTTGGCGCCACGATGCCAGAACCGAGCACAGCACCTTGGGTATCACGCACTTCCACCGTGGCACCGGGCTCACCACGGCCAGACACGGCCAGGCTGCCATCGCCTGCCACCACGTCGGTGACGATTGTCGGTGCGGTGATGTCCGGCGTCACATAGCTCAGCGGCACCGAAGTGTTGCCTGCCGCATCGGTCACAGTGATGGACAGGGTTTCGCCATTGGCCTGTGGCGGGTCGAGGGTCAGGCTGAAGCTGCCATCCGGCCCGGCAATGGCGCTGCCGATCAGGTTGCCCGAGGCATCTTTCACCTCCACCCGGGCGCCCCCTTCTGCCGTGCCGACCAAGCTGTCGCCATTGCTCAGCACCAGGTCGGCTGGTTGCAGCGGTGCTACCTGGTCCGGCGCCGTCAGTGGGCTAGGTGTAGAGACGTTGCCGGCGGCATCGGTGAGGGTCACTTGCAGTGACGAGCCATCCACCACCGGGGTTGGCAGTTGCACATTGAAGCTGCCATCCGGTTGCACGGTGCCGCTTGCCAGCACCTGGCCCTGATCGTTGCGCACTTCCACGGTGGTGCCTGCTTCACCACGGCCGGAGACCGTGCGGCCATCATCGCTGATGGCCAGTTGGGTGGCTGGCGCTGGAGGGGTGGTATCACCGCCGTTATCAATGATCGGTGCAGTGACGTTGCCGGCAGTGGAGGCGTTGCCTGCGGTATCGGTGGCGGTCAACTGCAACTGCTCGCCCGCCACTTGTGGCGGGGTGAGGCCGATGCTGAATGTACCGTTGGCACCCACTACGACGCTGCCCAGTACGGTAGTGCCGTCGGCTGCCAGCACGCGCACGGTGCTACCGGCTTCGGCACGCCCGCTCACCACGCTGCCATCGGCATTGACTGCAAGTTCGCTTGGTGCGGCGGGTGCGGTGATGTCGGGCGCGGTCACTTGTACCGGCAGTGACGAAGCGCCGTTGTTGTCGATGGCGACCACGTCCAGCAATTCGCCGTTGGCCTGGGCCGGGTTGAGCACCACGGTGAAGGTGCCGTCGGCGCCAACCACGATGCTGCCGACCACGGCGCCGTTGGCATCATGCACTTCCACGCGGCTGCCGACCGGCGCGGACCCGCTGACGCTGGTGCCATCCGCAGCGACGACCAGGTCGCTCGGGCTGGCCGGTGTGGGCACCATTGGTACGTCGAAGGTCAAGGCCTCGGAGGCATTGCCGCTGGCGTCGGTCTGCACCAGGCTCAGGCGCTCGCCCGGCAGCGCGGCCGGGTCCAGGTCGAGCAGGAAGGTGCCGTTGGCGGTCACCGTGCCAGTGCCGATCACGGTGCCATTGACGTCGCGCACTTCGACGGTCGCCCCGGCTTCGCCGCGACCGCTCAGGGTCAAACCGTCTGCACCGACCACGATGTTGTCGACTACGGCAGGGGGCGTGGTATCCGGCGCATCGAACTGCAACGGGGTCGAGACATTACCAGCGGCGTCCACCAGGCGGATGTCGAGGACCTCGCCATTGGCTTGTGCAGGGGACAGGGTAACGCTGAAGCTGCCGCTGGGGTTGACCACGCCGGTGCCAATCACGTTGCCCGAGGCGTCGCGTACCTGCACGGTAGCGCCAGGCTCACCACTACCGGTCAAGGTGACGCCGTCGGCCAGGTCCAGGCCGGTCGGTTGTGCGGGGGCTTGCAGGTCTGGGGTGGCCACCGTGCCAGGGGTGGAGGCATTGCCGGCGGCATCGGTCAGCACCACTTGCAGGGTACTGCCATCGGCGACCGGCGGGGCCAGGGTGACCTGGAAGGTGCCATCCGGGTTGACCGTACCGTTAGCCAGCACGTTGCCCTGGGCATCGCGCACTTGCACGCTGGCGCCCGCTTCGCCACGGCCGCTCAGCTGGCCACCGGCAAGGCCGACGACCAGGTTGGTCGGGGCCTGGGGTGGGGTGGTATCGACACCGTCGATGTCTGGGGCCGTGACACTACCGGCGCTGGAGGCATTGCCGGCGGCGTCGGTGGCGGTGACTTGCAGCACTTCACCGTCCACCTGTGCGGGGCTGAGGGTGATGCTGAAGCTGCCCGTGGCGCCCACTACCGCCGTACCCAGCACGGTAGTGCCATCGGCTGCCAGCACACGCACGGTGCTGCCCGATTCGGCACGGCCGGTGACGACGGTACCGTTGGCATTTATCGCGAGTTCGCTCGGGGCGGCCGGGGCGGTGATATCCGGCGCACTGATCTGCACCGGCAGGGACGATTCTCCCGTGCCATCGATGGCTACCACCTCCAGCAGCTCACCATTGGCCTGGGCCGGGTTGAGGATGACGGTGAAGGTACCTTCGGCGCCCACCACCACACTGCCTACCAGCGTGCCGTTGGCATCGTGGACTTCCACGCGGCTGCCGGCCGGTGCAGCACCCGTGATGCTGGTGCCATTCGCGGCCACTACCAGGTCGCTTGGGCTGGCCGGGGCAGGGGTCAGGGGCACCTCGAACTGCAAGGCTTCGGAGGCATTGCCGCTCGGGTCGGTCTGTACCAGGCTCAGTGCGGCACCCGGTTGGGCCGCCGGGTCGAGATTGACCACGAAGGTGCCGTTGGCGCCTACCGTGGCAGTGCCGATGACAGTGCCGAGGGCATCACGCACTTCCACGGTGGCACCGGCTTCGCCGCGACCGCTGAGCACCAGGCCACCGGTACCGACCACGACATTGCTGACAGCAGCAGGCGGGGTGATGTCCGGTGCATCGAACTGCAGCGGTGCAGAGCTGTTGCCGGCGGTATCCACCAGGCGCACATCCAGGGCTTCGCCATTGGCCTGGGCGGGGAACAGGGTGACGCTGAAGGTGCCGTCTGCGTTGACCAGGCCGGTACCAATCACGGTGCCGGCGCTATTGCGCACCTGCACCGTGGCGCCAGGTTCGCCGCGCCCGGTAAAGGTGACGCCATCGGCCAGGGCCAGTTCGCTCGGCTGTGTCGGGGCTTGCAGGTCTGGCGAGGCGACCGAGCCCGGTTGCGAGACGTTGCCAGCAGCATCGGTGAGGGTGACTTGCAACGTGCTGCCGTCGTTCACGGCGGGGGACAAGGTTACAGCGAAGGTGCCATCCGGGCCGACAGTGCCGGTTGCCAGAACAGTGCCCGCAGCGTCACGCACCTGTACGGTGGTGCCGGCCTCCCCACGCCCGCTCAACTGGCTGCCGGCGAGGCCGATCACCAGGTTGGCCGGTACATCGGGTGGCGTTGTATCGCCACCGTCGATGTCTGGCGCGGTGACCGAGCCAGCGGTCGAGGCGTTGCCTGCTGCATCGGTGGCGGTGACTTGCAGCACTTCGCCGTCGACCTGTGCCGGGTCGAGGGTGATGCTGAAGCTGCCGGTGGCGCCAACCACCACGCTACCCAGCACGGTGGTGCCATCGGCGGCCAGCACACGCACGGTGCTGCCGGGTTCGGCACGGCCGGTGACTACTGTACCGTCAGCGTTGACGGCCAGTTCGCTCGGGGCGACAGGTGCCGTGATGTCCGGTGCGGAGACCTGCGTTGGCAGGGACGCTACGCCAGCATCGTCGATGGCCACCACATCCAGCAGTTCGCCATTGGCCTGGGCCGGGTCGAGGACCACGGTGAAGCTACCATCCGGGCCTGCCACGACACTGCCAATCAGTGTGCCGTTGGCATCGTGCACTTCCACGCGGGTGCCGGCGGGTGCCGTACCGCTGATACTGCTGCCGTCTTCGGCAAACACCAGCTCGCTGGGGCTTTCCGGGGCGGTGGCTACCGGCACTTCGAACGGCAGCGCTTCGGAGGCGTTGCCGCTTGGGTCGGTCTGTACCAGGCTCAGTTGCTCGCCCGGCTGCACCGCTGGGTCGAGGTTGACCAGGAAGGTGCCGTTGTCGCCGACCACACCGGTGCCGATCACGGTGCCGTTGGCATCGCGCACTTCGACAGTGGCGCCGGCTTCGCCGCGACCACTCAGGGCCAGGCCATCGTTGCCGACCACGATGTTGCTGACCGCAGCCGGCGGGGTGATGTCCGGTGCATCGAACTGCAGTGGGGCAGAGGTGTTGCCGGTGGCATCCACCAGGCGCACATCCAGGGCTTCGCCATTGGCCTGGGCGGGCGCAAGGGTAATGCTGAACAGGCCATCGGCACCGACGATGCCGGTGCCGACGACGGTGCCGGCGGCATTACGGACTTGCACGGTGGCACCGGGTTCGCCGCGACCGGTGAAGGTCACGCCGTCAGCCAGGGCCAGCTCGGTGGGCTGTGTCGGGGCTTGCAGGTCTGGCGAGGTGACCGAGCCGGGTTGCGAGACGTTGCCAGCGGCGTCGGTCAGGGTGACTTGCAGCGCGCTGCCGTCGGTAACGGCAGGGGTCAGGGTAATTGCGAAGCTGCCATCGGCAGCGACAGTGCCGGTGGCCAGCACAGTACCTGCTGCATCGCGTACCTGTACGGTGGTGCCGGCTTCGCCACGCCCGCTCAACTGGCTGCCGGCGAGGCCGATCACCAGGTTGGTGGGTGCGTCAGGTGGTGTGGTATCGCCCCCGTCGATGTCTGGCGCGGTGACCGAGCCAGCGGTCGAGGTGTTGCCTGCCGCATCGGTGGCGGTGACTTGCAGCACTTCGCCGTCGACCTGTGCCGGGTCCAGGGTGATGCTGAAGCTGCCCGTGGCGCCCACTACCACGCTACCCAGCACGGTGGTGCCATCGGCGGCCAGCACACGCACGGTGCTGCCGGGTTCGGCACGGCCGGTGACTACTGTACCGTCAGCGTTGACGGCCAGTTCGCTCGGGGCGGCAGGTGCGGTGATGTCCGGTGCGGTGATCTGTGTTGGCAGGGACGCTACGCCAGCATCGTCGATGGCCACCACGTCCAGCAGTTCGCCATTGGCCTGGGCCGGGTCGAGGACCACGGTGAAGCTGCCATCCGGGCCCGCCACGACACTGCCAATCAGCGTGCCGTTGGCATCATGCACTTCCACGCGGGTGCCGGCAGGTGCCGTGCCGCTGATGCTGCTGCCGTCTTCGGCGAACACCAGCTCGCTGGGGCTTTCCGGGGCGGTGGCTACCGGCACTTCGAACGGCAGCGCTTCGGAGGCGTTGCCGCTTGGGTCGGTCTGCACCAGGCTCAGTTGCTCGCCCGGCTGCACCGCTGGGTCGAGGTTGATCAGGAAGGTGCCGTTGTCGGCGACCACACCGGTGCCGATCACGGTGCCGTTGGCATCGCGCACTTCGACAGTGGCGCCGGCTTCGCCGCGACCACTCAGGGCCAGGCCGCCGTTGCCGACCACGATGTTGCTGACCGCCTCAGGCGGGGTGATGTCCGGTGCATCGAACTGCAGTGGGGCAGAGGTGTTGCCGGTGGCATCCACCAGGCGCACATCCAGGGCTTCGCCGTTGGCTTGAGCGGGTGTAAGGGTAACGTTGAACAGGCCGTCGGTGCCAACGATGCCAGTGCCAATAAGGGTGCCGGCGGCATCACGTACTTGCACGGTGGTACCGGGTTCGCCGCGACCGGTGAAGGTCACGCCGTCAGCCAGGGCCAGCTCGGTGGGCTGGGCAGGGGCCTGCAGGTCCGG
Source organism: Pseudomonas sp. SIMBA_067 (assembly GCF_046534675.1). Taxonomy (NCBI): domain Bacteria; kingdom Pseudomonadati; phylum Pseudomonadota; class Gammaproteobacteria; order Pseudomonadales; family Pseudomonadaceae; genus Pseudomonas; species Pseudomonas sp. SIMBA_067. Next base: position 398,520 of record NZ_JAWRYH010000005.1, on the reverse strand, counting down.
CGAGGTGACCGAGCCGGGTTGCGAGACGTTGCCAGCAGCATCGGTCAGGATTACTTGCAAGGCGCTGCCATCGGTAACGGCAGGGGTCAGGGTAACTGCGAAGCTGCCATCGGCGCCGACGGTGCCGGTGGCCAGCACGGTACCTGCCGCATCGCGTACCTGTACGGTGGAGCCAGGCTCGCCACGCCCGCTCAGCTGGCTGCCGGCCAGGCCGACTACCAGGTCAGTCGGGGCTGCCGGTGGCGTGGTATCGACACCGTCGATGTCCGGCGCGGTAACCGCGCTGGTGGGCGATGTGTTGCCGGCGGCATCTGTTGCCGTGGCTTGCAGCACTTCACCATCGACTTGTGGCGGGTTGAGGTTGATGCTGAACACGCCGGTCGGGCCGACCACGGCAGTGCCCAGTTCGCTGCCGTCGGCGGCAACGATGCGCACGGTGCTGCCCGGTTCGGCACGGCCAGTGAGGACGGTGCCGTCAGCGCTGACGGCCAGTTCGGTCGGGCTGGCCGGGGCGGTGATGTCTGGCGCGGTGATTTGCGCCGGCAGCGAGGACACGCCGCTGTCATCGATGGCGACCACATCCAGCAGTTCGCCGTTGGCTTGGGCAGGATTGAGCTCGAGGCTGAAGGTGCCATCGGCATTGGCGATGGCGCTGCCGATCAGTGTGCCATTGGCGTCATGCACCTCCACGCGAGTACCGGCAGGCGCGGAACCGCTGAGGGTGGTGCCGTCGGCATCGACGGCCAGGTTGCTCGGGCTGACCGGTGCAGTGGTCAGTGGTACATCGTATTCAAGGGCAACGGAAGCGTTGCCGCTTGGGTCAGTCTGCACCAGGCTCAGCTGTTCGCCCGGCTGTGCAGCTGGACTGAGGTCGATCAGGAAGGTGCCGTTGGCAGCGACTACGCCAGTGCCGATCACGGTGCCGTTGGCATCGCGCACTTCGACAGTGGCACCGGCTTCACCGCGACCACTCAGGGCCAGACCGCCGTTGCCAACCACGATGTTGCTGACCGCATCGGGCGGGGTGATGTCCGGGGCGGTGAATTCCAGTGGTATCGAACTGTTGCCGGCCGCGTCCACCAGGCGTACATCCAGTGCTTCGCCGTTGGCCTGCGCAGGGTTCAGGGTCAGGCTGAACAGGCCATCGGCGCCGACTACACCCGTACCGATGATATTGCCTGCTGCGTCACGCACCTGCACGGTGGTGCCGGCTTCGCCACGGCCGCTCAGTTGGCTGCCGGCCAGGCCGATTACCAGGTCAGTCGGTGCTTCAGGCGGCGTGGTGTCGACGCCGTCGATGTCCGGCGCGGTTACCGAACTGGCCACGGAGGTATTACCAGCGGCATCGGTGGCGGTAGCTTGGAGTACTTCACCGTCTACCTGTGGCGGAGCAAGGTTGATGCTGAACACGCCGGTCGGGCCGACCACGGCAGTGCCCAGTTCGCTGCCGTCGGCGGCAACGATGCGCACGGTGCTGCCGGGCTCGGCACGGCCGGTGATGACGCTACCATCCGCGCTGACAGCCAGGTCAGTCGGAGCGGCGGGCGCGGTGATGTCCGGTGCGGTGACCTGCGTCGGCAGCGAAGAAACGCCGCTGTCATCGATGGCGACCACATCCAGCAGTTCGCCGTTGGCTTGGGCTGGGTTCAGCTCGATGCTGAAGGTGCCGTCGGCATTGGCGATGGCGCTGCCGATCAGCGTGCCGTTGGCGTCATGCACCTCCACGCGAGTACCCGCCGGGGCAGAACCGGTGAGGGTGGTGCCGTCGGCGTCGACGGCCAGGTTGCTCGGGCTGACTGGTGCAGTGGTCAGCGGTACATCGTATTCAAGGGCAACGGAAGCGTTGCCGCTCGGATCGGTCTGCACCAGGCTCAGCTGTTCGCCCGGCTGTGCAGCTGGACTAAGGTCGATCAGGAAGGTGCCGTTGTCACCGACAACGCCAGTGCCGATCACGGTGCCGTTGGCATCGCGCACTTCGACAGTGGCGCCGGCTTCGCCGCGACCACTCAGGGCCAGGCCGCCGTTGCCGACCACGATGTTGCTGACCGCCTCAGGCGGGGTGATGTCCGGTGCATCGAACTGCAGTGGGGCAGAGGTGTTGCCGGTGGCATCCACCAGGCGCACATCCAGGGCTTCGCCGTTGGCTTGAGCGGGTGCAAGGGTAACGTTGAACAGGCCGTCGATGCCAACGATGCCAGTGCCAATAAGGGTGCCGGCGGCATCACGTACCTGCACGGTGGCACCGGGTTCGCCGCGACCGGTAAAGGTCACGCCGTCAGCCAAAGCCAGCTCGGTGGGCTGGGCAGGGGCCTGCAGGTCCGGCGAGGTGACCGAACCGGGTGGCGAGACGTTGCCAGCGGCATCGGTCAGGGTCACTTGCAGGGCGCTGCCGTCGGTAACGGCAGGGGCCAAGGTAACTGCGAAGCTGCCATCGGCGCCAACAGTGCCGGTGGCCAGCACAGTACCTGCCGCATCGCGTACCTGCACGGTGGTGCCAGGCTCGCCGCGCCCGCTCAGCTGGCTACCGGCCAGGCCGACTACCAGGTCAGTCGGGGCTGCCGGTGGCGTGGTATCGACACCGTCGATGTCCGGCGCGGTAACCTCGCTGGTGGGCGATGTGTTGCCGGCGGCATCGGTCGCGGTGGCCTGCAGGACTTCACCGTCTACCTGTGGCGGAGCAAGGCTGATGCTAAATACACCGGTCGGGCCGACCACGGCGGTGCCCAGTTCGCTGCCGTCGGCGGCAACGATGCGCACGGTGCTGCCGGGCTCGGCACGGCCGGTGATGACGCTACCATCCGCGCTGACAGCCAGATCAGTCGGGGCGGCAGGCGCGGTGATGTCCGGCGCGGTGACCTGCGTCGGCAGCGAAGAAACGCCGCTGTCATCGATGGCGACCACATCCAGCAGTTCGCCGTTGGCTTGGGCCGGGTTCAGTTCGATGCTGAAGGTGTCGTCGGCATTGGCGATGGCGCTGCCGATCAGGGTGCCGTTGGCATCGTGTACCTCTACGCGGCTACCGGCAGGCGCGGAACCGGTGAGGGTGGTGCCGTCGGCATCGATCGCCAGGTTGCTCGGGCTGTCTGGCGCGGTGGTCAGCGGTACGTCGTACTCGACTGCCACGGAAGCGTTGCCGCTCGGGTCGGTCTGCACCAGGGTCAGCTGTTCGCCCGGCTGCACCGCCGGGTCGATGTCGATCAGGAAGGTGCCGTTGGCACCGACTATGCCAGTGCCGATCACGGTGCCGTTGGCATCGCGCACTTCGACCGTTGCACCCGGCTCGCCACGGCCACTCAGGGCCAGGCCATCAGCGCCGACCACGATATTGCTTACTGCGCCAGGCGGGGTGATGTCCGGTGCATCGAATTGCAGCGGCGCCGAGCTGTTGCCGGCGGCATCCACCACGCGCACATCCAGGGCTTCGCCGTTGGCCTGCCCAGGGTTCAGGGTCAAGCTGAACAGGCCATCGGCGCCAACGATGCCAGTGCCGATAAGGGTGCCGGCGGCATCACGCACTTGCACGGTGGCACCCGGTTCGCCGCGACCGGTGAAGGTCACGCCGTCGGCCAAGGCCAGGTCAGTCGGTTGAGCAGGCGGCAGCAGGTCGGTAGAGGTGACCGAGCCCGGCTGCGACACATTGCCAGCAGCATCGGTCAGGGTGACTTGCAGGGTACTGCCGTCGTTCACGGCAGGAGTCAGGGCAATGACGAAGGTGCCATCGGCGCCAACGGTACCGGTCGCGAGGATGTTGCCTTCGGCGTCACGCACTTGCACGGTGGTGCCGGCTTCGCCGCGGCCGCTCAGTTGGCTGCCGGCCAGGCCGATTACCAGGTCAGTCGGGGCTTCAGGCGGTGTGGTATCGCCACCGTCGATGTCCGGTGCAGTGACCGAGCTGGCCACGGACGTATTGCCAGCGGCATCGGTCGCAGTGGCTTGGAGGACTTCGCCGTCCAGCTGCGGTGGGTTGAGGTTGATGCTGAACACGCCGGTCGGACCGACCACGGCCGTGCCCAGTTCGCTGCCGTCGGCAGCAACGATGCGCACGGTGCTGCCCGGTTCGGCACGGCCAGTGAGCACGGTGCCATCCGCGCTGACAGCCAGTTCGGTCGGGGCGGCAGGCGCGGTGATGTCTGGTGCGGTGACCTGCGCCGGCAACGAAGAAACGCCACTGTCATCGATGGCAACCACGTCCAGCAGTTCGCCGTTGGCCTGGGCCGGGTTCAGTTCGATGCTGAAGGTGCCGTCGGCATTGGCGATGGCGCTGCCGATCAGGGTGCCGTTGGCGTCATGCACCTCCACGCGAGTACCCGCCGGGGCGGAACCGGTGAGGGTGGTGCCGTCGGCGTCGATGGCCAGGTTACTCGGGCTGACTGGTGCAGTGGTCAGCGGTACGTCGTACTCCAGGGCCACCGAGGCGTTGCCGCTTGGGTCTGTCTGTACCAAGCTCAGTTGCTCGCCTGGTTGCGCGGCTGGATTGAGGTCGATCAGGAAGGTACCGTTGGCACTCACCACGCCAGAGCCGATCACGTTACCGTCGGCATCGCGCACTTCTACGGTGGCGCCAGGTTCGCCACGCCCGCTCAGGGCCGTGCCTCCCGGGCCGACCAGAATGTCGGTGACGGCATCAGGCGGGGTGATGTCCGGGGCGGTGAATTCCAGTGGTATCGAGCTATTGCCCGCGGCATCGACCTGGCGAATGTCCAGGGCTTCGCCGTTGGCCTGGGCAGGCGAGAGGGCGAGGCTGAAGGTACCGTCAGCGTTGACCAGGCCGCTGCCGATGAGGTTGCCGGCAGCATCGCGCACCTGCACGGTGGCGCCGGGCTCGCCGCGACCGGTGAGGGTTACACCGTTCGCCAGGGCCAGCTCGGTTGGTTGGTCTGGGGCGGTGGTGTCAGGGTTGTCGACGTCCGGTGCCGTGATGCTCGCAGCTGGCGAAGTATTGCCGGCTGCGTCCGCGGCGCTGACTTCCAGGGCCTGGCCGTCGGTTTGTGGCGGTTGCAGGGTGATGCTGAACTGGCCATCCGCACCGGCTACGGCAGTGCCCAGCAACACGCCGCCAGCGCCGCGTACGGAAACTGTCGAGCCAGGTTCGGCACGCCCGGTAAGGGTGGTGCCCTGTTCATCGATGGCGAGGTCGGTCGGTGCCAGTGGCGCGGTTGCATCCGGGGCGGTGACGGTGCCTGGTGCCGAGACATTACCGGCACCATCGGTCAAGGTGACTTCAAGGTTCTCGCTGTTGATCTGTGGTGGGTTCAACGTCACGTTGAAGCTGCCGTCGGCACCCACGGTGCCGCTGCCGATCAGGTTGCCGGCGGCATCACGGATATTCACCGTGCTGCCCGCTTCACCCCGGCCGGTCAGGCGCAGGCCATCCGGCGACACCAGCAGGTCGATGGGCGTGGCCGGGGCAGTGGTATCGGGGTCCGAGCCGCCACCGCTGCTTCCGCCACCGCCGCTGTCGGCTGCAGCTGCTGCGCCACCGACACCGAGCAGGCTGAGCCCGGCAATCGCCCAGGTCGGCATGGCGTTACCGGCGGTGCCGATACCCGCGACCAGTTCGTCCAGCGAGGCTACGTCTTCGAAGGTAAAGCCGGTGAACGCTGCCGCGTCGTACTGGGCGTGCCACAGTGTGCCGTCTTCGCCGACGAAGACGATGTCGCTGCCGACCCCGGCCTGGTCCACCGCGAAGAAGTTGCCGACGGTGACTTTCTCACCCGACTTCAGGGTGATGATCAGGTCCTGCCCGCGTTGGGTAACGGTGGCTACTTTGTCGGGAGATACCGGCATCTGCACGACGCCTGGTGCTTTGAGATTGATATTGCCCCAGGCGCTCTGAGTGGCGACTTCGGATTGCTTGTCGGCGATGACGATGTTGTCCATGGATGCTCCCTGCTGGTATCCGGATCCCCCGGCCCGAAACGTTCGGGCCACAACCGCCATAACAGAGCCCTTGCCGGGGTGTTACGCGCAGCCTCGACCAGGCAGTCGAGATTTGGGTGGTTAGGGAGATATAGCAGTCGGGCAGGAAGCAACCAGAGGCTTTCTGGGTTAATCCTTTTGTAGGTGATCCTCAGCGGAGCCCCAGCCGGCGGGCCAATCGGCTCAAGTTTGCGCGGTCCAGGCCCAGCTCGCGCGCGGCTGCCGCCCAGTTGTCCTGGTGGCGTTGCAGGCAGGCTTCGATCACCTGGCGTTGGTAGAGGTCGACCGCTTCGCGCAGGCCGCCTTCAGGTAATGCTGCCACCTGGAGCGGGGTTGTGGGGGAGAGTAGGGGCCCCGGTGTTGCCGAAGACACGCGCAGGTCCAGGTCGATGGCTGCGAGTGTGAGGATGCGTGGCCGATCGGGGTGTTGGCCCAGTGCCTTGAGGGCCGAGCGGCCGATCAGGTGTTCCAGTTCGCGCACGTTGCCTGGCCAGTCGTAGGCCAGCAGCGCGGCCTGGGCGTCGTGGCTCAGTCGAAGGCTGTTCAGGCCTAGGCGCGAACGGTTCTGTTCGAGGAAGTAGCCAGCCAACAGCAGTACATCTCGACCACGTTCGCGCAAGGGCGGCACGTGCAGCGGGTACACGCTGAGGCGGTGATAGAAGTCGGCGCGGAAGTTGCCGTTGCGCACTTCTGCTGCCAGGTCACGGTTGGTGGCGGCAATCAGGCGCACGTCCACGCGGTGCTCGCGGTCCGAGCCCAGGCGTTGCAACTGGCCGCTTTGCAGCACACGCAGCAGCTTGGCCTGTACGGTGAGTGGCAATTCACCTACTTCGTCGAGGAACAGCGTGCCGCCGTTGGCCAGTTCGAACTTGCCGCGGCGCTCGCCGTGCGCACCGGTAAAGGCACCGCGTACATGGCCGAACAGTTCGCTTTCTACCAGCGTGTCGGGCAGGGCGGCGCAGTTCAGGCTGACCAGCGGCTTGTCTGCGCGGCTGCTGGCCTGGTGCAGGGCAAGGGCCACCAGTTCCTTGCCGACGCCGGTTTCGCCGGTGATCAGCACGGTCAGGTCGCTGCCACCGACCAGGCGGATTTCCTCTACCAGGCGCTTGTGCGCCGGGCTCTGGCCAATCAGTTCTTTATCCTGGCCGCTGGCCTGGCGGTAGATCTCGGCGCGGTGGTGTTCGTCCTCGGCGCGCAGGGCCAGGTGCTCGATGCGCTCGGCCACGGTAACGGTGGCGGCGGCCAGGCTGGCGAAGGCCTGCAGGGCATCCAGTTCCAGGCTCTGGAACTGCCCGGGGGTGAGGGCGTCGAGGGTGACCAGGCCCCAAGGGCGTTCATCGACCATCAACGGGCAACCCATGCAGTCGTGCACTTCAAGGTCGACGTCCGGGGCATTGACCAGGCCATCGTAGGGGTCGGGCAGTTCGGAGTCGCTGGCAAAACGGGTGGGTTCCGAGCGGCTGAGCAAGATCTGGAACCGTGGATGCTCGCTGACCCGGAAGCGCCGGCCGAGGGTGTCGGGGCTCAGGCCATCCACAGCCAGCGGTACCAGCCATTCACCATCCAGGCGCAGCAGCGCGGCGGCATCGCACGGCAGCAGGCCGCGCATGGCCTGCAGTAGGCGCCGGTAGCGCTCCTGATCGGGCAAATCGCGGGACAGGTCGCTGACCAGGGGCAGCAAGGCGGTGAGCAATGGCTTTGTGGTCATAAAGACTCCAGTGGGTCGATATGACTATACGCCGGGGTGGGTCGTTTTGACATGACCTGCGTCAAACCCCTGATTTTGCTGGCGATAAAAGTTGGCACGATTTCTGAAATGGCTAGAGCAGTCATTTGAAGCCACAGGCTCAGGAGTTGTCGCAATGCTCAATGCCGAACAACGTGCAATCATCAAGGCCACTGTACCCCTGCTGGAAAGCGGCGGCGAAGCGCTGACCACCCACTTCTACAAGATGATGCTCAACGAGTATCCCGAGGTCCGTCCACTGTTCAACCAGGCCCACCAGGCCAGTGGTGACCAGCCGCGGGCCCTGGCCAACGGCGTGCTGATGTATGCCCGCCACATCGACCAGCTGGAGCAGTTGGGCGGCCTGGTCGGGCAGATCATCAACAAGCATGTTGCCCTGCAGATTCTGCCGGAGCACTACCCGATCGTCGGCAGCTGCCTGCTGCGCGCCATCGAGGAAGTGCTGGGCAAGGAAATCGCCACCCCCGCGGTGATCGATGCCTGGGCCGCGGCCTATGGCCAGCTGGCCGACATCCTGATTGGTGCTGAAGAAAACCTTTATAAACAGAAGGAAGAGGCCGAGGGCGGCTGGCGCGGTACCCGCGAATTCCGCCTGGTGCGTCGCGAGCAGGAAAGCAGCGAGATCGTCTCGTTCTACTTTGCCCCGGTAGATGGCAAGCCGGTGCTCAAGGCCGAGCCAGGCCAGTACATCGGCCTGAAGCTGGACATCGACGGTGCCGAGCAGCGCCGCAACTATTCCCTGTCGGCGCTGTGCGATGGCAAGGAGTACCGCATCAGCGTCAAGCGCGAGGCGGGCGGCAAGGTTTCCAATTACCTGCACGATGAGCTGGTGGTGGGCGATACCCTGCAACTGTTCCCGCCTGCGGGTGACTTCACCCTGGCTGCCAGCGACAAGCCGCTGGTGCTGATCAGCGGGGGCGTGGGCATCACGCCGACCCTGGCGATGTTGCAGGCGGCGTTGCAGACCCGGCGCGAGGTGCATTTCATTCACTGCGCCCGTAACGGTGCGGTGCATGCTTTCCGTGACTGGGTCGATGGCCTGGCGGCGCGTCATCCGCAGCTCAAGCGCTTCTACTGCTATGCCGAGCCTGCGGGTGGCGCTGAGGCCGATGCCATCGGCCTGCTGAGCGAGGACCTGCTGGCCGAGTGGCTGCCGCCGGAGCGTGATGTGGATGCCTACTTCCTTGGGCCCAAGGCCTTCATGGCGGCAGTGAAGCGCCAGTTGAAGGGCCTGGGTGTGCCGGAGCAGCAGAGCCGCTACGAGTTCTTCGGGCCGGCGGCTGCCCTGGAGTAATCCACCGAAGGTACTGCGCTGACCTGTAGGAGCGGCCTTGTGCCGCGAAAGGGCCGCAAAGCGGCCCCTGCAATATCAGCTGCGAAGCTGAGACCCTGGGGCCGCTTTGCGGCCCTTTCGCGGCACAAGGCCGCTCCTACAGGGAGAGTGCAAGCCATTCCCGGGCCTTTCATCCCAGCCGGTGGGTCGCACCACACCTTCCTGCTTATATATAAAGGAAAGATGAAACCGCGCGCTGCGCTTTCATCTTTAATCCTCCTTTAATCACGGTATCCTTCACTCCCGGGTGTCGAGGGGCTTGCCCCTGCGCGGCACCCGGGCTGCCGTTTTTTTGCCGCCCAGCGTTGAACCGACGTTGTGATAGCCGGTCTCAGCCACACCGGATAGCCCTGCGCAGTGCGATCACGCTGCTTCCTCGGCACGCTCAAAGGCCCTGCCCAGCGTGTAGACTTGCGCTCAGGCAGGCGGACCACGCTGCCACTATCCATCGAAGGAACCGGCAATGAACGAACAAACATCGCGCCTGAATCGGGAACGGCGCTTTCTGGTGCTGTTGGGCCTGATCTGCCTCTCGCTGATCGGCGGCGCCCTCTATATGCAAGTGGTGTTGGGCGAGGCACCGTGCCCGCTGTGCATCCTGCAGCGTTACGCGCTGCTGTTCATTGCCGTATTCGCCTTTGTCGCCGCGGCGATGCCCGGGCGCCGCAGCCTGACCTTCTTCGAGGCACTGGTGGTGCTAAGCGCAATTGGCGGAATCATTGCGGCCGGCAACCATGTGTATATACTCGCCAACCCCATGGTCAGCTGTGGCATCGATACCCTCCAGCCGATCGTTGACGACCTGCCTCTGGCCAAACTCTGGCCGCTGGCATTCCAGGTCGACGGCTTCTGCAGCACGCCGTACCCGCCGCTTCTCGGCTTGTCGCTGGCGCAATGGGCGCTCGTGGCGTTCGTGCTGACCGCCATCCTGGTTCCGCTCGGGATCTACCGCAACCGACGCCAGGCTTAGACAAAAGTCCTGAATTGCATGTGGTCTTTTACACCGCATGAGAAGAGGGAAAAGTCGCTCACCGCTTGATCCAGATCAACCACAAAGCCTTGCAGAATGCGGCTTTGAGGCCTAGCAAGCGGGGTGCGACAAACTGTCGCGAAGTTGAATTATCGAGCAGCATTGTTACGCATTCTGTAAAAGACTGTTGCTCAATAAGTCATAGTCAAGGGTTGGCGACCTCACTACAATCGCCCCCAATTTCCGTTCGGCACTGCTTGCGAGTCGCAGGATTGAAGGAAGCCCCAGCGCTCCTTTTTGCTGACTTCGTCAAGTTTCGCCCAACGGCGATACCGGGCGGACCCCCCTCCGCGTTTTCCCGCACCAAATGGACTTGGTCTGAAGTACAGGCCTGTTGCCTACGAAACCATAAGCACCGCTAACACGCTTGAAGCCAAGGTCCTGCAGTCGGACCCCAGGCAGGAGCGAGTACGGGCGCAAAATGCCTCACTTGGCAGGACGAAGTGTTGGCTACCAAAACACAAATTGCATTGAAGCAAGCTGATCTAGAGGTCGTGAGATGAGTAAAAAGCGTTACCCCAGACTGTTTGGCATATTGCCCTTTTTAGGCATGCTTTTACTCAGTGGGTGCAACTGGACCCTGCTCGACCCGAAGGGCCAGGTCGGCATTGAGCAAAAGAACCTGATCCTGATCGCTACCGGCCTGATGCTGCTGGTGGTCATTCCTGTGATCATCATGACCCTGGCGTTCGCCTGGAAGTACCGTGCTTCCAACAAGGCAGCCACCTACACCCCTGACTGGTCGCACTCGACCAAGATCGAGGCCGCGGTGTGGATCATCCCGATCCTGATCATCATCGCCCTGGGTTACGTCACCTACCACTCCACCCACAAGCTGGACCCTTACCGTCCGCTGGACTCGGACGTGAAGCCGATTCAGATCGACGTGGTCGCACTGGACTGGAAGTGGCTGTTCATCTACCCGGAACAGGGCATTGCCACCGTCAACAAGATCAACTTCCCGGCTAATACCCCGGTGAACTTCCGTGTCACCTCCGACGCCGTGATGAACTCGTTCTTCATCCCGGGCCTGGGTGGCCAGATCTACGCCATGGCCGGCATGACCACCAAACTGCACCTGATCGCCAACGAAAACGGTGTGTTTGACGGTATCAGCGCCAACTACAGCGGTGCTGGTTTCACCGGCATGAAATTCAAGGCTACTGCCACTTCCCAGGCCGACTTCGATGCATGGGTCGCCGAGGTCAAGCAGTCGCCGTTGAAACTGGGCAAAGCCGAGTACGAAGCTCTGGCCAAGCCTAGCGAATACAACCCAGTCGCGCTGTACAGCGAGGCGCCAGCAGAGCTGTTCCAGTCCATCGTCGACAAGTACGAAGGCATGAACCGCGGCAAGCCGGTCCACGAAGAAGCAGGCAGCAAAGATCTGGCCACAACCAAGGGTGTGGAATCGAGTATGCAACCAGCTGCCGGTGCAGAGGAGTAAGAGATGTTCGGTAAACTAAGCCTGGAGGCGATACCCTATCACGAGCCGATAGTCATGGTGACGCTTGCCATGATCGCGCTCGGCGGTATCGCTGTCGTCGGTCTTATCACCTATTTCCGCAAGTGGACCTACTTGTGGAGCGAGTGGCTGACTACTGTCGACCACAAAAAGATCGGCGTGATGTACATCATCGTCGCGATGGTCATGCTGCTGCGCGGCTTTGCCGACGCCATCATGATGCGTACCCAGCTGGCTGCCGCTACCGGTGGCTCCGAAGGCTACCTGCCGCCTGAACACTATGACCAGATCTTCACCGCTCACGGTGTGATCATGATCATCTTCATGGCGATGCCGTTCTTCACCGGCCTGATGAACCTCGCGGTTCCTCTGCAGATCGGTGCACGTGACGTTGCCTTCCCGTTCCTGAACTCCCTGAGCTTCTACCTGCTGCTGGCAGGCGTGCTGCTGGTCAACATCTCGCTGGGCGTTGGTGAATTCGCCAAGACCGGCTGGGTTGCCTATCCGCCGCTCGCAGGCATCCAGTACAGCCCTGGGGTAGGTGTCGACTACTACATCTGGGCGCTACAGTTATCCGGATTGGGTACGACGCTTACCGGCGTGAACTTCCTCGTCACCGTGATGAAGATGCGCGCACCTGGCATGAAGCTGATGGACATGCCGATCTTCACCTGGACCTGCACCTGGGCCAACGTACTGATCGTTGCTTCGTTCCCGATTCTGACTGCTGCACTCGCTCTGCTGACTGTTGACCGTTATCTGGACTTCCACATTTTCACCAACGAGCTTGGTGGGAACCCGATGATGTACGTCAACCTGTTCTGGGCGTGGGGTCACCCTGAGGTGTACATCCTGATCCTGCCGGCCTTCGGCGTGTTCTCGGAAGTTACCTCGACGTTCTCTGGCAAACGCCTGTTCGGCCACCACTCGATGATCTACGCATCGGGCGCGATCGCCATCCTCGGCTTTGCGGTATGGCTGCACCACTTCTTCACCATGGGTGCCGGCGCCAGCGTCAACACCTTCTTCGGCCTGGCGACGATGCTGATCTCCATCCCGACCGGTGTGAAGCTGTTCAACTGGCTGTTCACCATGTACCAAGGCCGTGTGCGCTTCACCGCACCGATGCTCTGGACCCTGGGCTTCATGGTCACCTTCTCCATCGGTGGCATGACCGGCGTACTGCTGGCCGTTCCAGGTGCTGACTTCGTTCTGCACAACAGCCTGTTCGTAATTGCGCACTTCCACAACGTGATCATCGGTGGCGCGGTATTCGGCTACATCGCCGGTTTCGCCTTCTGGTTCCCGAAAGCCTTCGGCTTCACCCTGAACGAGAAGTGGGGCAAAGCTGCCTTCTGGTTCTGGCTGTCGGGCTTCTACGTTGCGTTCATGCCGCTGTACGCCCTGGGCTTCATGGGCATGACCCGTCGTCTGAACCACTCCGACAACCCACTGTGGGAACCCTACCTGTACGTAGCCGTTGTCGGCGCCGTGCTGATCCTGTTCGGTATCGCTTGCCAGCTGATCCAGATCTACGTGTCGGTTCGCGACCGCAAAGACAACATGGACGTCACTGGCGACCCATGGGGCGGCCGTACCATCGAGTGGTCCACTTCGTCGCCACCGCCGTTCTACAACTTCGCTCACATGCCTGAAAAAGTTGGTCTGGACGCCTGGCACGAAGCCAAGGAAGCCGGTGTGGCGTACAAGGTTCCGGCCAAGTACGAAGCGATCCACATGCCGAGCAACACCTCCACCGGTCTGTTCATGGGTCTGTTCCTGACCGTGTTCGGCTTCGCCTTCATCTGGCACATCTGGTGGCTGGTGGGCGCGAGCCTGTTGGCAACCATCGCAGTCTTCGTTCGCCACGCTGCACGTGACGACCAGGGCTACATGGTTCCGGCCGAAGAAGTGGCGCGCATCGAAGGCGAGCGTATGAAAGCGCTGGCCAAAGCAGGTGCTCTGCCTGCCGGCGCACGTGTCGAATCGTTTGAGCGGGTGTAATCAATGTCCAGTCAAGTAATGCACGGCGGCGCTGCTCATGGTCACGACCATGGGCATGACGACCACCACCACGACTCGGGCCAGATGACCGTACTGGGTTTCTGGCTGTACCTGATGACCGACTGCATCCTGTTTGCGTCGCTCTTCGCCACCTACGCGGTGCTGTCCGGCAGTTTTGCCGGCGGCCCGTCGGGTCATGACATCTTCCAGCTCGATTTCGTAGCTGTTGAAACGCTGTTCCTGCTGCTGTCCTCGATCACCTTCGGCTTCGCCATGCTGAAGATGTTCGATGGCAAGAAAGCTGGCGTACTGGGCTGGTTGGCTGTGACCTTCCTGTTCGGTGCAGGCTTCATCGCGATGGAAATCTATGAATTCCATCACCTGATCAGCGAGGGCTTCGGCCCGCAGCGCAGTGGCTTCCTGTCGGCGTTCTTCGCCCTGGTAGGTACCCACGGTCTGCACGTGACTGCCGGCCTGATCTGGATGGCAATCATGATGTACCAGATCAACAAGCATGGCATCACGCCGACCGCCAAGACCCGCATGAGCTGCCTGAGCCTGTTCTGGCACTTCCTGGACGTGGTCTGGATCTGCGTATTCACCGTCGTCTACCTGCTGGGGGTTCTGTAATGGCTAGCGCACACGACACTCATCACGAAGGTAACCACGGCAGCGTCAAGTCGTACATGATCGGCTTTGTCCTGTCGATCATCCTGACCGCGATCCCGTTCGCGTTGGCGATGACTGCCAGCCTGCCGAAGAACCTGACCGTTCTGATCATTGTTGCCATGGCCGTGATCCAGGTAGTGGTACACCTGGTGTACTTCCTGCACATGGACCGCTCGAAAGAGCAACGCAACAACGTGTCGACGTTCCTGTTCACCGTGCTGGTAATTGCACTGCTGGTCGGCCTGTCGCTGTGGATCATGTTCAACATCCACATCGAAATGATGGCCAAGTGAGGTAAGACTGCATGTCCGTTAAGCACTTTATCCAAATCACCAAACCGGGGATCATTTTCGGTAACGTGCTTTCCGTGGCAGGCGGTTTCTTCCTTGCCTCGAAGGGCCATGTGGATTTCGCCTTGTTCCTGGCGGTGGTGATCGGTACTTCGCTGGTGGTTGCGTCCGGATGCGTGTTCAACAACTGCATCGACCGTGACATCGACCACAAGATGGAGCGCACCAAGAACCGCGTCATGGTGCAGGGCGGCATGTCGCTGCCCCTCGCGCTGATCTACGCCACCCTGCTCGGGGTGGCGGGTTTCAGCCTGCTGTATGTCCAGGCCAACCCACTGTCGGCGTTCTGCGCAGCTGTAGGCTTCATTGTCTATGTCGGTTTCTACAGCCTGTGGCTGAAGCGTAAATCGGTGCACGGCACCTTGGTCGGCAGCCTTTCGGGTGCCATGCCTCCGGTGATCGGCTACTGCGCCGTTAGCAACAGCTTCGACCTGGCTGCGGTAACCCTGCTGGTGATGTTCAGCCTGTGGCAGATGCCACACAGCTTTGCCATCGCAATCTTCCGCTTCAAGGATTACAGCGCTGCCAACATTCCGGTCCTGCCGGTGGCACGTGGCATCCTCGCGGCGAAGAAGCAGATCGTGCTGTACGTGCTGGCCTTCGTGCTCGCCACCTTGATGCTCACCCTCGGCGGTTACGCCGGCCTCGGCTACCTGGCCGTGGCAGCTGCCATGGGCCTGTACTGGCTGTACATGGCCTGGGGTGGCTACAAGGCCGAGGACGACAGCAAGTGGGCCCGCAAGGTGTTCGGCTTCTCCATCCTCACTGTCACCGCTCTGAGCGTGATGATGGGCGTGGACAGCCAGACTGCTGCGGACGTGCTGATGACTTACGCACGCTGATACTGCTGCCTGTTTCACGAAAACCCCGGCCATGTGCCGGGGTTTTTTGTGGGCGTTTTTCTGTGCCGGCCCTTTCGCGGGCTTGCCCGCTCCGACAGGTACGGCGCAGGTCCCAAGGGCTGTGAGTAACCCTGTGGGAGCGGGCGAGCCCGCGAAGAGGCCATCACAGCAAAATATAAATCCTGTATTTTCAAAAAATACTTCTAAAAAGATCTAGAAAAACAGGATTTTGCCCTTTACAGGAATCATGTTTCGGCACTATCTTCTGTCTCAGGCCGCCACATCGGCCAGCGTCGCTCGGACGGTTCCGGGCGCTTACGTCCTCAGAGGAAGCCATGGCCAACCCAGGTTCGCCGCGCCGCTTTGCGCGCATCGATCGTCTCCCCCCTTACGTCTTCAACATCACTGCCGAGCTCAAGATGGCCGCCCGCCGCCGTGGCGAGGACATCATCGACCTGAGCATGGGCAACCCCGATGGCGCCACCCCGCCGCACATCGTCGAGAAGCTGGTACAGGTCGCCCAGCGTGAAGACACCCACGGCTACTCCACCTCTCGCGGCATCCCGCGCCTGCGCCGGGCCATCTCCAACTGGTATAAGGAACGCTACGAGGTTGACATCGACCCGGAAAGCGAAGCCATCGTAACTATCGGCTCGAAAGAAGGCCTGGCCCACCTGATGCTGGCCACACTCGACCAGGGCGACACGGTGCTGGTGCCCAACCCCAGCTACCCGATCCACATCTACGGCGCAGTGATCGCCGGTGCCCAGGTGCGTTCGGTGCCGCTGGTGCCGGGTGTGGACTTCTTCAACGAGCTTGAGCGGGCCATTCGCGAGTCGATCCCCAAGCCGAAGATGATGATCCTCGGCTTCCCGTCCAACCCGACCGCCCAGTGCGTGGAGCTGGACTTCTTCGAGCGCGTGGTGGCCCTGGCCAAGCAGTACGACGTGCTGGTGGTGCATGACCTGGCCTACGCCGACATTGTCTACGACGGCTGGAAAGCCCCGTCGATCATGCAGGTGCCTGGCGCCAAGGACATTGCGGTGGAGTTCTTCACCCTGTCCAAAAGCTACAACATGGCGGGCTGGCGGATCGGCTTCATGGTCGGTAACCCCGAGCTGGTCAACGCCCTGGCCCGGATCAAGAGCTACCACGACTACGGCACCTTCACCCCGCTGCAGGTCGCTGCCATTGCGGCGCTGGAAGGTGACCAGCAATGCGTCCGTGACATTGCCGAGCAGTACC
Organism: Pseudomonas sp. SIMBA_067; assembly: GCF_046534675.1. NCBI lineage: Bacteria > Pseudomonadati > Pseudomonadota > Gammaproteobacteria > Pseudomonadales > Pseudomonadaceae > Pseudomonas > Pseudomonas sp. SIMBA_067. The sequence continues at coordinate 381,919 of NZ_JAWRYH010000005.1, read as the reverse complement.
GCCAGCGCCGCAACCTGCTGGTGAAAGGGCTGCACGAGCTGGGCTGGATGGTCGAGAACCCCAAGGCATCGATGTACGTATGGGCGAAGATCCCTGAGCAATATGCACACATGGGCTCGCTGGAGTTTTCCAAGAAGCTGCTGGCTGAGGCCAAGGTGTGCGTGTCGCCGGGCATCGGTTTTGGTGAGTATGGCGATGACCACGTGCGCTTTGCCCTGATCGAGAACCAGGACCGCATACGCCAGGCCATTCGCGGCATCCGGCAGATGTTCCGGGCTGACGGGGTGGCCCGCAAATAAGCAACCGGGGCTGCAAAGCAGCCCCTCGATTTTCCAGCAGGGCGAGCTTTCCGCCTGCGTTTCACCGATCAGCCTACCTATCTTCAGCACTCATTTCTCACCAAAGAGATCCCTCCCCATGAGTGTGTTCACCGCCTACTTCTGCGGCACCGGCTCGCATCGCTTCGACGATGCAAACCCCAACTTCTGGAACGGCGAGCTGGTTTCGACCCTGGCCGCCAACGACCAGGGCCGCGAATTCGCCCACTGGATTGCCGTTGACGGTCCCGGCAGCGGCAACCTTCAGGATGACAAGCTGTTCGTAGAGCCCGGCGGCTACTTCAACTGGACCGGCCAGTTGTTCGGTAGCGGCTGGGAAGAAAACGTCAACCACGTGCTGCAGGTGATCAAAGGCGAAAGCAACTGGCAGCGCACCAAGCTGAGCGAGGAAGAGTACGGGCGGCTGAAGGATGCTGGCGTACCTGTTCCGGAAGTGTCATCCACGGCCTCGTGGTTCTGGCGTACCTACGACTACGGTGACCGCCACCCAACGCCGCAAGAGTTGCAAGAGCGCATCATCAGCATGTTCCGCAAACCGCGCATTCCGACCCAGGTGAACCTGGTGGGCTGGAGCCGGGGCGGCATCAGCTGCCACATGCTGGCCAACGCCATGGCGAAAGACCCGGTATTGCGAAACGTACCGGTGAATATCTTTGCGATCGACCCGGTGCCTGGTGTCGGCAATGTGCAAGCCGAGCGCATCGCACTGGCGGAAAACGTGCGTGAATATGTCGGCTTCTACTCGCGGGATGAGCGTTCCAAAGGGTTTGCCTGCGTGATCCCGTCAGTCGCCAGTGGCACGCAAATCTGTATTTATCCGATGCCCGGGCGTCATGCCACGCTGGTCGGCAACGCATCGGTAGATGGTGCAAGCGACGGCACGGTGCTCAAGGAGCCCGGGCTGATCGTGCGACATTTCGCTGAAGTCTGCCTGACCCGCTGGGGGGTTCAACTGGGCAGGCAGCTGGCGTTGAACGACAGCCAGTTGATGAAGTGTCACCAAGCCATGGCCGCAGCCGAAGCGCAGTACCAAGCCATGCGCGTCAAATCCTACACAGTGCTGACCGAGGGTCAGAAGCATGACCGGTTGGTGCATTGCGGCGAGGACCGTACGCAGTTCAGCAAGGTGTGTGGTGATGACTATGACCCGACCGAAGGGCTTGCCTTGCAGCGTTGGGATGTCTCCACCTACAAGGCATTGCGCTGAACGAAGCGGGCGGCCGGATCAGTGGCAAATTTTTTTGCATGCACCCTCTATCCAGCCGCCCCGGGTTCGATTGAGAATGGCGCCGCGGGCCAACCCCGATAACAACAACCTTCCCTCCGTGGCATCATGTCTGAATATAACCCTTGCCTTGACTGCGGCGCCTGCTGCGGGTACTTCCGTGTGTCTTTCTTCTGGGGCGAATGCCAGTCTGCCGGGGGCGTTGTGCCGGACGACCTGGTGGTACAGATCAACCCCACCCGCGTTGCCATGATCGGCACCGATGCCAAGCCCTGCCGCTGCGTCAGCCTTGAAGGCGAGATCGGCAAGGAAGTCGCTTGTACCATTTACGCCAACCGCTCCAGCCCTTGCCGCGAATTCGAAGCATCGTGGGAGGGGGGTGTGCATAACCCCAGCTGCGACGATGCGCGGGCGGCGTATGGGCTGCCACCACTGACGCCGCCAGGCGCCAACGAGCCGCATTGGCCGGATGATGGGGCTGAGGTGGCCTGAACCCTTTATGCTCGCCTGGGCTGGCCCTGTCGCCGGCAAGCCAGCTCCCACAGGTACTGCACAAGGCTTAGGTTTTGTGGTGGCCTGGTGGGAGCTGGCTTGCCGGCGATGGGCTGCAAAGCAGCCCCGGGATGCCTGAACCCTGCACTTGACGTTAAACTGTCATCTCCCCAGCAATGGACAGGAGATCCGGCGTGACCCCACCCCGCAGTTTCCCCAGTGACCTCTGCCTCGACAGCCCGCGTCTGCACTTGCGCCCCATGCGCCATGCCGATGCTGCGCAATGGCTGGCGATCATGGCCGACCCCGAGGTCATGCGTTATTGGCACCATGCCCCCTGGCAAGACCTGGCCGAAGCCGAAAGCGCCCTGGCCGCCGACCGCGAAGCCTATGCCAATGGCGACCAGCTCAAGCTCGGCATGTATCGCCGTGATAACGGCGAGCTCATCGGCATGGTGCAGCTGTTCAATATTGACGATGTGTCCCGCCGCGGCGAAATCGGCTACTGCCTGGCCAGTGCCGTGCAGGGCAGGGGCTACATGGACGAAGCATTGACCTGCTTCATCGACTACCTCGCCCACACCCTGCACATGCGCCGCCTTGAAGGGGAGATTGACCCGCGTAACCAGGGCTCGGCGCGCACACTCGAGCGGCAGGGCTTTGTGCTGGAAGGCACCCTGCGGGCGCGCTGGTGCGTGGCCGGCGAGCTGTCCGACTCGGGTATCTACGGGTTGTTGCTTGAACCACCTGTTGCATAGTCTTACGGCGAATAGCTACTATTCGGGAACAATTCTCACTTGTGTCCCGGTACCCCATGCCCGTAGCCGACTCAACCAGCCCGTACCCGCTTGAACAGCTGTACAGCGAGCACCACGGCTGGCTGTTCAGCTGGCTACGCCGCAAGCTGCGCTGCTCTCACAGCGCAGCCGACCTGGCCCAGGACACCTTCGTGCGCATCCTGGCTTCGCGTGATGCCCTGCTGGGCATGCGCGAGCCACGCGCCTACCTCAGCACTACGGCGCGCCGCCTGCTGATCGACCGGGTACGCCGGCAGCAGATCGAAGCGGCCTACCTCAGCGAACTGGCCCAGGCTGCCGAGGCACTGGAAGGGCACCAGTCCCCCGAGAGCATCCTCATCACCCTTGAGGCGCTGGAGCAGATCGCCTTCCTGCTCGAAGGCCTGCATGTAAATGCACGTGAAGCGTTCGTGGGTTACTACCTGGACGACCTGACCCAGGTGCAGATTGCCGAGCGTCTGCAGATTTCCCCGCGCATGGTGCGCAAGTACCTGGCCCAAGCGCTTATCCACTGCCACCGCACGCTGGACATTGCCGCACCGTGAACCCGTCCCGCATCGAACAGGAGGCTGCCGAGTGGGCCCTGTGCCTGGGCGAAGGCGAACTGGATGCCGCTGATGCGTGCGAACTTGAGGCCTGGCTGCAGGCCGACCCGCGCCACGGCGCCACCTTGCGCCGCATGCAGGGGGTGATCAGCCAGGTCCAGGCGCTGCGCCAGCAACGCGGGCCGGTGGGCGCCGGGTTGCGCGCCGGGTTACAGCCTTCGACGCCACGCTCGGGTGCGCGGCGCACCCTGTTCGGCCTGGTGCTGGCGGCCTCGTTGCTGGGCGGCTTGCCGCTTGCCGGCGTATCGCCAACGGACTGGTTGGCCGACCTGCACACCGCGCCGGCCGAGTGGCATAGCGAAACCCTGGCAGATGGCTCACAGCTGACGTTGGCGGGCAATTCTGCCGTGGATGTGCAGTTCAGCGCTGGCGAGCGGCGCATCCGCCTGCTGCATGGCCAGGTGCTGGTGGATGTCAGCCATGACCCGACGCGGCCGTTCGTGGTGCAAACCGATGAGGGCAGCTTCAAGGCGCTGGGAACGCGCTTCGTGGTCAGCCAAGGTCACGCACGCAGCGAGCTGACCATGCTCGAATCCAGGGTCGAGGCGCGCAGTGCGGTGTCCGGTGATGAGTTGGTCGCCGGGCGTGGTGAACGCGCCTGGGTGGCACGTGACGGGCTTGGACCGCTGCCGGCCATCGACCCGGCGCGGGTAGACCGGGCCTGGCAGCACCACCAACTGGTGGCCGAAGGCGTGCCGCTCGATCAGGTGCTGGACGCGTTGTCGCAACAGCGGCGCGGCGTGCTGCGCTTCGACCGCCAGGCCATGCAGGCCATCAAGGTTTCGGCGGTGCTGCCGCTGGATGACAGCGAGCGCGCCCTGCGCCTGCTGGCCGAGGCGTTGCCGATTCGTATCGGCGGTGTTGGCCGCTGGTGGACCACGGTCGAGCCAGCCCCGCGAGAAAATCGATAAAGGTGGTTCCGCTTCTGCGCAGTGGCCCGTCAAACAAGAGGCCAACCGATCAAGAACAAGGAGCCGATCCACCATGCGCCGATTCCCTGGCCACCCCGTCCTCAGCCCGCTAGCCCTGGCCTTGCGCCTGTCCTGCGCCGGGCTGGCCCTATCCATTGCAGCCCTGCCGGCCGTGGCCGAGGAGGCCGCCCGCCGTAGCTTCGACGTGCCCGCCGGCAACCTGGCCGAGGCGCTTGGCAGCTATGCCCAGCAAGCCGCCGTGTCGCTGGCCTTCACCCCCGAAGCGCTGACCGGGCTGCAAAGTAGTGGCCTGCACGGTCTGTATTCGGTGGACAGCGGTTTTGCCGTGTTGCTGGCTGGCAGTGGTTACCGGGTGAAGCGCAGCGACAACGGCTACCGGCTGGTGGCCGAGCCGCAGGTGGCCGTGGCGGGTGACCCGATGGAACTGGGCGTTACTACCGTGGCCGGCCAAGGCATGGGCGAAAGTACCGAGAACACCGGCTCGTATGCCCCAGGCCTGATCAGCGTCGGCTCCAAGACCCCGACCAGCTTGCGCCAGACGCCGCAATCGGTATCGACGGTGACCCGACAGCTGATCGAAGATCAGCAACTGACCGACATCAACCAGGCGATGAAAGTAACGCCGGGCATCGTCACCCAGAGCACCACCTTCCGCACCCAAGACTTCCTTTCACGCGGCTTCAGCATCCAGAACCTGCAGATCGACGGCGCTGCGCCACAGGCATTGGGGACCGCGATGGGCTCGTTCTATTCGTCGAACATCTTCGAGCTGGCCGAGTTCGACCATATCGAGGTGCTGCGCGGTACCGCGGCGCTGTATGGCGGCTCGGGCGACCCGGGCGGCATCATCAACATGGTTCGCAAGCGGCCGACTGCTTACAACCAGCTCAAGATGACCCTGTCGGCCGGCACCTGGGACAATTACCGCCAGGAGTTCGACCTCTCCGGCCCGCTAGGCTGGGATGGCCGCCTGCGCGGACGCCTGGTGATGTCCAACACCGATCGCCAGTATTTCACCGACAACCGCGCCACCGAGCGGCCGTTGGTGTATGGCGTGCTGGAGGCGGACGTTACGGACGACACCATGCTCACCTTCGGTGCTCGCTACAACAAATCCCACGAAACCGGCAGCAATAGCGCGGTGCCGCGCTACAGCAATGGTGCTGACCTGAACCTGCCACGGCATACCGGCCTGACCAAGAATTGGGCCTACCTCGACGCCACCGCGCGCGAGTACTTCGCCAAGGTGGACCACCGATTCAACGACGACTGGAAGCTCAACCTCAGCTACACCAACACGTGGGACCTTGGGTTGTTCAAGACGGCGACCACCCTGAATGCAGTAGACCCGGTGACCAATAGCGGGGCGACCTGGTACGGCACCTCGACCCGCCAGGAGAACGAGCAGCACCTGTATGACGGTAACGTCTCTGGCCACTTCCAGGCCTTTGGTCTGGACCATGAAGTGGTCTTCGGTGCCGACTACCAGAAGATCGACAGTCGGTGGCTGGGCACTGCGCCTTATGCCGCCTCGGGCGCGCCGGCCAACGTATTCGACCCCGACAGCTCAGCGTTCGACGACCCCGGCAACGGGCGTGACTACAAGCGCGACTACAGCCCCAACTCGCAACGCCAGTACGGCCTGTACGGCAGCCTGCGTTTGCAGCTGGCTGAACCCCTGCACCTGATTGTCGGGGCGCGTGCACAGCGTTTCCACTTTTGGCAGACCTACACCAACAACCTGACCTCGCCAGCAAGTATCTCCAGCCCGGAGCAGCGTATAGGCACGAAGGTCACCCCGTTCGGTGGCCTGGTCTACGACCTTGACGATCAATGGTCGACATACGTCAGCTATTCGGAAATCTACAAACCGCAGTCCAGCCGAATCAGCGGCCCTGCGCAAAGCGGTGCGCCGCTTGAGCCCATGACCGGCAAAACCTACGAAACCGGCCTCAAGGGTGAGTTGTTCAATGGCGCACTCAACGCCAGCGTGGCGCTGTACTACAGCACCCGCGAAAACGAAGCGGTGCAAGACCCGAACTTCCTGGCCACCAATGCCGGCTTCTCGGGCAGCTGCTGCTATGTGTCCAACGGTAAGGTGGTGAGCAAGGGCATCGACATGGAGCTGTCTGGCGAGCTGCTGCCGGACTGGATGCTGGTGGGGGGCTACACCTTCAACCTGAACCGTAACCGCAGCGCCGATGCACCGCTGAGCACGGTGATGCCAAAGCACCTGTTCAAGCTGTACAGCACCTACCGGCTGCCGGGTATCCTCAGCGACTTCAAGGTTGGCGGCGGCGTGCAGGTGCAAAGCGCCACGTACATGAGCGGTACAGTGAATCGCTACGACAGCAGCGGCGCGCTGGTTGAGCGAAACGTACCGTTCGACTTCGACCAGAGCGGCTATGCGATCTGGAACGCGTTGGTCGAATACCGTGTCGATGATCACTGGAACGTCACGCTCAACGGCAACAACCTGTTCGACAAGAAGTACTACGAAACCGTGGGTACTTCGACCTATGGCAACTACTATGGTGAACCACGCAACTTCATGGTGACCCTGCGCGGCACCTATTGAGGGTTTGGAAGCGGGGCAGGGCCTGGGTTAAGGTCGTAGGCTGTCCCGTTTCTCTCAGGAATCCCCTTTGCCCGCTTTCTACCTGAGTATCAGCCTGCTGCTGTATTTGCTCGCCCTGTTCTTCGATGGCGCGCTGATGAGCGGCGAGCGTCATATGCCGGCCTTGCAGATGTTGCTGTACGGGCCATGGGGCATGCCCTTCGGTTTGTACCAATGGTTTGCCAACCCGCTGCTGGCCCTGGCCATCCTTGCCCATCGGCGGTTCCGCCGCTTGGCATTGCTGGCCGGGTTGGCGGCGGTGTACCTGGCAGCCAGCAGCTTCGGCATCACCCGCCTGCCCGACAACCAGAGTTATGAGTTTCACGACCTGACCGGTTTTGGTGCTGGTTTCTATCTGTGGCTGGCGGCCATCGGGGTGTTCTGCCTGGGGCAGGCCTGGCATTGCTGGAAGGCACGTAGCGCCGACGACATGCCGGGCTGGAACTGGCTGGATGTGGCGTTGATTGCGGCGCTGGGCGTGGCGCTTTATTCAGCCACGCAGATGCCATCGCTGCGCTTCCACCCAGGCAAGGTACTGATGCCGCCGGAACAACCGCAGTCGTTTTGATACCCGCAAGGAGGGTTTGCATGATCAAGCATTGCCTGACAGGCCTGGCACTGGCCTGCGTTTTGCCGCTGGCCGTGGCGGACGATTACACGCCGGCCTACGGAAAGTGCATGGACAAGGCCTCCAGCACCGTGGCCATGAGCGAGTGCATCCAGGCCGAGACACACGTGCAGGACCAGCGTCTGAACCGGGTGTACAAGCAGCTGATGGGCAAGCTGGATGCCGGGCAGCAGAAAAGCTTGCGGGATGTGCAGCGTAAATGGCTTGCCTACCGCGATGGCAATTGCCAGTTTCATGTGCAGGCCAGTGGCGGGACGATGGCGCAGCTGGAGGGAGGGTCATGCATGATGGACATGACCCGCGACCGGGCGGCGGAGCTGGAACGGGTGCTCAGCCCCGGGCAGTGAGGTTGCCTGTCCCGGCCCCATCGCCGGCAAGCCAGCTCCCACAGGTACAGCTCACAGGCAGAAGATGGCACTCAACCTGTGGGAGCTGGCTTGCCGGCGATGGGGCGCGAAGCGGCCCCGCTTTTACTGGCGAGGCTCGCGCAGCGCCCGGGCCTTGAGGTATTCGCGCACTTCCACGGCATCCCCGGCAAACTCGATACGCTCTGCCTTGGCTGCACGCTGGTAGGCATACATCGGGTCGTAATACTCGTTGAGCAAGCCTTCGATCCAGCCCCGGTGCAGGTCCACCGCGCCGCTGCGCTGTTGCGCTTCAAGGGCGAGGCGCAGGATCTGCGAAAGCCGCTGATAGCGCTCCCCACCCAAGCGCTTGCAGATGTTGGCCATGCTTTGCAGCATGCGCTCGGCAAACAACCGGCGGCCATCCTCTTCGCCATGCACGGAGATAAACTCGGCACTCAAGTTGACCACGTAGTCGCGCAAGATGCGCTCCACGCGGTTGGCGAAGCTGTCTTCCAGCCACACCAGCGGGTACTGCTGCATACCCTGATACAACTCCAGTGGCACCGTGCAGCTGCCGACGATGCGGCCTTCATCTTCCAGCACGAACTGCTCGCAGCCGCGGGCGCGCTTTTTCAGCACATCGATGGCCAGCTGGTTTTCGAAGTCGATTTGCGCCGGCTGCGCGGTGGCGCGTTTGCCGAAGCTGGAACCGCGATGGTTGGCGTGGCCTTCCAGGTCGAGCACGTTGTCCAGCTGGTGCAGCACATCGGTCTTGCCGGTACCGGTCAAACCGCCCACCAGCACAAAATCGCATTGCGCCACCGCCTGCTGGGTGGTTTCCAGCAGGAAGGTGCGCATGGCCTTGTAGCCACCTTTGACACGCGGGTACTGGATGCCTGCTTCATCGCGCAGCCAACCCTGCACGATCTGTGAACGCAGGCCGCCCCGGAAGCAGTACAGGTAACCTTGCGGGTGGATCTGGGCAAACGCTACCCAGGCATCCATCCGCGCCTGCTTGGTGGCGCCGCTGACCAGCTGGTGACCCAGGACGATGGCGGCCGCCTGGCCTTGCTGTTTGAAGCAGGTGCCGACCTTCTGCCGCTCCTGGTCGTTCATCAGCGGCAGGTTGACCACGCCAGGGAAGGCGCCTTTGGCGAATTCGAGCGGCGCGCGCATGTCCATCATCGGCACGTCGTCGAGGAACAGCTGACGGAAGTCGGTGCAGTCGGGGCGCATCAGATCACCTCGACCGCGTGGCTCTGTCGCTCGACCAGCTTGCCGATAGGCGACAGTTGCAGGCCCAGTTCGGCAGCCACGGCGAGGAAGTCGGTTTCACCCTCCGGGGTAACGGCCACCAGCAGGCCCCCGCTGGTCTGCGGGTCGCACAGCAGGTGCTTCTGGTCGTCAGTGAGGGTGCCGATCTTGTGCCCGTAGCTGTCGTAGTTGCGCAGGGTCCCACCGGGGATGCAGCCCTCGGCCAGGTAGTGGTCGACACTGGGCAGGCGCGGTACCGCGGCGTAGTCCAGGTGCGCGGTGAGGCCGCTGCCTTCGGCCAGCTCGACCAGGTGGCCGAGCAGGCCGAAGCCGGTGACATCGGTCATGGCCTTGACCCCGTCGAGTTTGCCGAAGCGGCTGCCAGGTGTGTTAAGGGTGCACATCCAGTCGCGGGCGAGGCCCTGGTCCTGCGGGCGTAGCTTGGCCTTTTTCTCGGCGGTGGTGAGGATGCCGATGCCCAGTGGCTTGGTCAGGTACAGCTGGCAGCCTGCAGTGGCGGTGTCGTTGCGCTTGAGGTGGCGCTTGCTGACCACACCGGTGACGGCCAGGCCGAAGATTGGCTCGGGGGCGTCGATGGAGTGGCCACCCGCCAGCGGGATACCGGCTTCGGCGCACACGGCGCGGCCGCCACGGATCACTTCACGGGCCACTTCCGGTGGCAGCACGTTGACTGGCCAGCCAAGAATGGCGATGGCCATCAGAGGGTCGCCGCCCATGGCGTAGATGTCGCTGATGGCGTTGGTGGCGGCGATGCGGCCGAAGTCGTACGGGTCATCGACGATCGGCATGAAGAAGTCGGTGGTCGAGACCACACCGCGCTCTTCGTCCAGCGCGTACACTGCTGCATCGTCACGTGACGCGTTGCCGACCCACAGTTTAGGGTCCAGGGCCTGGGTGCCGCTTTCGGCGAGGATCACGTCCAGCACCTTGGGGGAAATCTTGCAGCCACAGCCGGCACCATGGCTGTACTGGGTCAGGCGAATCGGCTCGCTCATGTGTACCTCAGCAGGTCAAATTGTTGCGCGATTGTAGCAAAGCTGGCCTTTGGGCCCTTGCCTCTTATAATTCCCGATGTCGGCGGATTTGTCGGCACTTCCCCGCTATTGAACCGGAGAACACCCATGCTCAAACGCCCCCTGGCGCTCGCCGCCGGCCTCGTGCTGTCTTGCTGTGCCGTTGTCGTACAGGCCGCTGAAACCCTGCGGGTCAGCGCCATCCCCGACGAAGCGCCGACCGAGCTGCAGCGCAAATTCAAGCCACTGGGTGAGTACCTGGCCAAGCAACTGGGCATGGAGGTGAAGTTCGTACCCGTGGCGGACTACCCGGCGGTGGTGGAGTCGCTGGCCGCAGACCGTCTCGACCTGGCCTGGCTGGGGGGCTTCACGTTCGTTCAGGTGCACCTGAAGGACCCGACCGCCACGCCACTGGTACAGCGTGAGCAGGACGCACAATTCACGTCCAAGTTCATCACCGCCAACCCCGACGTGAAGAGCCTGAGCGATCTGAAGGGCAAGTCGTTTGCCTTCGGTTCCATCTCGTCTACTTCGGGCAGCTTGATGCCGCGTTACTTCATGCTCAAGCAGGACAATATCAAGCCTGAAGAGTACTTCAGCCGCGTGGCCTATTCTGGCGCCCATGATGCCACCGTGGCCTGGGTGCAGGCTGGCAAGGTCGAGGGTGGCGTGCTGAACGCCAGCGTGTGGCAAAAGCTGGTGGATGCAGGCAAGGTCGACACCACCAAGGTGAAGGTGTTCGCCACCACCCCAACCTACTTCGACTACAACTGGACCGTGCGCGGCAACATGGACCCGGCGTTGAAACAGAAAATCAAGAAAGCCTTCCTGGACCTCGACCCGAGCAACCCGGAGCACAAGGCGATCCTTGACCTGCAGGCCGCCAGCCGCTTCATCGAGACCAAGCCTGAGAACTACAAGGGCACCGAACAGGCTGCACGCGAGGCCGGCCTGCTCAAGTGACAGCTTCGAATGCGGCAATTCATCTGCACGGTGCCAGCCTGCGCCATGGCCAGGTACGCGCGCTTGACGCGGTGAGCCTGCGTATCGCGCAGGGCGAGCGTGTCGCCATCATCGGGCCGTCGGGGGCGGGCAAGTCCAGCTTGCTGCACCTGATGGCCACGGCCATCCAGCCCAGCAGTGGGCGCCTGGAGTTGCTTGGCGAGCAACCTTGGGCACTGTCGGCAAGGGCACGCCAGCGACTGCGTGCGCGGGTTGGCCTGGTGCATCAGTCGCCGCCTTTGCCACCGCGTCAGCGGGTGGTGACCGCCGTGCTGGCGGGTCGCCTGGGGCAGTGGGGTACGCTGCGCGGCTTGCTCAACCTGCTGTATCCCAGCGATGTGCCGGGGGCGCGCCAGGTGTTGGCTGAACTGGGCCTGGCCGACAAGCTATTCGTGCAGTGTGGGCAGTTGTCCGGTGGCCAGTTGCAGCGGGTGGGCATTGCTCGGGCGTTGTACCAGCGTCCGCAGGTGCTGCTGACCGACGAACCGGTGTCGGCCATGGATCCGGTGTTGGCCGACCACAGCCTGGCTTTGCTCAATCGCCATGCCCAGGCCACTGGCGTGACGTTGGTGGCGAGCCTGCACGCCGTAGAGTTGGCGCTGGCGCATTTTCCGCGGGTGATTGGCATTCGGGAAGGGCAGGTTGTGTTCGACTGCCCGGCCGAAGCGGTCACCGAGCAACTGCTGGACGCGCTATACGCCAACGAACAACTGGCTCCGCCGCCAACCCAGGGGCCGACCCTGACCGTGCAGATTCCGCGATGCTGAAGGCCGACGCCCGCGACCCCGCGCTGCTGCCGCGGTTGCTGCTTTCCCTGTTGGCGGTAGCGGTACTGTGGCCGGCTATCCTGACAAGCGAACTGAACCCCGGGGTGCTGTTGCAGGCGGACAACCGTCAGCAGATTGCCAGCTTTACCAGCGCCTTCTGGCCGCCGGCACATGATGCCGATTTTCTTGCACTGCTCTATGAAGCCACCTTGCAGACCCTGGCCGTGGCGACTGCCGGCATGGCGCTGGCGTTGTTGTTGGCGATCCCGGCTGGCTTGTTGGCCAGCCGTGCCTTGTCCTTGCGTGCTGCTTCACGCGGCGGGCGGGCCGGGTTCTGGTCGCGACTGTTGCGTCTGCCGGTGCGCGGGCTGCTGATTTTCCTGCGTAGCGTGCCGGAGATCGTCTGGGCGTTGCTGTTCGTGCGCGCCGTGGGGCTGGGGCCGACGGCGGGCGTACTGGCTATCGCCATCACCTACAGTGGCATGCTCGGCAAGGTTTACGCCGAAATATTCGAGTCGGTCGACCAGCGCCCGGCGCATGCCTTGTTGCAGGCGGGCAGTGGCCGGCTGGCGGCGTTTTTCTACGGCATCCTGCCCAATGCTGCATCGGAAGTGGTGTCATACACCGTGTACCGCTGGGAGTGCGCGGTGCGGGCTTCGGTGGTGATGGGCTTTGTCGGTGCCGGCGGGCTGGGCCAGCAGATCGACCTGTCGATGCGCATGTTCGATGGTGCGCAAGTGGCGAGCATGCTGCTTACGTTCTTGCTGCTGGTGATGCTGGCCGACCTGCTCAGCCGCCTGCTGCGCTGGAGGCTGGCATGAACCGCGCAATCAACCTGTTGCTGCTTGGCGCCATCGCGGTGGCGGTGGTGGCCTCGTTTGCTTACCTGGAGCTGGACCTGCGCGCACTGGTAGGCAACGGCGGGCTGGGGCAGATGGGCGAGTATGCCGGGCGCTTCCTGCACCCGGACCTGTCTACCGATCACCTGAAGGCAGTGTGGCGTGGGGCGCTGGAGACCCTTGCCATGTCTGGCCTGGGCACCTTGTTGGCGATGGTACTGGGGATGTTGCTGGCGCTGCCGGCGGCGGGGCGCTTCGGCTGGCCGTTGCAGGGCGCGGCGCGGTTGTTGCTGAATGCACTGCGGGCCATCCCTGAACTGGTGTGGGCTGCGCTGACTGTGCTGGCGGCTGGGCTGGGGCCGAATGCCGGTACCCTGGCTTTGGCGTTGCACACCGCTGGCGTGCTGGGGCGGTTGTTTGCCGAGGCGCTGGAGAACGCACCGCCAGAGCCGGCGGCGGCGATCCGTTTGCAGGGGGGCAGCCAAGTGGCGGCGTTCTGCTTTGGTACCCTGCCCAACCTGTGGCCGCAGTTGCTGGCCTACAGCTTGTACCGCTGGGAGAACAACATCCGCATGGCCAGCGTGCTTGGATTCGTCGGGGCGGGCGGGTTGGGGCAGATGCTGTACACCACCTTGAGCCTGTTCCAGGAGGCCCAGGCCAGCACGGTGATCATCGGGATGCTGGTGCTGGTGTTGCTGGTGGATGTGTTGAGTGACGTGTTGCGCCAGCGCTATGTGCGGGCCTGACGGAAAGCCCGGGCTGCAATGCAGCCCCGACATCTCTCAGGCGTCTACAGCCTCGGCACACTGCGCCTCCCGCTGCATCGACTCCAGGTTACGCTCGATCGTCTCGCATATGGTATCCATCTGGATCTGATGCTCGCTGAACCTGAACGGGCTCTGCAAGTCCGTGCCGATCCGCTCGATGGCCAGCAGCATGAACCCTACCACCGTCGATGCCAGCGGCGTGAACCAACCCAGCGATTCCACCAGCCCCACCGGCACGATCAAACAGAACAAAGTAATGAACAGCCGCGGAAAATACACATAAGGGTAGGGCAGCGGCGTGTTGGCGATCCGCTCCATGCCACCCTGGGCATTGGACAGGTCCACCAGCGTCGACTCCAGCCGTGCGAGGCGGATGCTGTCCAGCCGCCCGGCCTGGTATTCCCGCGCCAGCAAGGCCGCTGAACCGCCGAGAATGTCATTGGCGAAGTTATTCGAACGGTTGCGCCGCTCGAACTCCGCAGGCGGGATGAAGGCCATCAGCTCGTCCGGGCAGCGTTCACCCTTCAGGTGCGCCGCCAGGCAGTTCACATAGGCGATATGCCTGCGCAGCAGGGTGGCCTTGACCGGGTTCAGGCCATCATCCGGGTCGTCGATCAGGGTCAGCGTCTGCCGGGCGAAGCTGCGCGACCCGTTCACCAGCGCCCCCCACAACGTGCGTGCCTCCCACCAGCGGTTGTAGGCGCTACTGTTGCGAAAACTCACCAGCACCACCAGCGCCGAGCCCAGCAAGGTCAATGGGATCAGCGGCAGGGTGAACTTGCTGTTGAAGAACAGCATGAAGTCGATGGTGACCAGCACATCCCAGATCAGCAGCCAGAACAGCGACCAGCCGATGTAGCCGATGGTCTTCACGGCCAGGCGGTACTTGCGGGTGATGATGTCTTTCACGCGGGGGCACCTCGAAACGCGGGGGATGCAGGATGGGACGCCGAGGCTCGTCGAAGGTTCGAGGGTTGAATGTTGCAAGGGATTTTGTAGCTGAAACGAAGGGAAAAATCCGACCAGCCTGTCAGATGTGCCTGAATTCCTGATTCAGCTCAAAAACGACAGAGTGGGTCGCTTCAATCCTTGAATAGGTGTATCCATAAGGATACGATTGGGTGACCACTTGATGTTTCTCGTTGAACAGACGAAAAGCTTTGCCGCTTGGCTACTGCCACCCAGGCCGCCGATATCCTCAAAGCCAGAAAGCTGCTGAAGGAGATGAAATGAGCGAAAAATTGATCCCGTTTGATATGGCAGCCTTGTTGAGCAGCGATGAGGCAATCAGTGAATACCTTAGCCAGGTGCTATCAGATGGCGATACCGAGGAAATCATTCGAGCACTTGGACATATCGCTCGTGCACGAGGCATGACAAATATTGCTACGGAGAGTGGGCTGGGTAGAGAAAGCCTGTACAAGGCGCTGAGCCCTGGCGCGAAGCCTCGTTTTGACACTGTATTGAGGGTCATTCGTGCTCTGGGGGTGGACCTTCTCGTTCAGCCACATGCAATGACCCGCTGATCCAGCTCGGTTAAGTCAGTATTTGCTTCATCTGCACCAACGCTACCCGCGTGCCGTCCCACGCCTGCCGCTCCTCGATGCCGAACGGTGTGAAGCCCAGCTGTGGATAAAGCAGCAGGCCGGCGGTGTTGTGATTGAAGCATGACACCCAGACCTCCCGAGCGCTGTACTGCTGACGGGCGAGGTCGATCATTGCCGTTACCAGATAACGCGCTACACCAAGGCCGCGGGCGCTGGGGGCCACCACTACGTTGCCCAGGGCACATACGCCGCCATGTTCGGCTTTGTAGAAATTGGCGAAGGCCAGGACAGCGCCGTTACCTTCCACTACCGTGGAGCCGCTGCGTTGGGCAATGGCGTCGCTCAGCTGGTTGGGGGTGAGGGGGTAGGTGGCTTTGGGGAACATGTAGAACAGTTCGTCCGGGTTCTGCGGGAAGCTGCAGATGACGGGGATGTCTTCAGGCCGGATGGGGCGGTGGGTCAGGTGCATGGCAGGTCCTTCTCGCGTTGGTTGGCACGGCCTCTTCGCGGGTACTGCACAAGGCTCAAATCCTGTGCAGGCCCTGTGGGAGCGGGTTTACCCGCGAAGAGGCCATCAGCCTCACATCATAGGCCGCTTTCCATCCAATACCGCGACCCGATTCACGGCTTGGCGGCCACCGCCACGTAGCCTTTGACCGAAGCCGGTGCCTGGGGCTTGGCCTTGTGCGCCAGCAGGTACTGGTAACGCCGCCATTCCTTGTCGATTTCGCTGAACGACATGAACACGCTGATGCGGTCCTTGCCGGCCAGGTCCGGCCGCTTGCCGGCGTCGATCTCGCTGGTGGGGATGATGGCCACGTTGATGCCCACCACCTTGCCGTCATCGGCAAACACCGGCCCACCCGACATACCCTTGGTGATCGGGCCGTCATGCACTGAGTAGAAGACGCTGCCAGGCGTACCTTCAAGCCGTACCAGTGACGACAGGGCATGGCCCTTGCCCTGCATTGGCATCATGAAACTGTTGAAACCCACCGCCGTCACGGCTTCCCCAGGCACGTACTGGCGCCAGTGCGGCACGCTGCTGGCCTTGTGCTTGAAGAACACTACGTCACCGAGGCCCTCGTGGACCACGTTGCGCAGGAAGGGGGTGTGTTTGGCGGTTACTGCGTAATCCTCGTTCCACTGGATGGCGCTGGCCATCAGCAACATCGGCAGCGGTGCACCGGAAGTGACCACGAAAGCCTGGCTGTAGACGGGGTCTGAAACGTACGACGTTGGCACTCCATTGCACCCACTGAGCAGCATCATTGCCGCCATGCAGGGCGCGATTGTTTTCATGTGTCACACAGGGTGTGGAGAAATGGGAGCGCAACTATGGCTAAGTGCCATTACGCTGGCAATACTTTCGGCATATACCCGACGAATGACAGCTTAAGTGTTAGTCATGACGGCGGCCAATAGAATGCAGGTATGGCTACAGGTCCCAGAGCCATTGGGGCGGCGTCAAAGTGGAGGGATTTTTTTCGGGCGGATCTGATGGGTGTGAGCTGCATTGGGCTGCATTGGGCTATCACACTGACAAGCTACCTTTTTCAGGGCGACCTGTTCATAGTTGCCAGTCGACTTACCCTGAAAGGAATCAGAACATTGTTTAAGCTAAATCCCTTGGTGCCCGAGCTGATCGTTTCTGATCTACCTCGCAGCCTGGCATTCTACTGCGGCGTACTCGGCTTCAAGATTGAATACGACCGGCCAGAAGAGCATTTTGCCTTCCTGTCCTTTGGTGGCAGCCAGCTGATGCTGGAGCAGGACTGGCAGAGTGAGTCACCCTGGCGGGTCGGCCCGCTGGAGCCGCCGTATGGTCGAGGCATCAACCTGTCGATCGAATGCGCTGATGCACTGTCCTTGGTCGCGTCGCTGGGGGTTGCGGGGCATAGCATCAGAAAGCCGATTGAAGAGTGTTGGTACCGCCAGGGCGGCATGCTGGTCGGCCAGCGCAATTTCCTGGTGCAAGACCCGGACGGCTACCTGCTTCGGTTTGCTGAAGATCTCGGCGTGAAGAGCGCCTGAGCCAAGGGCGGATCCACGGAAAATTGACCCCAGGTTGCGCTCGATGGTCTCGAAAAGGGTATCCATCTGGGTCTGGTGCTCACTGAACCTGAACAGGCTCTGCAAATCCGTGCCGATCCGCTCGATGCCACCCTGTGCATTGGACAGATCTACCACCGTCAGATGCTGATGCCTTTGTCCACACTGAATATGTGGCAATGAAGTGTCGCCACATATCGCTATACACCCACACAGTTATTGAATTTGCGGCGCTTATTGCCTCCGCGCACTTTCGGAACTAATCCAGTATCTTCGCCCGGACTAACTTCTCTCTTTCGAGTGTTGAGTGTCGCTATATCAACTATTTATGTCCCTTGCACGATAGTTTCAAAATGGCTGAACTAAGTATTTGCCCACAGCGCTTTTTCCCGAAGCGGGTCATCAACAAAATAGCCGCCCTTCAATTTTAACCATCAGCCTGACGCGGTGGCCGAAAGTTGACCGCGGCGGCTGGCGGCCAAGTAGGTGACTCTCCGCCTGAACTGATGACCCCACACCGTTTACCAGGAAAGGAAAGTGTCATGGGAATGACGAGGCGTAAGTTTTTGATCGGCGGCGGCGTCGTGGCCATTGCAGGTGGCGCAGGCATTCTGACCCCCTTGCTGACCCGCGAAGGCCGGTTGATCCCCGGCAAACCGCGGTTTGGTTTTGTAGAAGGCACGGAAGGTGCACTTCCCAAGCAGGCGGACGTGGTAGTTGTTGGCGCTGGTATTCTGGGGCTCATGACCGCGATCAATCTTGTCGAGCGTGGCCTCTCGGTAGTCGTCGTTGAAAAAGGTGATATTGCCGGCGAGCAGTCATGCAGGTTCTATGGTCAGGTCATGACCTACAAGATGCCTGATGCGACGTTCCAGTTGCACCATCTTGCCAAACAACGGTGGCGCGAGATGAACGCCAAAGTGGGTGCAGATACCAGCTATCGCACACAGGGCCGGGTCGAAGTTCCTTTCGATGAAGAAGACCTGGAAAGCGTCAGAAAGTGGATTGATGTCAAAAGCCGGGAAGTAGCAGCGGACAACCCCTTCAAGACTCGGATCATTCAGGGGAATGAACTCGAACAGCGGCTGCGCGGTGCATCATCGAGCTGGAAAATTGCAGGTTTCGAGGAAGACTCCGGTAGCCTGGACGCCGAGCGCGCATCGTTTGTCATGGCGGAGTACGCCAAGAAAATGGGTGTGCGCATCTACACCCACTGCGCCGCAAGGGGTCTGGAAACCCAGGCAGGCGTCATCTCCGATGTGGTGACCGAGAAGGGCGCCATCAGCACTTCTCGCGTGGTCGTGGCAGGCGGCGCCTGGTCCAGGCTGTTCATGCAGAACCTGGGCGTCGATGTGCCTACCTTGCCGGCCTACCAGTCCCAGCAAATCATCAGCGCGGCACCCCGTGCACCGGGGGGCAACGTTGCATTGCCAGGGAACATCTACTTCCGCGAGCAGGCCGACGGTACATACGCCACCTCACCGCGCGTCGTCGTTGCCCCGGTGGTCAAAGAATCGTTCATGTATGGCTATAAATACCTGCCATTGCTGGCCATTCCCGACTTCCCGGTGCACATCTCA
This sequence comes from Pseudomonas sp. SIMBA_067, assembly GCF_046534675.1. NCBI lineage: Bacteria > Pseudomonadati > Pseudomonadota > Gammaproteobacteria > Pseudomonadales > Pseudomonadaceae > Pseudomonas > Pseudomonas sp. SIMBA_067. The sequence goes on along the minus strand of NZ_JAWRYH010000005.1, from coordinate 363,096 downwards.
CTCAACAAGCAACTGATTGATTCGTTCACTCAGCCCACCCAGTGGAGGCTGGACGAGGTATCGCCCTTCGAGAAAAACAGGCTGATGACGGCGGCCCCGGATATTCCAGAGCTGGATGCATCTCTGGAAAAGCTCAAGGTCGAGTTCCCTGCCTTCCAGGATGCGAAGTTGATCGATCAGTGGAGCGGTGCCATGGCCATCGCCCCGGATGAGAACCCGATCATTTCGCAGGTCAATGAGTACCCTGGCCTGGTCATCAACACCGCCACCGGTTGGGGTATGACGGAAAGCCCGGTGTCGTCCGAGCTGACGGCAGACCTGCTGCTTGGAAAGGCGCCGGTGCTGGACCCTAAACCCTTCAGTTTGTATCGATTCTAAGCACACATACCGCAATGGAATGACCCGTACACGCATCACCGGTGCGTGTACATTCTTGTGTAACCATCAGGAGAGAAATATGAAATTCGCGTTCAAGACCGTTGCTGCATTGGCGTTGGGATTAGCCGGTGCCGGCAGCGTTCATGCACAAGATATCGTGCGCCATGGCGCAGGTAGTTTCCCTATCTCCTCGGCAGTAGAGATTCCTGCCGGGAAGTCGATCGTCTATCTGAGCGGTTCCGTCCCGTCGGTGATCCATCCCGACGCGCCCAAGGATTCGCTGGAAGCCTACGGTGATACCAAGGCACAAACCATCAATGTGCTTGAAAGCATCCAGCAGCAGCTGAAAGCGCTGGGTCTTGGCCTGACTGACGTGGTGAAGATGCAGGTATTCCTGGTGGGCGGGCCGGAGAACGGCGGCAAGATGGATTTCGACGGTTTCATGGCCGGCTACACCCAGTTCTTCGGGCCAGCCGCCAAGCAGCCGGTGCTACCTGCGCGCTCGGCGTTCCAGATTGCAGGCCTGGCGCACCCCGCCTGGCGGGTTGAGATCGAAGTGACAGCGGTTCGTCCCTGAGAGGACCCTGGCCCAGCCCGACAAAATCGTCGGGCACAAAAAAACCGACCATAAGGTCGGTTTTTTCCGGATTTTGGTGCCCCGAGGGAGACTCGAACTCCCACTCCTTTCGAAAACGGATTTTGAATCCGCCGCGTCTACCAATTCCGCCATCAGGGCGTGTGGCGCGCAGTATAGAGAGGTGCCGCTAGTCGGTCAATCGGCTTTCATGGTCAATTTTCACACATTGGGCTAAACTTCCCGGCCCTGCCGAACCGAACATCATCATGCGCGTCGCCGATTTTTCCTTCGAACTCCCTGATTCCCTGATCGCCCGCCACCCGTTGGCCGAGCGCCATGGCAGCCGTCTGCTGGTGCTCGATGGGCCGACCGGCGCGCTGGCGCACCGGCAATTCCCCGACCTGCTCGAGTACCTGCGTCCCGGCGACCTGATGGTGTTCAACAACACCCGGGTCATCCCGGCGCGGTTGTTTGGCCAGAAAGCCTCCGGGGGCAAGCTGGAAGTGCTGGTCGAGCGGGTGCTCGACAGCCACCGGGTGCTGGCCCATGTGCGTGCCAGCAAGGCGCCGAAAGTGGGCGCGGTGATCCTCATCGATGGTGGTGGCGAGGCCGAAATGGTCGCGCGCCATGACACGCTGTTCGAGCTGCGTTTCACCGAAGAGGTGCTGCCATTGCTCGACCGCGTCGGCCATATGCCGCTGCCGCCCTACATCGACCGCCCCGACGAGGGCGCCGACCGTGAGCGCTACCAGACCGTGTACGCCCAGCGCGCCGGTGCGGTTGCCGCGCCCACTGCGGGCCTGCACTTTGACGAAGCGCTGCTGGAAAAAATTGCTGCCAAAGGTGTGGAGCGGGCTTTCGTTACCCTGCACGTGGGCGCGGGCACGTTCCAGCCGGTGCGGGTCGACAAGATCGAAGACCACCACATGCATAAAGAATGGCTCGAAGTGGGCCAGGATGTGGTCGATGCCATCGAGGCCTGCCGCGCACGTGGCGGCCGGGTGGTCGCGGTCGGCACCACCAGCGTGCGTTCGCTGGAAAGCGCGGCGCGCGATGGCGTGCTCAAGGCCTTCAGCGGCGACACCGACATCTTCATCTACCCGGGCCGGCCGTTCCATGTGGTCGATGCCCTGGTCACCAACTTCCACCTGCCGGAGTCCACGCTGCTGATGCTGGTCTCGGCGTTCGCCGGTTACCCCGAGACCATGGCTGCCTACGCGGCGGCGGTCGAGAACGGGTACCGCTTCTTCAGTTACGGTGATGCCATGTTCATCACCCGCAATCCGGCGCCACGCGGCCCCGAGGATCAAGCATGAGTCGCACCTGTCGAATGTCCTTCGAACTGCTGGCTACCGACGGCAAGGCCCGTCGTGGTCGCATCACCTTCCCACGCGGCACGGTGGAAACCCCGGCGTTCATGCCGGTGGGCACCTATGGCACGGTCAAGGGCATGCTGCCACGCGATATCGAGGCCATTGGCGCCGAGATGATCCTGGGCAACACCTTCCACCTGTGGCTGCGCCCGGGCACCGAGGTGATCAAGAAGCACAACGGCCTGCACGATTTCATGCAGTGGAAAGGCCCGATCCTCACCGACTCCGGTGGCTTCCAGGTGTTCAGCCTGGGCGCCATGCGCAAGATCAAGGAAGAGGGCGTGACCTTCGCCTCGCCAGTCGATGGCTCGAAGGTGTTCATGGGCCCTGAAGAGTCGATGCAGGTGCAACGCGACCTGGGCTCGGACGTGGTGATGATCTTCGACGAGTGCACCCCGTACCCGGCCGAGCACGACGTGGCACGTACTTCCATGGAGCTGTCGCTGCGCTGGGCCCAGCGCTCGAAGAACGCCCACGCCGACAACACGGCGGCGCTGTTCGGCATCGTCCAGGGCGGCATGTACCAGGACCTGCGCATGCGCTCGCTGGAAGGCCTGGAAAACATCGGTTTCGACGGCCTGGCCATCGGCGGCCTGTCGGTGGGCGAACCCAAGCACGAAATGATCAAGGTGCTGGATTACCTGCCGGGCATGATGCCTGCTGACAAACCTCGTTACCTTATGGGGGTAGGCAAACCGGAAGATCTCGTTGAGGGTGTGCGCCGCGGCGTCGACATGTTCGACTGCGTGATGCCTACGCGTAACGCGCGTAACGGCCATCTGTTCGTCGATACAGGGGTGATCAAGATCCGCAATGCGTTTCATCGCCACGATGAATCGCCGCTGGATCCGACCTGTGACTGCTACACCTGCACCAACTTCTCCCGTGCCTATCTCCATCACCTGGACAAGTGCGGCGAAATGTTGAGCAGCATGCTGAATACCATCCACAACTTGCGCCATTACCAGCGCTTGATGGCCGGTTTACGCGAGGCTATTCAACAGGGTAAATTGGCCGCCTTCGTCGACGCCTTCTACGCCAAGCGCGGGCTTCCTGTACCGCCTTTGGACTGACTGTCTGCATCCATTATTAGAAAATTACATTAGGAGTGCCCAATGAGCTTCTTCATCCCCGCCGCATACGCGGACGCTGCAGCACCTGCCGCTGGCCCAGCCGGTACCGGTTTCGAGTGGATTTTCCTGGTCGGTTTCCTGGTCATCTTCTACCTGATGATCTGGCGTCCACAGGCCAAACGTGCCAAAGAGCAGAAGAACCTGCTCGGCAACTTGCAGAAAGGTGACGAAGTTGTCACCAACGGCGGTATCGCCGGCAAGATCGTCAAGGTTTCCGATGATTTCGTGGTGCTGGAAGTTTCCGACACTGTCGAGCTGAAGTTCCAGAAGGGCGCCATCGCGGCAACCCTGCCAAAAGGTACGCTCAAGGCTATCTGAGTTACCGGTTTTATTTTCCAGTCGGGGCGCGCAAAGCGCCCCGCGTCTTGAACGGGCGGCGTGATGCTGAACAAATACCCTCTGTGGAAATATGCACTGATCGTGCTGGTACTGGTGGTCGGTTTCATTTATTCCGCTCCCAACCTCTACCCGGATGATCCGGCGGTACAGATCAGCGGTGCCAGTTCGGCGCTGCAGGTGAACCAGGCCGACCTCGATCGCGTCAGCAAGGCGCTGGTCGATGCCAAGATCGCCGTCAAGGGCGTTAGCCTGGGTGAGAAGGGCAGCGGGCTGATCCGCCTGACCAACCAGGAAGACCAGCTGCCAGCCAAGGATGTGGTGCGCAAGGCACTGGGCGATGATTACGTCGTGGCCCTGAACCTGGCACAAACTACCCCGCAATGGCTGCGCAGCCTGGGTGCAAGCCCGATGAAGCTGGGCCTGGACCTGTCCGGTGGTGTGCACTTCCTGCTGGAAGTGGACATGGACAAGGCCATGACGGCCCGCATGAAAGTCTACGAAGGCGAGGTCAAGACCTTGCTGCGCAAAGAGCGCGTCCGCTACCGCAGCCTGCCTCAGCAGGATGGCGGCATCATGCTGGGCTTCGCTGACGATGCTACCCGCGAACAGGCACGTGCCCTGATCCGCAAGAATTTCAATGATTTCGACCTGACCACCACCGAGCGCAACGACCTCGCCGTGCTGCGTCTGGCGCTGACTCAGGCAAAAGTTGCCGAGATCCGCGAATACTCGATCAAGCAGAACCTCACCACCGTCCGCAACCGTGTCAACGAGCTGGGCGTGGCCGAGCCGCTGGTACAGCGCCAGGGCGCCAACCGTATCGTGGTCGAGCTGCCGGGCGTGCAGGACACTGCCGAAGCCAAGCGTATCCTCGGTAAAACCGCCAACCTGGAGTTCCGCTTTGGTGCCGAGCCGGGTGCGTCCAAGGCCACTACCGAAGTGTTCGAGTTCCGCGAAGGCGGCCGTTCTGCGCCGGTCGAGCGCGGCCTGATCATCACCGGTGACCAGGTTACCGACGCCCAGGCCAGCTTTGACGAGCACGGTCGCCCACAAGTGAACATCCGCCTGGATGGCCACGGTGGCGAGCTGATGAGCCGTGCTACCCGTAGCAACGTCGGCCGCAGCATGGCAGTGATCTTCATCGAGCAGAAGCCGGTCACCCGCTACGTGAAGCAGACCGTCGACGGCGTCGAGAAGGACGTTGCCGTACAAAGCTTCGTGGAAGAGAAGAAGATCATCAGCCTGGCGACCATCCAGTCGCCACTGGGCAGCCAGTTCCGCATCACCGGCCTGAACGGCCAGGGCGAATCGTCCGAGCTGGCCCTGCTGCTGCGTGCCGGTGGTCTGGCCGCGCCGATGTACTTCGCTGAAGAACGTACCATTGGCCCAAGCCTGGGTGCCGACAACATCACCAAGGGTATCGATGCGTCGCTGTGGGGCATGCTGTTCGTCTCGCTGTTCATCATCGCCATCTACCGCGGCTTTGGCGTGATCGCCACCATCGCCCTGGCGGGCAACATGGTGCTGCTGCTGGCGCTGATGTCGCTGCTCGGTGCCACCCTGACCCTGCCGGGTATTGCCGGTATCGTGTTGACCATGGGTATGGCGGTGGACGCCAACGTGCTGATCTTCTCGCGTATTCGCGAAGAGCTGAAAGCCGGCATGTCGGTACAGCGCGCCATCCACGAAGGCTTCAACCGCGCCTACACCGCGATCATCGACGCCAACCTGACCAGCCTGCTGGTCGGCGGCATCCTGTTCGCCATGGGTACCGGCCCGGTCAAAGGCTTTGCGGTTACCATGTCCCTCGGGATTTTCACCTCGATGTTCACCGCCGTCATGGTGACCCGCGCAATGGTCAACCTGACCTGCGGCGGGCGTGACATCAAGAAGCTGTGGGTTTGAGGGAGCTGCGATGAAAACCATCAACTTCATGGGCGTGCGCAATGTTGCGTTCGCCATTACCGTGCTCCTCACCGTGCTGGCGCTGTTCAGCTGGTGGCAGAAGGGCCTCAACTTTGGCCTGGACTTCACCGGCGGTACGCTGATTGAGCTGACATACGAGCGCCCGGCCGACCTCAAGGCGGTGCGTGCCGAGCTGGTCGACTCCGGCTTCCACGAGGCCGTGGTGCAGAGCTTCGGCGCTACCACCGACCTGCTGGTGCGTATGCCGGGCGATGACCCGCAGCTGGGTAACAAGGTAGCCGCTGCCCTGCAGAAGGCTGGCGGCGACAACCCGGCCACGCTCAAGCGTGTCGAGTTCGTTGGCCCGCAGGTGGGGGAAGAGCTGCGCGACCAGGGAGGCATGGGCATGCTCATGGCCTTGGGCGGCATCCTTATCTACCTGGCCTTCCGGTTCCAGTGGAAGTTCGCCGTGGGTGCGATCGTTTCGCTGATCCACGACGTGGTGGTCACCCTGGGTATCCTGTCGTTCTTCCAGATTACCTTCGACCTGACGGTGCTGGCGGCGGTGCTGGCGATCATCGGCTACTCGCTGAACGACACCATCGTCGTGTTCGACCGGGTGCGTGAAAACTTCCGCGTCATGCGCAAGGCTTCGCTGATCGAGAACATCAACGTTTCGACCACCCAGACCCTGCTGCGCACCATCGCCACCTCGGTTTCGACCTTGCTGGCCATTGCCGCACTGCTGTTCTTCGGTGGCGACAACCTGTTCGGCTTCTCGCTGGCCCTGTTCATCGGTGTCATGGCCGGTACCTACTCGTCGATCTACATCGCCAACGTGGTACTGATCTGGCTGAACCTGAACAGCGAAGACCTGATCCCTCCAGTCAAGGCTGAAGGTGTGGACGAGCGCCCGTAAGGCCTTGTCCCTACGTCGTGCGGCGACCAAAAGGCGCGAGTGTTGAACTCGCGCCTTTTTTTTTGCTCCAAGGCTGGGAGAAGCGCGGGTTAATGCCCGCTGGTACGATCAGGAGGTTCACGTGAACAAATCAATGCTGGTGGGTGCGGTGCTGGGTGCTGTCGGTGTAACAGCCGGAGGTGCTGTGGCGACCTACAGCTTGGTGAACAAAGGCCCCGAAGTCGCCCAGGTGACGGACGTGCAGCCGATCAAGCAGCAGGTGAAAACCCCGCGTGAAGTATGCAAGGACGTGGCCGTGACGCGTCAGGCGCCGGTCAAGGACCAGCACCAGATTGCCGGTACCGTGGTCGGTGCGCTGGCAGGTGGCTTGTTGGGTAACCAGATTGGTGGTGGTACTGGCAAGAAGATCGCTACCGTAGCCGGTGCGGTCGGTGGTGGTTATGCCGGTAACAAGGTGCAGGAAGGCATGCAGCAGCGTGACACCTACACCACCACGCAAACCCGCTGCAATACGGTCAATGACATCAGCGAGAAGGTGGTGGGTTACAACGTGACCTATTCCATCGGTGATCAGGTAGGCAAGGTGAAGATGGACCGCGAGCCGGGGTCCACCATTCCGCTGGACAAGAATGGCAAGCTGATCCTGAGCGAAGCTGCCCAGTAATTTCGTACGCGGTCTGCTTTGTGTGGGAGCGGCCTTGTGTCGCGATGGGGTGCGCAGCGACCCCAGGATCTGTGATCCATCAGAGATTCCCGGGGCTGCTTTGCAGCCCTATCGCGACACAAGGCCGCTCCCACAAGGACTGCGTAAGCTCTGGGCACAAAAAAAGCACCCCGAGGGGTGCTTTTTGCTTTCTGGCAATTCGCGCTTAGCGCTTCATGCTTTCTGGCAGGTGCGGCTGGATAGCGGTCAGCACGGCCTTGAAGCACTTGATGTTGCCTGCAACGATGTGGCCTTTGTCGAGGAAGTCGTGGCCACCGTTGAAGTCGCTCACCAGGCCACCGGCTTCCTGGATCAGCAGCACGCCAGCTGCCATGTCCCATTCGGACAGGCCCGACTCCCAGAAGGCGTCGAAGCGGCCAGCGGCCACGTAGGCGAGGTCCAGGCTGGCGGAGCCGGCGCGGCGGATGCCGGCGGTCTGGCCAGTCAGGGCGCGGAACATGCCCAGGTAGTTGTCCATGTCGGCCATCTGGCCATCACGGAACGGGAAGCCGGTACCCAGCAGGGCGCCTTCCAGGCTGGTGCGCGAGCTGACACGCAGGCGACGGCCATTGAGCTGGGCGCCACGGCCACGGCTGGCGGTGAATTCTTCCTGGCGTACCGGGTCGAGCACCACGGCGTGCTCAAGGCGACCACGGTATTTGCAGGCGATGCTGACGGCGAAGTGGGGGATACCGCGCAGGAAGTTGGTGGTACCGTCCAGTGGGTCGATGATCCACAGGTAGTCTTTACCTTCTTCGCCGGTGCCCGCGTGCATGCCCGTCTCTTCACCCTGGATGGAGTGGTTCGGGTAGGCCTTGCGCAGCGCGTCGACGATCTTCTGCTCGGCGGCACGATCAACCTCGGAAACGTAGTCCTTAGCCTCTTTCTCGTCCACCTTGATGCTATCCAGGCGTTCGATGGAGCGGAAAATCAGTTCACTGGCGCTGCGAGCGGCGCGCAGGGCGATATTCAGCATAGGCTGCATGGGCGGGTCACCTGGAGATGTTAAAGAAGAAAGCCGATCATTCTAGCAGAAAAGTTTGTCGGCAGAAGTGTCACATTTGCTTTCATGGCGTTACGTCTGTCGGTTCTGTAAGATCGAAGGCCCTGATTCCTGCATCTGTGAGCACAACACCTTGCTGCAAAATATTCGTGTTGTTCTGGTCAATACCAGCCACCCCGGCAACATCGGCGGCGCTGCGCGTGCCATGAAAAACATGGGCTTGTCGCGCCTGGTGCTGGTGCAGCCGAAAGAATTCCCCGCCCTGGAAGCCAGTGCCCGCGCCTCGGGCGCCGACGATGTGCTGGATAACGCCCAGGTGGTCGACAGCCTTGAACAGGCGCTGGTCGGCTGTAACCTGGTGATGGGTACCAGCGCCCGCGAGCGCAGCATCCCCTGGCCGTTGATTGGCCCGCGCGAGTGCGGCGCCAAGGCGGTGGAGCATGCCAAGGGGGGCGAAGAGATCGCCCTGGTGTTCGGACGCGAACACGCCGGCCTCACCAACGAAGAACTGCAGCGATGTCACTTCCACGTGCACATTCCCTCCAACCCCGACTTCAGCTCGCTGAACCTTGCGGCCGCTGTGCAGGTGCTCTCTTACGAGGTGCGCATGGCATCGCTGGCTGCCGGTGAGGCGCCGGGCAAAGTCGAGAAGGTTGACGCCAGCGAGCTGGCGACAATGGACGAAATGGAGCTGTTCTACGACCACCTGGAGAAAACCCTGGTGGGCATCGGCTTCCTCGACCCCGAAAAACCCAAGCACCTGATGCCGCGCCTGCGCCGGCTGTATGGGCGGGTGGCGGTCGAGCGTACGGAAATGAGCATTTTGCGCGGCATCCTCACCGAGACCCAGAAAGTGGTCCGTGGCGAGCCGCATAAACGGAAGGACTGACAGATGTTCGAACGCCTGCGTGAAGATATTCAAAGCGTATTCCACCGTGACCCGGCTGCGCGCAATGCCTTCGAGGTGCTCACCTGCTACCCGGGCATGCATGCCATCTGGCTGCACCGCCTGGGCAATGCCCTGTGGAAGCGTGATTTCAAGTGGCTGGCCCGGCTGGTGTCGAACTTCGGCCGCTGGCTGACCGGTATCGAGATCCATCCCGGTGCGACCATCGGCCGGCGCTTCTTCATTGACCACGGCATGGGCATCGTCATCGGCGAAACCGCCGAGATCGGCGACGACGTCACCCTTTACCAAGGTGTGACCCTCGGCGGCACCAGCTGGAACAAAGGCAAGCGCCACCCCACCCTGGAAAACGGCGTGGTGGTAGGGGCGGGGGCCAAGGTGCTGGGCCCGTTCACCGTCGGCGCCGGGGCCAAGATCGGCTCCAATGCGGTGGTGACCAAGGCTGTACCGGCCGGCGCCACAGCGGTGGGTATCCCGGGGCGGATCATCGTCAAGAGCGAGGACACCGAAGTCGAGGCCAAGCGCAAGGCCATGGCCGAGAAGATCGGCTTCGATGCCTACGGTGTCAGTGGCGACATGCCTGACCCGGTGGCGCGAGCCATCGGCCAGATGCTCGACCACTTGCAGGCCGTCGACGAGCGGTTGGAGGGCATGTGTGGCGCCCTGACCAAGATGGGTAGCGACTACTGCGCCAAGGAGCTGCCGGCTCTGCCGGAAGATGATTTCACCGAGGTTGCCCAGGTGGCCCAGCGCGACACTCAGTCGCATTGATTGCGCCGCGCTGAAACCCTGGTGACATACGGGGCGTGTGCTCACGCCCCTCGTCTGCTACAATCGCGCCCGCCTCCCCGACGCAAACCCGACTAAAGCAGTAGGTCTAATAGTTGACTTAAATGCTCGGGAATCGCATACTCGCACACATCCCGAAACTCCCGTGGTACCCAATAGCCATGCGACTGACTACCAAAGGCCGATACGCCGTGACTGCCATGCTCGACCTGGCGTTGCACGCGCAGCATGGGCCGGTGTCTTTGGCCGACATTTCCGAGCGCCAGGGCATTTCCCTCTCTTATCTGGAACAGCTGTTCGCCAAGCTGCGCCGCAGCAGCCTGGTCTCCAGCGTGCGCGGTCCAGGTGGTGGCTACCAGCTGTCGCGGGGCATGGAAACCATCCAGGTGGCCCAGGTCATCGATGCGGTCAACGAATCGGTCGATGCTACCCGTTGCCAGGGCCTCGGGGACTGCCATGCCGGTGATACCTGTCTGACCCACCACCTGTGGTGTGACCTCAGTCAGCAGATCCATGAATTCCTCAGCGGCATCAGCCTGGCCGACCTCGTCATGCGCCGTGAGGTGCAGGAAGTTGCCCAGCGCCAGGACCTGCGTCGTGTCGCAGGCCGAACCGCCCAGCTGGACAAGATTGAGACGTCCGCCGTCGATTGATCCCCCAGGGACGACGAGCGACGCCACCGCCTGATAGGAGAGACAAATGAAGTTGCCGATCTACCTCGATTACTCCGCGACCACCCCGGTCGACCCACGTGTGGCCCAGAAAATGGCCGACTGCCTGCTGGTCGACGGGAACTTCGGTAACCCGGCCTCGCGCTCCCACGTTTTCGGCTGGAAGGCCGAGGAAGCGGTCGAGAACGGTCGTCGCCAGGTTGCCGAACTGATCAACGCCGATCCGCGCGAAATCGTCTGGACCAGCGGTGCCACCGAGTCCGACAACCTCGCACTTAAAGGCGTCGCGCACTTCTATCAGACCAAGGGCAAGCACATCATCACCTCCAAGATCGAGCACAAGGCGGTCCTGGATACCGCTCGCCAGCTCGAGCGTGAAGGTTTCGAAGTGACCTACCTCGAGCCAGGCGCAGACGGCATCGTCACCCCGGCCCAGGTCGAGGCAGCATTGCGCGATGACACCATTCTGGTCTCGCTGATGCACGTGAACAACGAAGTCGGCTCGATCAACGACATCGCCGCCATTGGTGAACTGACCCGTTCGCGCGGCGTGCTGTTCCATGTCGACGCCGCCCAGTCGGCCGGCAAGGTCGAAATCGACCTGCAAAAGCTGAAAGTCGACCTGATGTCGTTCTCGGCGCACAAGGTCTACGGCCCGAAAGGCATCGGCGCGCTGTACGTCAGCCGCAAGCCGCGTGTACGCCTTGAAGCCATCATTCACGGCGGTGGCCATGAGCGCGGCATGCGTTCGGGCACCCTGCCGACCCACCAGATTGTCGGCATGGGCGAAGCGTTCGCCATTGCCAAGCAGGAAATGGCCGCCGAAAACGTGCGCATCAAGGCCCTGAGCGACCGCTTCTTCAAGCAGGTCTCGGACCTCGAAGAGCTGTACGTCAACGGCAGCAGCACCGCTCGCGTGCCGCACAACCTGAACCTGAGCTTCAACTACGTCGAAGGCGAGTCGCTGCTGATGTCGCTGAAAGACATCGCCGTATCGTCCGGTTCGGCCTGCACCTCCGCTTCGCTCGAGCCGTCGTACGTACTGCGCGCTCTGGGCCGCAACGACGAGCTGGCGCACAGCTCGATCCGCTTCTCCTTCGGCCGCTTCACCACCGAAGAAGAAGTCGACTACGCCGCGCAGAAAGTCTGCGAGGCCGTTAACAAACTGCGTGAGCTGTCGCCGCTGTGGGACATGTACAAAGACGGCGTTGACATCTCCAAGATCGAGTGGGCCGCCCACTAAGCAGTCGCCGGCAAGAGCGGCTCCCTGATGAGGAAGGAATTGCACCATGGCATACAGTGAAAAGGTCATCGACCACTACGAAAACCCACGCAACGTCGGCAAGATGAATGCCGAGGACCCGGATGTCGGTACCGGCATGGTCGGTGCTCCAGCGTGCGGTGACGTGATGCGCCTGCAGATCAAGGTCAACGAGCAGGGCGTCATTGAAGACGCCAAGTTCAAGACCTACGGCTGCGGTTCGGCCATCGCTTCCAGCTCCCTCGCCACCGAGTGGATGAAGGGCAAGACCCTGGACGAAGCCGAAACCATCAAGAACACCCAGCTGGCGGAAGAACTGGCGTTGCCGCCAGTGAAGATCCACTGCTCGGTACTCGCCGAGGATGCCATCAAGGCAGCCGTTCGCGATTACAAGCAGAAAAAAGGCTTGATCTAAGTCGCCTGCAAGGTAAGAGGTAAGGAGTTCTGATGGCTATCAGCATGACAGAAGCCGCCGCCAACCACGTGCGGCGTTCCCTCCAGGGGCGCGGCAAGGGCGAAGGCATTCGCCTGGCCGTGCGCACCACCGGCTGCTCGGGCCTGGCCTACGTGCTGGAGTTCGTCGACGAAGTGGCGGGCGAAGACCAGGTGTTCGAGAACCACGGCGTGAAGGTCATCATCGACCCTAAAAGCCTGGTGTACCTTGACGGCACCGAACTGGACTTCGTCAAGGAAGGGTTGAACGAAGGCTTCAAGTTCAACAACCCCAACGTGCGCGGTGAGTGTGGCTGCGGCGAAAGCTTCAACGTCTGAGGCTGGCTGTGGGTACTCCTTGTCATTACGCTCTGTTTGATCTCCAGCCGTGCTTTCGGCTGGACCTCGACAAGCTGGCCACTCGCTACCGCGAGCTGGCCCGCGAGGTCCATCCTGACCGCTTTGCCGACGCTTCCGAGCGTGAGCAGCGGGTAGCGCTGGAGAAGTCCGCGGCCCTCAACGACGCCTACCAGACGCTGCGCAGTGCGCCGCGCCGTGCCCGCTATCTGCTGGCCATCGGCGGCCACGAAGTGCCCCAGGAGGTCACGGTCCACGACCCCGACTTCCTGCTGCAGCAAATGCAGTGGCGCGAAGAGCTTGAAGAGCTGCAGGATGAAGCCGACCTCGATGGTGTTGCCGTGTTCAAGAAGCGCCTCAAAGGTGCACAGGACACGCTGAACGAGGATTTCGCCGCCTGCTGGGATGTGCCTGCCGAGCGCGACAAGGCCGAGCGCCTGATGCGCCGCATGCAGTTCCTCGACAAGCTCGCCCAAGAAGTGCGCCAACTGGAAGAGCGCCTCGACGATTAACCCGGCGTTGCCCGTGATGACGCCTAAGGTATTCAGATAAGCATGGCCCTACTGCAGATCGCCGAACCCGGTCAAAGCCCTCAGCCGCACCAGCGCCGCCTGGCGGTTGGTATCGACCTGGGTACCACCAATTCTCTGGTCGCTGCCGTACGCAGCGGTCGCAGCGAACCCCTGCCCGATGCGCAGGGCAACGTCATTCTGCCCTCTGCGGTACGCTACCTGGCTGACCACACTGAGGTCGGCCAGGCTGCGCGTGAGGCGGCCGCCAGTGACCCGCTGAACACCGTGTTGTCGGTCAAGCGCCTGATGGGGCGCGGCCTGGCCGACGTCAAGCAATTGGGTGAGCAGCTGCCGTACCGCTTCATTGGCGGTGAATCGCACATGCCGTTCATCGACACCGTCCAAGGGCCGAAGAGCCCTGTGGAAGTGTCCGCTGACATCCTCAAGGTGCTGCGTGAGCGTGCCGAAGCGACCCTGGGCGGTGACCTGGTAGGCGCGGTGATCACCGTGCCGGCTTATTTCGACGACGCTCAGCGCCAAGCGACCAAGGATGCGGCCAAGCTAGCCGGCCTGAATGTGCTGCGCCTGCTCAACGAGCCAACTGCCGCTGCCGTTGCCTACGGCCTGGACCAGAATGCCGAAGGCCTGGTGGCCATCTATGACCTGGGGGGCGGTACTTTCGATATTTCGATCCTGCGCCTGACTGCTGGTGTGTTCGAAGTGCTGGCCACTGGCGGTGATACCGCTTTGGGTGGTGACGACTTCGACCACGCCATTGCTGGCTGGATCATCGAGCAGGCCGGCCTGTCCTCCGACCTCTCCCCGGGTACCCAGCGCCAACTGTTGCAGGCTGCCTGCGCCGCCAAGGAAGCCCTGACCGACGCTGACGTGGTCAGCGTCAGTCACGGTGCCTGGCAGGGCGAGCTCAGCCGGGCGGCCTTCGATGCCATGATCGAGCCGCTGATCGCCCGCAGCCTCAAGGCCTGCCGCCGCGCCGTGCGCGACAGCGGTGTCGAGCTTGAGGAGGTGGGTGCGGTGGTCATGGTCGGTGGTTCGACCCGCGTACCGCGTGTGCGTGAGGCTGTCGGTACACTGTTTGGCCGCACGCCGCTGACTTCGATCGACCCTGATCAGGTGGTCGCCATCGGTGCCGCCATCCAGGCCGATACCCTGGCAGGGAACCGCCGCGAAGGCGGTGAACTGCTGCTGCTTGACGTCATCCCGCTGTCCCTGGGTCTTGAGACCATGGGTGGGCTGATGGAGAAAGTGATCCCGCGCAACACCACCATTCCGGTGGCGCGTGCCCAGGAGTTCACTACTTATAAAGATGGCCAGTCGGCCATGATGATCCACGTGCTGCAGGGCGAGCGCGAGCTGATCAGCGACTGCCGCTCGTTGGCGCGCTTCGAGCTGCGCGGCATTCCAGCGATGGTTGCCGGGGCTGCAAAAATTCGCGTCACCTTCCAGGTGGATGCCGACGGCCTGCTCAGCGTTGCCGCCCGGGAACTGGGTTCGGGTGTGGAAGCCAGCATCCAGGTCAAGCCGTCCTACGGCCTGACCGACGGCGAAATCGCCCGCATGCTCAAGGATTCCTTCGAACACGCAGGTTCCGACAAGCAGGCCCGCCAGTTGCGTGAGCACCAGGTGGACGGCGAGCGCTTGCTCGAAGCGGTACAGGGCGCCCTGGACGCCGACGGTGAGCGCCTGCTTAGCAGCGACGAGCGCGACGCCATTGCATTCCAGATGCAAGAACTACGTGATTTGCTGGCCGGCACCGATGGCGCAGCCATCGAGCAACAGACCAAGCGTCTGTCGCAGGTGACCGACGCATTTGCCGCCCGTCGCCTTGATTCGACGGTCAAAGCCGCACTGGCCGGGCGCAACCTGAATGAGATCGAGGAGTAACCGATGCCGCTGGTGACATTCCTGCCGCATGAGAAGTTCTGCCCAGAAGGGCTGACCGTGGAGGTCGAGCCCGGGACCAACATCCTGGAGCTGGCCCACGACCATCACATCGAGATGGAAAGCGCCTGCGGCGGCGTCAAGGCCTGCACCACTTGCCACTGCATCGTGCGCAAGGGCTTCGATTCGCTCGAAGAAGCCGACGAGCTGGAAGAGGACATGCTGGACAAGGCGTGGGGCCTGGAAGCGCAGTCGCGCCTTGGTTGCCAGGTGGTCGTGGGGGATACCGACCTGACCATCGAGATCCCCAAGTATTCGCTCAACCACGCTGCCGAAGCGCCGCACTGAGGTCTTGTACATGAGTCTGAAATGGGTTGATGTACTTGAGATCGCCATCCAGCTTGCAGAAAGCAAGCCTGAGGTCGATCCTCGTTATGTGAATTTCGTGGACCTGCACCGCTGGGTGCTGGCATTGCCAGAGTTCAGCGACGATCCGTCACGCGGCGGTGAGAAAGTGCTTGAGGCAATCCAGGCCGCCTGGATCGACGAAGCCGACTAAGCGTCATGTGCAGGTTAGGCAATCCCCTGAAACCCGCGTATAATTCGCGGGTTTAATTTTTCGTAACACTCATATTCTGGAGTTTTCCATGGCTGTTCAACGTACTTTCTCGATCATCAAGCCTGACGCAGTTGCCAAAAACGTCATCGGCAAGATCACCACTCGCTTTGAAGACGCCGGCCTGAAAATCGTTGCCTCGAAAATCAAGCAACTGTCCAAAGCCGAAGCCGAAGGCTTCTACGCTGAGCACAGCGAGCGCGGCTTCTTCGGTGACCTGGTTGCCTTCATGACTTCCGGCCCGGTTGTTGTTCAGGTTCTGGAAGGCGAAAACGCCATCGCTCTGAACCGCGAGCTGATGGGCGCTACCAACCCTAAAGAAGCTGCTGCCGGTACCATCCGTGCTGACTTCGCCGAGTCGATCGACGCCAACGCCGTTCACGGTTCGGACTCCGAAGCTGCTGCTGCTCGCGAAATCGCTTACTTCTTCGCTGCTACCGAGGTAACCACTCGCTAAGCGAAAGCTTACGGGTGAGGGTGAATCCATGACGACATCTACTGGCAAAATCAACCTGTTGGGTCTGACCCAGCCGGAAATGGAACAATTCTTCGACTCAATCGGGGAGAAGCGCTTCCGTGCCGGCCAGGTGATGAAATGGATTCACCATTTTGGCGTGTCCGACTTTGCGGCCATGACCAACGTAGGCAAGGCCTTGCGCGAAAAGCTTGAGGCCGTTGCCGAGATTCGCCCACCGGAAGTGGTCAGTGAAGACATTTCCGCCGACGGCACCCGTAAGTGGGTGATCCGCGTTGCCTCCGGCAGCTGCGTCGAGACCGTCTACATTCCTACCGACGACCGCGGCACCCTGTGCGTATCGTCGCAAGCCGGCTGTGCCCTGGATTGCAGCTTCTGCTCCACCGGCAAGCAAGGCTTCAACAGCAACCTCACTGCCGCTGAAGTCATCGGCCAGGTGTGGCTTGCCAACAAATCCTTCGGGACCGTTCCTGCCAAAGTCGACCGCGCGATTACCAACGTGGTCATGATGGGCATGGGCGAGCCCTTGCTGAACTTCGACAACGTCATCGCTGCCATGAAAATCATGATGGATGACCTGGGCTATGGCATTTCCAAGCGTCGCGTCACTTTGTCCACCTCGGGCGTGGTGCCGATGATCGACGAACTGGCCAAGCACATCGACGTGTCGCTGGCCCTGTCGCTGCACGCACCGAACGACGAGCTGCGCAACAAACTGGTACCTATCAACAAGAAGTACCCGCTGAAAGTGCTGCTGGAGTCGTGCATGGGCTACATGTCCACCTTGGGTGGCAAGCGCGTGCTCACCGTCGAGTACACCTTGCTCAAGGACGTCAACGACCAGCCCGAGCATGCCGCGCAGATGATCGAGTTGCTGCGCGATGTGCCGTGCAAGATCAACCTGATCCCGTTCAACCCATTCCCGCATTCGGGCTACGAGCGGCCGAGCAACAACGCCATTCGTCGCTTCCAGGACCTGCTGCACCACGGTGGTTTCAACGTCACCACCCGTACCACCCGTGGTGAGGACATCGATGCCGCCTGTGGCCAGCTGGTCGGCCAGGTCAACGACCGCACCCGTCGCAGCGAGCGCTACATCGCCGTACGCCAGCTTTCCGCGGACGTCGAGCTGCAAGACAGCGCCGCCAGCCACTGACCGGGACTTAGCCCATGAGCCTGCGCGCTGCGCTGTCGATCCTTGCGCTTTTGCTGCTGGCCGGCTGCGTGTCGGGCGGCGCGGGCGACCCCCTGGCCAGCCGCCAGGGCAGGGCGGATGCGGGGCGTGCTTATGTGCAGCTTGGCCTGGGTTATTTGCAACAGGGTTTGACCGAGCAGGCCAAGGCGCCGCTGGGCAAGGCCCTGGCCCTGGATAGCCGTGATGCCGACGCACATGCCGCCCTGGCGCTGGTGTTCCAGGCCGAAGGTGAGCCGCCACTGGCGGAGGCGCATTTTCGCAAAGCCTTGCAGGCCCGCACGGGCGACACGCGAATTCGCAATAATTACGGCAGTTTCCTTTATGCTCAGGGGCGATTTGCCGAGGCCGAGCAGATGTTTCGCCTGGCCAGTAGCGATACCCTGTATCCTGAGCGCTCACGCGTGTACGAGAACCTGGGCCTGACCGCCCTCAAGCTCGATAGCCGCGAGGCGGCGCACGCGTATCTGCTCAAAGCGTTGCAACTCAACCAGCGGCAACCGAAAGCGTTGCTGGAAATGGCTGAGTTGTCCTACGAAAACAGGCATTATGTGCCGGCCCGGGACTACTACGATCGTTTCAGCCAGCTGAGCGACCACGATGCCCGTAGCCTGCTGCTGGGTAGCCGCCTTGCCAGGGTGTTCGACGAGCAGGGCACATTGGCCGAGCTGGGCCAGCAATTACAACGACTTTATCCCGGTACGCCGGAATATCAGCAATACCTGTCGGAGCAACGATGAACGCCGCGCATCCCGAAGTAGCAGTAGCGCCTGGCCAGAACCCCGGTGAGCTTTTGCGCCTGGCCCGTGAGAAACGGGACTGGTCTCAAGCCGAGGTGGCCCGCAAGCTCAACCTCACTGTCAGTTCGTTGAACCATGTGGAAACCGGCGCCTTCGACAAGCTGCCCGGGCATACCTTCGCCCGTGGCTATATCCGCGCCTATGCCAAGTTGATGGACCTTGACCAGGCCACCCTGGTAGAAGCCTTCGACCGCTACACCGGTACCCACGCCAAAGGCAGCGATGTGCACTCGCTGGGGCGCATCGAAGAGCCGGTACGCCTGTCGCACAACATCCTGCGCGGCGTCAGCCTGTTGTTGCTGGTGGCCGTGGTCGGCGGTGGCTTCGTCTGGTGGCAGGACCAGGGCAGCCTGCGTGGCAAGGACCTGGCCAAGATGGCCCTGGAGCACGTCGAAGTCGAAAGCGCCGACGGCACCACTCAGATTCACCCGCTTGACGAGCCTGAAGATCAGGCTGTTACCGCTGGCCAGCAGCCTGAGAGCGCGCCGCTGGCACTGGAGCAGGGCACTGCCGAACAGCCTGCCGCTACCGCCGAACAGGCCCCGGCAAGCCCGGCGCCAACGGCTGCTGCACCCGCACCCGCCCAGCAGGTGCCTGCGCAACCCGCAGCCAGCGTAGCGCCTGCTCCGGTCGCACCGGCCA
This sequence comes from Pseudomonas sp. SIMBA_067, assembly GCF_046534675.1. Classification (NCBI taxonomy): domain Bacteria; kingdom Pseudomonadati; phylum Pseudomonadota; class Gammaproteobacteria; order Pseudomonadales; family Pseudomonadaceae; genus Pseudomonas; species Pseudomonas sp. SIMBA_067. The sequence goes on along the minus strand of NZ_JAWRYH010000005.1, from coordinate 344,210 downwards.
CCCCAGCACCGGCCGCTGTTGCGCCCGCAGCACCTGCAGCCGCCGTGGCCGCTGCCGAGCCCGCCGCAGTACCGGCAGGCAGCGCCAAGGTCGCCATCCAGTTCACCGCCGATTGCTGGACCCAGGTCTCCGATGGCAACGGCAAGGTGCTGTTCAGCGCCGTCAAGCGCAAGGGGGACAACCTCGAGCTGACCGGCAAGCCGCCGTTCGCGGTGCGCCTGGGCTTTGCCCGTGGCGCCCAGGTCAGCTACAACGGCCAGGCCGTCGATGTTGCCCCGTTCACCAGTGGCGAGACTGCTCGCCTGAAGTTGGGACAGTAAGTCATGCACGGCGAATCTCCGATCAAACGTCGCGAATCCCGCAAAATCTGGGTCGGCAATGTGCCGGTAGGTGGTGATGCACCTATCGCGGTGCAGAGCATGACCAACACCGACACCAACGATGTCGCCGCCACCGTGGCGCAAATCCAGCGCCTGGTCGATGCCGGCGTGGACATCGTGCGGGTTTCGGTGCCGGACATGGACGCGGCCGAGGCGTTTGGCAAGATCAAGCAACTGGTCAGCGTGCCGCTGGTCGCCGACATTCACTTCGACTACAAGATCGCCCTGCGCGTGGCCGAACTGGGCGTCGATTGCCTGCGTATCAACCCGGGTAACATCGGCCGCGAAGACCGTGTACGCGCCGTGGTCGATGCTGCCCGCGACCGTGGCATCCCGATCCGCATCGGCGTCAACGCCGGGTCCCTGGAAAAGGACCTGCAGAAGAAGTACGGCGAACCGACCCCGGCGGCGCTGGTGGAGTCGGCCCTACGCCACGTCGAGCACCTCGACCGCCTGGACTTCCAGGACTTCAAGGTCAGCGTCAAGGCATCCGATGTGTTCATGGCCGTCGAAGCCTACCGGCTGCTGGCCAAGCAGATCGTGCAGCCGCTGCACCTGGGCATCACCGAAGCCGGTGGCCTGCGTTCAGGGACGGTGAAATCCGCCGTCGGCCTCGGTATGCTGCTGGCCGAGGGCATTGGCGATACCATCCGTATCTCGCTTGCGGCCGACCCGGTCGAAGAAGTGAAAGTCGGCTACGACATCCTCAAGTCGCTGCACCTGCGTTCGCGTGGCATCAACTTCATCGCCTGCCCGAGCTGCTCGCGGCAGAACTTCGATGTGGTCAAGACCATGAACGAGCTGGAAGGGCGCCTGGAAGACCTGCTGGTGCCGCTGGACGTGGCGGTGATCGGTTGTGTGGTCAACGGCCCGGGTGAAGCCAAGGAAGCCCATGTAGGCTTGACCGGCGGCACGCCGAACCTGATCTACATCGACGGCAAGCCGGCGCAGAAACTGACCAATGACAACCTGGTCGATGAGCTGGAAAGGCTCATCCGTCAGAAAGCGGCCGAAAAGGTCGAAGCCGACGCGGCGCTGATCGCCCGTGGCTGACACACAGAATTCGTAAGGACTTTTCGTGAGCAAATCGCTGCAAGCCATCCGTGGCATGAACGACATCCTGCCAGAACAGTCGCCACTGTGGCGCTACTTCGAAGGCACCGTGGCCGGTCTGCTGGATACCTACGGGTACAGCCAGATCCGTACGCCGATCGTCGAGTTCACCGAGCTGTTCAAGCGCTCGATCGGTGAAGTGACCGACATCGTCGAAAAAGAGATGTACACCTTCGAGGACCGCAACGGCGATTCGCTGACCCTGCGCCCCGAAGGCACCGCCGCGTGCGTACGTGCCGTGCTGGAGCATGGCATCACCGGCAACGGCCAGGTGCAGAAACTGTGGTACATCGGCCAGATGTTCCGCCACGAGCGCCCGCAGAAGGGTCGCTACCGGCAGTTCCACCAGATTGGCGTGGAAGTGTTCAACCTGGATGGCCCGGACATCGATGCCGAGCTGATCATGCTGACCTGGCGCCTTTGGGGCCTGCTGGGCATCCAGGACGCGGTCAAGCTGGAGCTCAACAGCCTGGGTACCAGCGAAGCCCGCGCGCGCTACCGTGACGCGCTGGTCGAGTTCCTCTCGGCGCGCCTGGAGCAACTGGACGAAGACAGCCAGCGCCGCTTGAAGAGCAACCCGCTGCGCATCCTCGACAGCAAGGACCAGAACACCCAGGCGGTGCTGGTGGGTGCGCCGAAGCTGGAAGATTACCTGGACGAAGCCTCGCGCGTGCACTTCGAGGGCCTCAAGGCCCGCCTGGACGCCGCCGGCATTCCGTTCGTGATCAATACCAAGCTGGTGCGTGGCCTGGACTACTACAGCAAGACCGTATTCGAGTGGGTCACCGACAAGCTCGGCTCCCAGGGCACCGTGTGCGCCGGTGGCCGCTACGACGGCCTGGTCGAGCAGATGGGCGGCAAGCCGACCACTGGCGTCGGTTTCGCCATGGGTATCGAGCGCCTGATCCTGCTGCTGGAAACCCTGGGCAAGGTGCCGGAGTCCATCAACCGCCAGATCGACGTCTACCTGTGCGCCTTTGGCGAGCAGGCCGAGCTGGCTGGCCTGCGCCTGTCCGAAACCCTGCGCGACCGTTTGCCGGGCCTGCGCCTGGCGGTGAACGCGGGCGGTGGCAGCTTCAAGAGCCAGTTCAAGAAAGCCGACAAGAGCGGGGCGCTGTTCGCCCTGATCCTCGGTGACGAGGAACTGGCCAGGCAAGAAATCGGCTTCAAGCCCCTGCGTGGCCAGGGCGAACAACAGAACATTGCCTGGGATGCTCTGGCAGAGCACCTGGAAACTGCGATCGCGCAAGCGTAACGCGGTTCAACAAGCGAATAGGCGAAAAGGAGTATTGGGGTGTCGAGTACCGATGATGATGACCTGGCAGGGGTCAAGGACTGGTGGAACCGCAACGGCAAGCCGCTGCTGACTGGCGCATTGCTGGCAGGCGTGGTGGTGTTGGGCTGGAATACCTGGCACAAGTACCAGAACAACCAGTCGCAAGGTGCCTCGCAGCTGTATCAGGCGTTGCTTGAAACCAGCCTGACGCCGACTGGCCAGCCAGACGCCACCAAGGTTGCGGAACTGGCCGGCAAGCTCAAGAGCGAGTTTGGCGGTACCGCCTATGCCCAGTACGGCAGCCTGTTCGTGGCCAAGGTCGCGGTCGAGAGCGGCAAGCTCGACGACGCCGCTGCCGAGCTCAAAGGCGTGCTGGACAAGCCGGCCGACGTGACCCTGGGCGAGATTTCGCGCCAGCGTCTGGCCCGCGTGCTGGCCGCCCAGAACAAGGCCGAGGATGCCCTCAAGCTGCTCGACGGCGACGCCGACAAAGCCTTCCTGGCCAGCCGTGAAGAGTTGAAGGGTGACCTGCTGGTACAGCTGGGTCGCGCCGACGACGCGCACAGCGCTTACGAAAAAGCCAAGGCTGCGTTGTCCGATGAGGCGGCGGTCGGTGGCCTGCAATTGAAGCTGGATGACCTGGCTAAAGGGGACGCGTAAGTGATCGGTTGGAAACATGCAGCAGTGCTGACCCTGGCCGTACTGGCCGCCGGTTGCAGCAGCAACAGCAAGAAGGAACTGCCCCCGGCCGAGCTGACCAAGTTCACCGAGGAAGTGGTGCTGAAGAAGCAGTGGAGCCGTTCGATCGGTGACGGCCAGGGTGAGACCTACAACACCCTGGTACCGGCCATCGAAAACGACCGTATCTACGCCTCCGACGTCAATGGCGAAGTCTTCGCCCTCGACCGCATCACCGGTGACGTGGTGTGGAAGAAGGACCTGGAGCTGCAGGTTTCCGGCGCTGTCGGCGTGGGCTACGGCCTGGTCATGCTCGGCACCCTCAAGGGCGAAGTCATTGCCCTGGACTCTAGCACCGGTGAAGAGCGTTGGCGCTCGCGCGTGACCAGCGAAGTGCTGGCCCCGCCTGCCAACAACGGTGATGTGGTGGTGGTGCAGACCCAGGACGATCGCCTGATCGGCCTGGATGCCGCCACTGGCGACCGCCGCTGGATCTACGAGAACTCCCCGGCCGTACTGACCCTGCGTGGTACCGGTGCTCCGATCGCCACCAACCGCCTGGCCGTCGCCGGCCTGTCCACCGGCAAGGTGGTGGCGGTGGACATCAACAACGGTGTGCCGGTGTGGGAAAGCCGCGTGGCCATCCCGAAGGGCCGTTCCGAGCTGGACCGTGTGGTTGATATCGACGGCGGCTTGCTGCTGTCTGGTGGTACCCTGTACGTCAGCACCTACCAGGGCCGTGTAGCGGGCCTGGACCTGGAAAGCGGCCGCGAGCTGTGGCAGCGCGATGCTTCCAGCTATGTGGGCGTCGCCCAGGGCTTCGGTAACGTCTACGTCAGCGAAGCTTCGGGTACCGTGGAAGGCGTGGATGAGCGCTCTTCCAGCGCCCTGTGGAGCAACGACAGCATGGCTCGCCGCCAGCTGACCGCCCCTGAAGTGTTCAGCAGCTACGTGGCTGTGGGTGACTTTGAGGGTTACCTGCACCTGCTGAGCCAGGTGGATGGCCGCTTCGTCGGCCGTGAACGTATCGATAGCGATGGCCTGCGCGCCCGCCCACTTGTGGTCGGCGACACCATCTATGTCTTTGGCAACAGCGGCAAGCTCGAGGCACTGACCATCCGCTGAAGCTATGCTTGAAGCCTTGGCGGGCTTCAAGCCGCGGCGTAGGACACGCCGCCCAAACTCCGGCCGCTGCCTTGCAGCGGCCTTTGCATTTTCAAGAATTCGAGAGTGGAGAGCCGATGGTTCCCGTAATTGCCCTGGTGGGCCGCCCGAACGTCGGCAAATCCACCATGTTCAACCGCCTGACCAAAACCCGCGATGCCATCGTGGGTGACCTGTCGGGCCTGACCCGTGACCGCCAGTATGGTGATGCCAGCTGGCAGGGTCGTTCCTTCATCCTGATCGACACCGGCGGTATTACCGGTGACGAAGTAGGCATGGACGAAAAAATGGCCGAGCAGTCGCTCATGGCCATCGAAGAAGCCGACTATGTGCTGTTCCTGGTCGATGCCCGCGCCGGCATGACCGCCGCTGACCAGATGATTGCCGAGCACCTGCGCAAGCGCAACAAGTCGGCGATTCTGGTCGCCAACAAGATCGACAACATCGACCCCGATGTTGCCCGCGCCGAGTTCTCGCCGATGGGCATGGGCAACGCCATTCCGGTGGCGGGCTCCCAGGGCCGTGGTATCAGCGCCCTGATGGAAGCCGTGCTCGGCCACCTGCCACGTGATGCCGAGGAAGAAGCCCTCGACCAGAACGTCGCCGAAGGCGAGGAGGCTGTGCGCATTCCTGGCCCGAGCGAGAAGGATGGCATCAAGATCGCCATCATCGGCCGCCCGAACGTCGGCAAGTCGACCCTGGTCAACCGCATGCTCGGCGAAGAGCGTGTGGTGGTCTACGACGAGCCGGGTACTACCCGAGACAGTATCTACATCCCGTTCGAGCGTGATGGTGACAAGTACACCTTCATCGACACCGCCGGGGTGCGCAAGCGCGGCAAGATCCACGAGGAGGTCGAGAAGTTCTCGGTGGTCAAGACGCTGCAGGCGATCAAGGACGCCAACGTCGTCATCTTCGTCATGGACGCCCGTGAAGGGGTGGTCGACCACGACCTGAACCTGCTGGGCTTCGCCCTCGAAGCCGGCCGCGCCATCGTCATCGCGCTGAACAAGTGGGATGGCATGGAGCCGGGTGAGCGCGCCTACGTGAAGACCGAACTGGAGCGCCGGCTGTTCTTCGTCGACTTCGCCGACATCCACTTCATCTCCGCCTTGCACGGCACCGGTGTAGGCAACCTGTACAAGTCGGTGCAGGCCGCATTCACCTCGGCTGTGACCCGCTGGCCAACCAGCCGCCTGACGCAGATCCTCGAAGATGCTGTCAGCGAGCACCAGCCACCGCTGGTCAACGGCCGCCGCATCAAGCTGCGCTATGCCCACCTTGGTGGTGCCAACCCGCCGCTGATCGTGATCCACGGCAACCAGACCGAGAGCATTCCCAAGTCGTACTCGCGTTACCTGGAAAACACCTACCGCCGGGTGCTGAAGCTGGTCGGTACGCCGATCCGCATCGAGTACAAGGGTGGTGAGAACCCGTTCGAGGGCAAGAAGAACACCCTCACCGACCGCCAGGTCAACAAGAAGCGCCGCTTGATGTCGCACCACAAGAAGGCTGAGAAGAAGCGCCGCGACAAGCGCTGATTCCGCGTCAGCTTCTTCGCGGGCTTGCCCGCTCCCACAGGTCCTCCACAGATTTTGAATATTGTGCAGCACCAATGGGAGCGGGTTCACCCATGAAGAGGCCCTTTGATCCAAAGCAATCCCCCTATTGTTTCAACCTTTTTCCTGACTGCTTGATCCGCTATGCTCGGTCTCCACCCCGTGCCGGATACACCCCAGGAAAGAGGGCTCCATGATCCGCAGCAAACTGCCGAATGTCGGCACGACCATCTTCACCACCATGTCCCAGCTCGCCGTGCAGACCGGCGCGCTCAACCTGTCCCAGGGCTTCCCTGATTTCAACGGCCCGCAGGCCCTGCTCGATGCAGTGGGCCGGCATGTGGCTGCCGGGCACAACCAGTATTCGCCAATGACCGGCCTGCCGGCCTTGCGCCAGCAAGTGGCGGCGAAGGTGGCGCGACTGTATGGCGCACAGGTGGATGCCGACCAGGAAGTGACCATCACCCCCGGGGCTACCGAGGCGATCTTCTGTGCCATCCAGGCGGTGGTCCACGCCGGTGACGAGGTGATTGTCTTCGACCCGTGCTACGACAGCTACGAGCCGTCGGTGGAACTGGCCGGTGGCCGCTGTGTGCATGTGCAACTGAGCGACGGCGACTTCCGTATCGACTGGCAGAAGTTCAGTGATGCCCTGAGCCCGCGCACCCGCATGGTCATCCTCAATTCGCCGCACAACCCCAGCGGCGCTCTGATCACTCGCGAAGACCTTGAGCAGTTGGCAACGCTTATTGCCGACCGCGATATCTACCTCATCAGCGATGAGGTCTACGAGCATCTGGTTTACGACGGCGTTCACCACGCCAGCGTGCTGGCCTACGAGCAGTTGTATCAACGTGCCTTTGTGGTCAGTTCGTTCGGCAAGACCTACCACGTTACCGGCTGGAAGACCGGCTACGTAATCGCGCCCCCGGCGCTGAGCGCAGAGCTGCGCAAGGTGCACCAGTACGTCAACTTCTGTGGCGTGACGCCATTGCAATGCGCCCTGGCTGATTTCATGGCCGAGCACCCTGAGCATATCGATGAGCTGCCGGCCTTCTACCAGGCCAAGCGCGACCTGTTCTGCGGCTTGCTGGAAGGCTCGCGTTTCAACTTTACCCGTACGGCGGGCACTTATTTCCAGCTGGTGGACTACTCGCAGATCCGCCCGGACCTGAACGATGTCGACATGTCGCTATGGCTCACCCGTGAGCACGGTGTGGCGACCATCCCGGTATCGGTGTTTTACCAGCAACCCATCCCCGAGCAACGCCTGGTACGCCTGTGCTTTGCCAAACGTGAGGAGACGCTGCGTGAGGCAGCGGAACGACTATGCGCGATCTGAGCACTCTGCCCAACCTGAAAGTCGCCCTGGTGCAAACCACCCTGGCCTGGCACGACCGCGAGGCCAACTATGCACACTTCGAGGTGTTGCTGGAGCAGGTAGGGGAGGTGGACCTGGTGATCCTGCCAGAGATGTTCACCACCGGTTTTTCGATGGACTCCGAAAGCCTGGCCGAACCGGAAAATGGCCCGAGCTACAAATGGCTGAAGGCCCAGGCGAAGAAGTACAACGCGGTGATCACCGGCAGCGTGATCATCCAGGCCGCCGATGGCAGCCACCGCAACCGCCTGCTATGGGCGCGGCCGGACGGCGAGATATTGCACTACGACAAGCGCCACCTGTTCCGCATGGCCGGTGAGCACAAGCACTACACCCCCGGTGAACGCCAGGTGCAGTTCGAGCTCAAGGGTTGGCGAATTCGCCCGCTGATCTGCTACGACCTGCGGTTCCCGGTGTGGAGCCGTGACGCCCAGGACACTGACCTGCTGCTGTACACCGCCAACTGGCCGGCTGCGCGCCGCCAGCACTGGAACCGTCTGCTACCGGCGCGGGGCATCGAGAACCTGTGCTATGTGGCAGCGGTGAACCGGGTGGGCACGGACGGCAAGGGCTTTGCCTATTCGGGCGACAGCCAGGTGCTGGACTTCCAGGGCGAGAGCCTGCTCAGTGCAGGCGAGGCAGACGGGGTGTTTACCGCCGTGCTGAGTGCGTCGGAACTGGCGGCGTACAGGGCCAAGTTCCCGGCCAACCTGGATGCCGATACCTTCGATTTACACTGACAGCTTGTACCGGCCCTGTCGCCGGCAAGCCGGCTCCCACAGGTACAGCACTGGGCCCGAGGGCAGTGGGTTACCTGTGGGAGCCGGCTTGCCGGCGACAGGGCCAGCACCGGCTACATCAATGGATGATCAGTACACATCCCGCCGATACCGCCCATCCTCGATCAACTGCTGCACAGCGGCTTCACCAAGCATGCCGTTGAGCGCCGCATCCACCCCCGCAGCCATCCCTTGCAGGCTGCCGCAGACATACACACAGGCGCCATCCGCCACCCAGCGTTTGAATTCCTCGGCTTGCTGCAGCAACACATCCTGCACATACACTTTCTCGGCCTGATCCCGCGAGAACGCCAGGTCCAGGCGTGCCAGGTCGCCGCTCTGCAGCCAGCCTTGAAGCTCGTCACCACACAGCAGGTCATGCGCCCGGTTACGCTCGCCAAACAGCAGCCAGTTGCGCTGTTCGCCAGCATTCACCCGTGCGCGGATCAGGCTGCGCAGGCCGGCCAGGCCGGTGCCGTTACCGATCAGGATCATCGGTGCTGCGGTCTCCGGCAGGTGGAAGCCGCTGTTGCGCCGCAGGCGCAAGCTCAGCGTGCCGTTCAGTGGCAGGTATTCGGTGAGCCAGCCGGAGCCCAGGCCCAGGTTGCCATCGGTATGGCGCTCCTGGCGCACGATCAGCTCCAGCGCGCCGTCACTGGCGATTGAGGCGATGGAGTATTCGCGGCTGCCGATCGGCACCAGGGCGTCTACCAGCGCTTGCGGCTGCAAGCCGATCAGGTGATCACGGCGCGCCGGCAACTGGCGGCCAGCGAGGGCTTGGGCAAGTGTTTCGCCCAGGCCATTCACCTGTACCGGGGCGCTGGCGTCCAGCGCCATGCCCTTGAGGAACGCGTCGATCCGTGGCTGCCCATTGAGCGGCAGTATTTCAACCAGGTCGCCGGCTTCCCAACTGGCAGGCTCTTCAGCCAGCAGGCCAAGCAAGTACACCGGCTGGCCCTGGCTGCCCGGGTTGAGCAGTTCGCGACGCACCAGTGACCAGTTGCCAAAGCTTGGCGGCTGCCAGGCGGCCACTGGCTGGGCGCCGGTCAGTTGCGCCAGCTCCTGCTGCCACTGCTGCAGGGCGGCCTGGTCGGCGTTGTCCACTTCCACCGGGCTGAACGCGCTGCTGGCACCGCGCTCCCCCAGCCACGCCTGCAGGCGACGGGCGAAGCCGCAGAAGTGCGGGTACTGGCGGTCGCCGAGGGCGAGCAGGGCGTAGTTGAGGTTGTTCAGCGCCCAAGGCTGGCCGAGCACCTTGCGCTCGAACCCGCGGGCGCTGTCGGGTGCTTCGCCGTCGCCGAAAGTACTGACCACGAACAACGCGCGGCGGGCCTGGCGCAGGTCGTCTTCACGCAGTTCGGCCAGTGCGCGAACCTGCACCGGTAGGCCGGCTGCCTGCAACTGGCCGGCACTTTGCCAGGCCAGTTGTTCGGCAAAGCCGCTTTGGCTGGCAAAGCCGATCAGCCAGCTGTCGCCGCTGCCGGTGCCGGTGGCGACGTTGCCACGGGCTGCGCGGACTTGGCGCTTCTTGCGGCGGCGGTCGAGGTATAGCAGCCAGCCCGTGACGAAGAACAGTGGCATGGTCAAGCTGGCGATGGTGACGATGATGCGCCCCGGCAGGCCGAAGTATTCGCCCACGTGCAGCGCGTAGACGCTCTGCAGCAGCTGGGCCTTGAAGGATTTGTCGGAGTAGCGGTCGTGTCTTTTCACCTGGCCGGTTGCCGGGTCCAGTTCCAGGGTGTTGAAGGCGCGCGGGTGATCGGCGCTCTCCAGCAGGTAGAAGAGGTTGGCCGGCTGGCCGCCAACCGGTGGCAGGCGCAGGTTGTAGGCGGCAAGGCCTGGGCCTGCGGCGTCTTTGAGGTTGGCCCAGATGGCGTCGTAGTCGACCACCAGCGGCGGGGCGTTCTTGTCGACCTTCTGTGGCCCGTGACGGCCACGGCCTTCGCCGCGTTTTTGTTGCTGGCCGGCTGCCGGCGCGTCGGCCAGCAGCTTGTTCAGGCCTTCGCGGTACCACTCATAGGACCAGAACAGGCCGGTCAGGGCGAACAGAAGATAGAACAGCAGGCACCATGTACCAGCCACGGCGTGCAGGTCCCAGTTGAAGGCTCGGCCTTTCTTGGCCCAGTCGAAGGTCAGCCAGGTACGCCAGTCCAGCGCCTTGCGCGGCCAGCGCAGGTACAGGCCGGACAGGCAGAAGAACACCAGCATCAGGGTGCAGGCGCCGGTGATTTGCCGGCCGGTGTCGCCAATGGCCAGAAAACGGTGCAGGTTGAGCATGAGGTTGAAGAAGCCTTGCCCGGCCACTTCACCTTTGAGTTCGCCCGTATACGGGTCGGCATAGCGCAGCTCGCCACGGCGCTCGCCCGGTGCCGGCATGAAGAAGATGCGTGCGGCATTGCCTTCACGCACGTCCACCCACAGCATCGACACCTTGTCGTGTTGCTGGGCCTCGACCCGTTGCACCAGCTCGGCCGGCGGCAGTACGCCTTCGGCGCGCACTTCTACCTTGAGCACATCGGCATTGAACGCGCGCAGCAGTTCTTCCTGGAACGAATACAGGGCCCCGGTGATGCCCATCAAGGCCAGCACCAGGCCAGCGGTGATGCCAAAGAACCAGTGCAATTGGAACAGCGTCTTCTTCACCACATCGATCACCTTGTGTTGCTGCCGCAGACTGCGCGGCGTGCATTATGCCTTGATACGCAAAAGCCCCGCTCACTGGAATGAACGGGGCCCTTGGTTGTTGCTTTAGAAGTGGACGCTGGTGGTCAACAGTGCAGTCCGCCCGGCCGCCTGATTGGCAAAGTGGGTGGAGAAGGCCTTGTCGTAGTACACCTCGTTGGTCAGGTTCTGCACGTTCAGCTGCAGGTCGACGTTTTTGGTCAGCTTGTAGGCGGCCATGGCGTCGTAGCGTACGTAGCTGTCGACCATGGTGGTGTTGGCCACGCTGCCATACACGTCATCCACGTAGAACGCACCACCACCCACGGTCAGCTTTGGCGTGATCGAGTAGGTCGTCCACAGGCTGGCGCTGTTGTTCGGGGTGTTCGGCAACTGGTTGCCATCGTTGGCTTTGCCCAGCGGGCCGCCGTCGATCTGGCGAGCCTGCATGTAGGTGTAGCCGGCAAACACCTGCCACTTGTCGGTGATCTTGCCGCTGGCCGACAGCTCGATGCCCTGTACGCGGGTTTCGCCGACGTTTTCGTAGGTGGTGGTGTCCACCTGGACGCGGGCGTTTTCCTTCTCGGTCCGGAACAGCGCTGCGGTCAGCGACAGGCGCTGGTCGAGCAGGTCCCACTTGGTGCCGATCTCGTAGTTGGTGGTTTCCTCTGGCTCCATGTCACTGGCCAACAGGTTGCCGTTACGATCCGGGGTGCCACCCAGCGGGTTGCCTTCTGTACCTTCGCCGAGCATCGAGCCTGGTGGCGTTGCAGAAGTGGCGTAGGAAACATAGATACTGCCGTTTTCGGCCGGTTTCCACACCAGGCCCAGTTGGCCGGTTACGAACTCGCTGACATCCTTGCCTTTGGCGGTGGTGGTGCCAGCGGCGTTGTAGGTCTTGTAGTCGGTATCGAAGTGGTCGTAGCGCAGGCCCAAGTTGACCAGCCACTCGGGGGTAAGCTCCAGAGTGTCGAACACGTAGATCGCCCGGGTCTTGCTATTGGTGGTGGTGCCGGCGTAGTTGCGCGAGATGGTACCGTTCCACGGGTCATCCGGGTTCGGGTTGCTCAGTGAGGTGCAGTTGTAGCCACTGGTGGCGCCGATCATGCCGGGGGTGCAGTTGGTGTTGGCGGCGCCGCCTGGCACGGTGTCGGTGTCGACGGTGTAGGACGAACGGTCGCTCTCTTCACGGCTCAGCTCGATACCGGTGGAGAAGCTGTTTTTCAGACCACCGACGTAGAACTCGCCGAACAGGTCGGTCTGGTTGGTGGTGGTGGCGGTGTTGCCAACACGGGTGTTGGCACGGCGCCAGACGCTGCCGTTGTTAACGTTGCCCTTGCTGTCGTCAGGCTGGGTCAGGATGTAGTCCTGCATGCTGTTGCCGTGACGCAGGGTGTTCTTGATGGTCAGCGAGTCGGTCAGGTCGTGCTCGATCGCGAAGGTGGCGATGTCTACACGGCTCTTGCGGAAGTCACGGCCGGTCAGGCCATAGAAGTTGTCGCTGTCGCCGCCGTCATTCGGCTTGCTCGGGTGTGCCGAGGTGCGCCCGCCGCTGCCGTTGGTCGGGATGGTGTACGGGATGCCCGAATCCGGCAGGTCGTCGCTTTCCAGGTGGTAGTAGTCGAGGTTGACGCGCGTCGGTGTGCCCAGGCCGAAGGCCAGCGACGGGGCGATGCCCCAACGGTCGTAGTTGACCTTGTCGCGGCCGGCGACGTTGCTTTCGTGGGTCATCAGGTTCAGGCGGCCGGCAACGGTATCGCTGAACTGGTAGTTACCATCGAAGGTGTAGCGCTGGGTCTGGTCACTGCCCCAAGTCCAGGCGCCGTCCAGCGAGTTGCCCAGGTGCGCACGCTTGCTCACCAGGTTGATGGTACCGCCGGCAGCACCACGGCCACCGATGGCCGAGTTCGGGCCCTTGGCCACTTCTACCGACTCGATGGCGAAGATTTCGCGGGTTTGCGCGCCAGTGTCACGCACGCCGTCCAGGTAAGTATCGCCTTGGGCGTCGAAGCCGCGGATGAACGGGCGGTCGCCTTGCGGGTTGCCGCCTTCGCCGGCGCCGAAGGTGATGCCTGGCACGGTGCGCAGGGCGTCCTGCAGGGTCAAGGCGTTGGTGTCCTTGATCACTTGCTGCGGGATGACGGTGACCGAGCGCGGGGTGTCTACCAGCGGCGCGGTGTACTTCTGCGAGGCGGCCTTCTCGACTTTGTAATCGGTGCTGGCCTGTTCAGCCTTGCCGTTGACGCTGGTAGCGTCGAGGGTGATCGCGCTATTGGCGGCCGGGTCGGCGGCATACACCGATGTGGCGCTAAGCGCGACGCCGATGGCGGATACGATCAGGCGTGGCGAACTCACTGCAGATGGTACGTACTGGCGCATTGCTAAGGACCTTCCCCAAGGTGTTGAGGCGGCGGATCTTAATGTAAGCAATTGTGACTAACAATTGAGAGTAGTTACCATTCGTGAAGAATTTACAATCTTTACATTTGGCCTTTACGGTTTCATCAAGCTGAAACGTCTTAAGCGGCGAAAAGGCTTGTGCAGCGCAAAAGGGAATCAATATCATTGCCACCTTTACATTTCCTAACGGTGCTGTCGCCATGTTGCTTCACATCCCAGGCCTGTTTGACGCTGACGAACTGGCCCGTATCCGCGAGGCGCTGGAGCAGGCCGACTGGGCTGATGGCAAGGTGACTGCCGGTTATCAGTCGGCCAAGGCCAAACACAACCTGCAGTTGCCGGAAGGGCACCCGTTGGCCAAGGAGATCGGCACTGCGCTGATCGACCGCCTGTGGAAAACCCCGCGCTTCATGTCGGCGGCCCTGCCGCACAAGGTGTTCCCGCCGTTGATCAACTGCTACCGCGAGGGCGGCAATTTCGGCTTTCACATCGATAACGCCTTGCGTCAGCCCAAGGGCAGCCCGGAGCGGGTGCGTACCGACCTGTCATCGACGTTGTTCCTCAGCGACCCGGACAGCTACGACGGCGGTGAACTGGTGATTCAGGACACCTATGGTGAGCGGCAGGTGAAGCTGGCGGCCGGTGATCTGGTGCTGTACCCCGGTACCAGCCTGCACAAGGTCAACCCGGTGACCCGAGGCCAGCGTTACGCCGCGTTCTTCTGGACCCAGAGCCTGGTGCGCGAGGACAGCCAGCGGGCGCTGCTGTTCGAGATGGACAATGCCATCCAGCAACTGACTGCCGATGTACCCGAGCACCCCTCGTTGCTGCAGCTGACCGGCACCTACCACAACCTGCTACGCCGCTGGGCCGAGGTCTGAACCGTGTCCTATCAGTTGCGACGTGAGGAAGTGGTGGATGTGGCTGGCTTGCAGTCCATGCTAGAGGAGAGCCCCGGCAAAGCTGCCCAGGCAATCCTGGCAGCGGCGGGGCAGGGCGCGGTCGAGGCGCAGTTGCTGCTGGGGCAGATCCTGCTGGATGGGCGCGGTATCGAAGAAGATGCCACCGTGGCCCGGCGTTGGTTCGGCATCGCCGCACAGGGCGGCAGTGCCATGGCGCACAACATGCTCGGGCGTTGCCTGGAGCATGGCTGGGGCGGTGAGCCAAGCCTGACGCAGGCGGCCATTCATTATGCGCGTGCGGCCGACGCCGGGCTGGACTGGGGCCTTTACAACCTGGGCAACCTGCTGGCCACCGGGCGCGGGGTGCCGGCCAACCAGGCACAGGCGCTGCAGTGTTACGAGAAGGCTGCGCAGCTGGGGCATGCCAAGTCGATGAACCTGTATGGGCGTTACCTGGAGCAGGGCATTGCCACGGCGCCCAGCCCGGCGCGGGCGGTGCGCTGGTATCGGCGCTCGGCCGAGGCGGGGGATTTCCGTGGGATGTTCAGCCTGGGGCTGGTGCTGGTCGAGCGCGGGCAGCTGGCCGAAGCAGGGCAATGGCTGGAGCAGGCGCGGGTTGAGGGGAACATGAATTTCCTGCGTGCTGCGTTGGTAACCTTGCAGGGTGCAGGGCCGGTGTTGATGGCCTTTGCGGCGCGGTATGCCGAAGAGATCGAACGGCGCGGGGATTGAAGTTGCCTGTGCTGGCCTCTTCGCGGGCAAGCCCGCGAAGGGGCCGGTACAGCGGAGCACACATGAAAACGGGGCCTTGCGGCCCCGTTTTGCGTTACAGGTAGTAAGCCTTCAGCGGCGGGAAGCCGTTGAATTCGACTGCGCTGTAGCTGGTGGTGTAGGCACCGGTCGACAGCCAGTACAGGCGGTCACCGATGGCCAGGTTCAGCGGCAGGCCGTACTTGTAGTTTTCGTACATGATGTCGGCGCTGTCGCAGGTCGGGCCGGCGATGACGACTTCTTCGGTTTCGCCTTTCTTCTCGGTCCAGATCGGGAACTTGATGGCTTCGTCCATGGTTTCGATCAGGCCGGAGAATTTGCCCACGTCGGTGTAGATCCAGCGCTCGACGGCAGTGCGCGACTTGCGCGCAACCAGCACCACTTCGCTGACCAGGATGCCGGCGTTGGCAATCAGCGAACGGCCTGGCTCCAGGATGATTTCCGGCAGCTCGTCACCGAAGTCTTCCTTGAGGAAGCGGATGATTTCTTCGGCGTAGGTTTCCAGGCTGTTGGTACGGGTGATGTAGTTGGCCGGGAAGCCGCCACCCATGTTGATCAGCTTCAGCTCGATGCCGTCTTCTTCCTTCAGGCGCTCGAAGATCACTTTGACCTTGGCGATGGCGGCGTCCCACACACTGATGTCGCGCTGCTGCGAGCCCACGTGGAAGGAGATGCCGTAAGGCACCAGGCCCAGGTCACGGGCGAGGATCAGCAGGTCCATGGCCATGTCGGTCTGGCAGCCGAATTTACGCGACAGCGGCCAGTCGGCAGTGGTGGAGCCCTCAGTCAGGATACGCACATACACTTTCGAACCCGGTGCGGCCTTGGCGATGTTGCGCAGGTCGGCTTCCGAGTCGGTGGCGAACAGGCGCACGCCCTTCTCGTAGAAGTAGCGGATGTCCTTGGACTTCTTGATGGTGTTGCCGTAGCTGATGCGGTCGGCGCTGACACCGCGGTCCATCACCTTGTCCAGTTCGTAGATCGAGGCGATGTCGAAGCTCGAACCTTTCTCTTTGAGCAGGTCGATGATTTCGACGGCAGGGTTGGCCTTGACCGCGTAGTAGACCTTGGCGAATTCGAAACCGGCGCGCAGGTCGTCATAGGCCTGGCTGATCATCTGGGTATCGATGAGTACGAACGGGGTTTCCTGCTTGTCGGCGAACGCCTTCATTTTCTGGAAGGTGTCACGCGCGAAATAGTCTTCGACCTGGATCGACATGCTCAGGGACTCCATGGGCAAACAAAAAGAATAAGTGGCTGCAAACTGAACGTCCTCCGTATCCCCACTTTGGTTCGCCTACTCAGTACTTGAGCCGGATGGATCGTTTCCAGCATGGACGTTCGGCGCGCACTTTAGGGCGTGAAGAATGCAGAATCAACAGGCAATCCGGGCGTGATCGGCGTGGATCGACGACCAGCCATTTGAATAACCGACTCATGTGACCGGCTGATGTTCCCCGCGATGTTTCAAGCGTTAAATATTGTGGAATAGACCGTGTTGGTCCCTTTGTAGGTAAACCCGCTCCCATAGGCTTTTCGCAATTCTCGGGTGGGCGGGGTCCCCCGGGAAGGGGCCAGAGGTGTTCATATTTATGGCCACATTTTCCTGGTACCCACGTGCAGGAAATGGCCCATAAATTTTTTGTTACCGACTGGCGGATTTGCTGGTTTTGATGAGAAACATTACTATTCGCACCCTTATCCGCCTCCCTGATGACCCAGACCGTGTCCGGACACAAAGGCTTCCTCGACCATTACCATGAGCTGATCGGCACCTGGACGCGCAAACTGCGTAATCGCCAGCAGGCTGAAGACCTCACCCACGATGCCTTCGTCCGGGTACTGGAAAACCCGCGCGACCAGGTCGAGCAGCCCCGCGCCTACCTGCACCAGACCGCACGTAACATTGCCGTGGATGGCTTGCGCCGCGAAGACCGCCGCCAGGCCCTGGCGCTGGAAGCGTTCGACGAGGGCACTGGTGGCAGCGATGACCCGGAGGCCTACGTGCATGCGCTGGAATTGGCCGACAGCGTCGAGCGGGCGCTGGCCGAGTTGCCGCTCAACTGCCGGCAGGTGTTCATCTGGCAGAAGCTCGAAGGCCTGACCCAGGCCGAGATCGCCGAGCGGATGGGGTTGAGCAAGAACATGGTCGAAAAGTATATGATCCGCACGCTCCGGCATTTGCGTGAGCACCTGGATGTGTCGGCATGATGAGTCAGGAGACCTTTTCGATGAAACAGCACGGTACCGATACCGTCCGCGAGCAGGCGGCCGCATGGTTTGCCCGCGTGCAGGATGCGCCTCGGGATGCCGGGCTGCAGAAACAGTTGCGCGCCTGGTTGGCCAGCGACGAGCGTCACCGGGAGGAGTACCAGCACCTGTGCCGCGTGTGGCAGGCCGCCGACTTCATTCCACGCCAGCGCCTTGAAGCGTTGTGCCAGCCGGACCCGGTGCAGCAACTGCCGCGTCGGCGCTTCGTGCGTCAGGCCCTGGCCGCCAGTGTCGCGGTGTTGGCGTTGGGCCTGGGTTGGGGCGGCTGGCACTACCAGCAACTGAATCACCAGGGTAGCTTGCAGACCGCCTTCAATGAACGCCGCCAGGTCAAACTGCCGGATGGCTCCTTGCTGGATCTCAATGGCAGCACACAGCTGCAGGTCGACTTCAGCGCCGGCCAGCGGCATATCCGCCTAAGTGCCGGCGAGGTGATGTTCAACGTCGCCCACGACAGTGCCCGGCCGTTTGTGGTCGACACCGCCCAGGGCAGCGTGACGGTAACCGGTACCCGCTTTGACGTGCGCCAGGACCCTGTCAGCACCCGGGTGGCGGTGGAGCAGGGTTCGGTGCGTGTGCAGGGCAAGGGCGACGCGCTGGCGCAGCTTACGGCCGGCCAGGGTTCACATATAGATGCACAGGGCGGGGTGGCTGCGCCCTACGCCGTCAACACCGCTGCCGTGACAGCCTGGCGCCAGGGCAAGCTGGTGTTCGACAACGCCACCCTCGCCGAGGTGGTGGCCGAAGCCTCGCGCTATCGTAGCCAACCGCTGCGGGTCGCCCCCGGTAAAGTCGCCCAGATGCGCCTTTCGAGCACCTTCAGCACCGACGACACCGACGCACTGTTGCGGGCCTTGCCGAGCATCCTGCCGGTGGCCATCAAGGCCCATGAAGACGGCTCTCGCGAAATAATTGCGAAATAGATTCAGGTTTTTTTTCGCTCGTTCGTCTTCCTCGCCAGCTGCAACTGCCAAGCATTTCCATTTGCACGCGGTTGGCGTTTATTCCGCACTCCAGGATGTTTCGACGACGTGAACAACAACAAACCCTTCCCACGCTTCCGCGCCCTGGCGCTGGCCCTGGCGGTCAGCGCCGTGGCCGTCAACAGCCAGGCTGCTGAGGCGGGCAACACCATCCAGATCCAGGCCCAACCGCTCGCCTCGGCCCTGAATCAGCTGGGTCAGCAAACCAACCTGCAGCTGTTCTTCAGCCCCGAGCTGGTGGCCGGCAAACAGGCCCCGGCGGTGTCCGGCAACCTGGCGCCGGTGCAGGCGCTGCAACAGTTGCTGCAAGGCAGCGGGCTGACCTTCGAGATGTCCCAGGACACCGTCGTGGTAAAGCCGCTGCCGACTACCCTCGACCTGGGCAGCGGCAGCCTGGAGCTGGCGCCCACCGACATCAAGGTGGTCGGTGACTGGTTGGGCGATGCCCAGCAGAGCGTGGTGCAGAACCACCCCGGTGCGCGCACCGTGGTGCGCCGCGAGGCGATGGTGGAGAAGGGCGCTATGAACGTGCGCGACGTACTGCGCGGCATCCCGGGTGTGCAGGTGCAGGACTCCAACGGCACCGGCGGCAGCGACCTGTCGCTGAACGTGGGCGTACGCGGCCTGACCTCGCGCCTGTCGCCGCGCTCCACCGTATTGATCGACGGCATCCCCGCCGCCTTCGCGCCGTATGGCCAGCCACAGCTGTCGATGGCGCCGATCTCCTCGGGCAACCTCGACAGCATCGACGTGGTGCGTGGAGCCGGCTCGGTACGCTATGGCCCGCAGAACGTGGGAGGGGTGATCAACTTCGTCACCCGGGCGATTCCGGAAAAGGCATCAGCGGAACTGTCCACCACCCTGGAAACCTCCCAGCACGGCGGCTGGAAGCACACCGAGTCGGCTTTCGTCGGCGGCACGGCTGACAACGGCATGGGCGTGGCGCTGCTGTACACCGGGGTGAACGGCAACGGTTACCGTGAAAGCAACAATGGCAACGACATCGACGACGTCATCCTCAAGACCCACTGGGCGCCCACCGATGTCGATGAGTTCTGGCTCAACTTCCATTACTACGATGGCCGTGCCGACATGCCCGGCGGCCTGACCCAGGCCCAGTACGACAGCAACCCGTACCAGTCGCTGCGCGACTATGACTACTTCGCCGGTCGGCGCAAGGATGTGTCGTTCAAGTGGCAGCGCCAGCTTGACGATGCCACCCAGTTCGAAGTGCTGACCTACTACACCGACAGCTTCCGCGGCAGCGCCATCGCCTCGCGTGACATGAAGACCCTGTCGTCGTACCCGCGCAACTATCACACCTTCGCCATCGAGCCACGGGTGTCGCGCATCTTCTTTGCCGGCCCGACCACCCAGGAAGTCAGCGTGGGTTATCGCTACCTGAAGGAAGCGATGCGCGAACAGTCGACCCGCCTGGCGCTGATCGACAACGTGCCGACCGTGACGCCGACCTCTGACGGCCACGTGTTCCAGGACCGCAGCGGGGGTACCGAGGCCAGCGCCTACTACATCGACGACAAGATCGATGTGGGCAACTGGACCATCACCCCGGGCGTGCGCTTCGAGCACATCAATACCGACTGGCGCGACCGCCCGGTGCTGGATGCCAACAACCGCCCGGTGGCGGAGAAGAAGCGCAGCATCACCAGCAACGAGCCGCTGCCGGCGCTGAGCGTGATGTACCACATCTCCGACGCATGGAAAGTGTTTGCCAACTACGAAACCTCGTTCGGTAGCCTGCAGTACTTCCAGCTGGGCCAGGGCGGTACCGGCAACAGCACGGCCAATGGCCTGGAGCCGGAAAAGGCCAAGACCTACGAAATCGGCACGCGCTATGACAATGGTGGCTTTGCCGGCGAGCTGACGGCGTTCTACATCGACTTCGATGACGAGCTGCAGTACATCAGCAACGATGTGGGCTGGACCAACCTCGGGGCGACCAAGCACCAGGGTATCGAGGCGTCGGTGCGCTACGACCTGGCCGGGCTGGACCCGCGCCTGGAAGGGCTTTCGGTGAGCGGTGGGTACACCTTTACCCGCGCCACATATGAAGGTGAGATCCCGGGTTTCAAGGGCCGTGACTTGCCGTTCTATTCACGTCAGGTGGCCACCGCCGGCGTGCGTTACGCGGTCAACCGCTGGACCTGGAACCTGGACGCCTACGCCCAATCCAAACAGCGCGCGCCGGGGACCGGGATCAACGCCGATGGCAGCTTCAACGGCGACTACATCACCGAGCCAAGTGCGGATGGGCAGTATGGCGATATTCCGGGTTACGTGACCTGGCATGCCCGTGGCGGGTATGAATTCGGGCCCGAGATGTCCAACCTGAAGCTGGCGGCGGGGGTGAAGAACCTGTTCGACAAGCAGTACTTCACCCGCTCCAGCGACAACAATGCCGGCATCTATGTAGGTGAGCCGCGGACCTTTTATGTGCAGGCCAGCGTAGGGTTCTGACTCGAGATTGCTGGGGCGCGAAGCGCCCCCGGCTTTCTAGGAAACCACCGCGTCAGCCGGCGAAACAATGCTGGTCTTGCCCCCGCGCGATCTGCCCGAGCTCAGGTACGCCGCAATCGACTCCTGCGTCACCTCGCCCAAAAACACCTGCTCAGCGTCCAGCACCGGCAACCACGCCCGGTTGAACTCGTACATGCGCGACAGCAGGATGCGCAAATGCTCATCGTGCGAGGCCGTGGCATTGAACGGCCGCAGGAAGTCGCCACACGTCCCTTGCTGGCGGTGCATGTCACGTCGGCGTACATAGCCCAGTGCCTTGTTCTGTGCATCGGTCACCACCACGTAGCGGCGGTCGTGCTCATCCAGCAGCTCCAGTGCATCGCTCACGGGGGTCTCCGGGCTCACCGACGGCGCGTTGTCCGCTGCATCCTCGGCACGCACCAGCAGCAGGCGCTTGAGCGTGCTGTCCTGGCCAACGAAGTTGCTGACAAAGTCATCCGCCGGGTGCGCCAGCAGCGTGTCCGGGTGGTCCAGCTGCAACAGTTTGCCGGCACGGAAGATGGCAATCTTGTCGCCCAGCTTGATCGCTTCGTCGATGTCGTGGCTGACCATGATCACGGTCTTGTTCAGCGCCCGCTGCATCTCGAAGAACTCGTTCTGGATCATCTCGCGGTTGATCGGGTCGACTGCGCCGAATGGCTCGTCCATCAGCAATACCGGTGCGTCGGCGGCAAGCGCGCGGATCACGCCGATGCGCTGCTGCTGGCCACCGGACAGCTCGCGCGGGTAGCGCTGCAGGTACTGCTTGGGTTCGAGCTTGATCATGTGCATCAGCTCGCGGGCGCGTTCATGGCACTTTTGCTTGTCCCAGCCGAGCAGGCGCGGGACCACGGTGATGTTTTCTTCGATGGTCATGTTGGGGAACAGGCCGATCTGCTGTATCACATAGCCGATATGGCGGCGCAGGGTGACTTCGTCCAGCCCGGTGGTGTCCTCGCCATTGATGAACACCTGGCCCGAAGTAGGCGTGATCAGCCGGTTGATCATTTTCAGCGTGGTGCTCTTGCCGCAGCCCGAGGGGCCGAGGAACACGCAGATTTCCCCTTCGTTGACAGTGAGGCTTACCGCGTCGACGGCTTTGACGTCCTTGCCGTTGACGTTGAAGGTTTTGCTGAGGTTCTTCAGTTCGATCATGGGCGCAGTCCTTCTGGAGTCAGGGCACGTTGCAGGGTTTGCAGCAGCAGGTCGGCAATGATGGCCAGCAGGCTGACCAGTACGGCACCGACCAGCAGCATCGACATGTCGCTGCGGCTGATGGAGGTAAGAATGAGCACGCCCAGGCCGCCGGCGCCGATGGTGGCGGCAATGGTCATGACGCCGATGTTCATGACCACGGCAGTGCGCACACCGGCGAGGATCACCGGCACGGCGATGGGCAGCTCGACCATGCGCAGGCGCTGGCCGAAGGTCATGCCGATGCCGCGCGCAGCTTCACGGATACCGGGCTCTACGTTGGTCAGGGCCAGGTAGGTGTTGCGCAGGATCGGCAGCAGCGAATAGAGGAACACCGCAGTGATCGCTGGCAATGGCCCCAGCCCCTGGCCGAACTTGGAATAGAACGGCAGCAGCAGGCCGAACAGGGCAATCGACGGGATGGTCAGCAGCACCGTGGCGCTGGCTTGCAGCGGCCCGGCAACGGCCGGGAAGCGGGTCATGAGGATGCCCAGCGGCACGCCGACGAGAATGGCCAGGCTCACCGCAACGCCCACCAGCATGATGTGCTGCCAGGTCAGTTGCAGCACCTGGGCCCAGTCCAGGTGGCTGAAGGTATCGATCAGGTTCATGGCTGGCCCTCGCTGTTCAGTGGGTGCTCGCGCAGGAAGGTGGCGGCCACGGCAGTCGGGTTCTGGTGCTCCACGTCGACCTTGGCGTTGAGCTGGCGCATGGTTTCGTCATCCAGCTGCTCGGCCAGTGGCTTGAGCAGTGCGGCCAGTTGCGGGTTTGCGTCGAGCACGGCTTTGCGCACCACGGGCGCTGCGGTGTAATCGGGGAAGTAGTGCTTGTCGTCTTCCAGCAGCTTGAGGTTGAACGCACTCAGGCGGCCGTCGGTGGTGTACACCAGCCCGGCGAATACCTGGTTGTTGCGCATGGCGGTGTACACCAGGCCACCGTCCATCTGGCGGATGTTGCGCCGGTCCAGCGGCAGGCCGTACATCTCGCGCAGGCCAACGAGGCCGTCGGGGCGGTTGGCGAACTCGGTGTCCAGCGCCACCAGGTGGTTGTGCTGGCTTTCGTCACGCAGTACCTGGTTGAGGTCACTGATGGTGTTGACCTGCGGGTAGGCCTCGGCCACTTGCTTGGGCAGGCCCAGCGCGTAGGTGTTACTGAACTTCGACGGGGTCAGCCAGATCAGGTCCTTCTTTGCATCCAGCTCCTTGACCTTGGCGAAGGTGGCTTCGGCACTGGGCATGCGCTCGTCGATGTGGTTGTACGACACCAGCGAAACCCCGGTGTATTCCCACATCAGGTCGAGCTGGCCGGTCTCCTGGGCCTGCCGCGCGATGTTGCTGCCAAGGCCGCTGGTGACACGCACGTCAAAGCCATTGGCGCGCAGGTATTGCGCAGTGATTTCGGCGAGCACGGTCTGCTCGGTGAACACCCGCGCGCCGATGCGCACCAGCGGTTTTTCCACTGCCTGGGCAAATCCTGCGAACAGCAGGGCCGCGCCCAGCAGCAAGGCGATTCTCTTGTTCATACGTTCCCTATCCTTATTGGGCCAGGCCACGTTCCAGCCAGCGCTTGCTGGAGAAACTCACCGCCGCGTCCAGCACCAGTGCCAGCAGTGCGGTGCAGGCGGCACCCAGCAGCAGCTGTGGCTGGTTGTTCAGGGCGATGCCGGGGAAGATCAGGCTACCCAGGCTGTTGGCGCCGATCAGGAAGGCCAGCGGTGCGGTGCCCACGTTCAATGCCAAGGCCACACGGACACCACCGACGATGATCGGCACGGCATTCGGTAGCTCCACCTGCCAGAGCTGCTGGCGCGGGGTCATGCCGATGCCGGTGGCGGCTTCCTTGAGCGAGGCGGGGACATTTTTCAGGCCCTCGTAGGTGTTGCGCACGATGGGCAGGAGGGAGGCGAGGAACAGCGCGAAGATCGCAGGCCCGGCGCCGATGCCCAGGATACTGAGCGCGATGGCCAGAACGGCCAGGGGAGGAATGGTGTTGCCAACGTTGAAAAACTGCATGAAGCGCTCGGCTTTGTCGACCCGGTGCGGTCGACTGAGGGCAATGCCAGCCGGGATGCCCACGGCCAACGCCGCCGCCATCGAAGCCAGCACCAGAACCAGGTGCGCTTGCAGGTAGAACCCAAGATCGTCGCGGTAACGCGCGATCGTGTCGATGCCGATCCAGTGGACCAGCAGGGCCAGGATGACGAGCACGGTGGCGCATCCCAACAGCCCTTTTCCGTAGCGTTTAGCCACAGGCGGACTCCTTGTGTTGTCGGCGAGCACACTTCTTTTTTGCCGGCCAGTCCTGGCGGCGGTTGGTGTGTTCGCGAGTAGCAGCGTGACGCACGCCGAAGGCTGCGATCAGGCCATGAGCCGAACCCCGTCGGGCCCGAAAATGCTGATGAAACCAGTCCCCAACCGAAGCGGGTTGCAGGGGAATGGACGCCTCCGTGGGCGCAAAGGTTCCCATCTGAGGCGGCATTTGGCCAGCGTTAATCACTGGGTCTCAGGAATTTTGGCGAGAAAAAACAGCAGCGTAATGCGCTGCAGGCGTTGAAATAACTGCGCTTTGGCCATTTGTCGTGATAAAGCGATTGCCTGATGATTTTTTGCTGTCGGGCTGGCCCTGTCGCCGGCAAGCCAGCTCCCACAGGTACTGCTCAAGGCTTGAAAACAGCGCAGTCATTGTGGGAGCGGGTTCACCCGCGAAGAGGCTGGAACAAGTGCCGCTGGTTCAGCAGATTTTGGTCCCAGCCCAACTTCAGGTATGATATCGCCCCTTTTTGAATCCCCCAGTCAGGCGATTTCCCATGACCAACCAGGCCGCCGAAGTCGCGAAGCGCCGCACTTTCGCAATCATTTCCCACCCCGACGCCGGTAAGACCACCATCACCGAGAAGCTGCTGCTGATGGGCAAGGCCATTGCCGTCGCCGGTACCGTGAAGTCGCGCAAGTCCGACCGCCACGCCACCTCCGACTGGATGGAAATGGAGAAGCAGCGCGGCATCTCCATCACCACCTCGGTGATGCAGTTCCCGTACCGCGAGCACATGATCAACCTGCTCGACACCCCCGGCCACGAAGACTTCTCGGAAGACACCTACCGCACCCTGACCGCGGTGGACTCGGCGCTGATGGTGCTCGACGGCGGTAAAGGTGTAGAGCCGCGTACCATCGCCCTGATGGACGTGTGCCGCCTGCGCGATACGCCAATCGTCAGCTTCATCAACAAACTCGACCGTGACATCCGCGACCCGATCGAACTGCTCGACGAGATCGAAGCCGTTCTGAAGATCAAGGCTGCGCCGATCACCTGGCCGATTGGCTGCTACCGTGACTTCAAGGGTGTGTACCACCTGCAAGGTGACTACATCATCGTCTACACCCCGGGCCACGGCCATGAGCGTACCGAGGTGAAGATCATCGAGAAGCTCGACTCCGATGAAGCCCGCGCGCACCTGGGTGACGAATATGATCGCTTCCTCGAACAGCTTGAGCTGGTACAGGGCGCATGCCACGAGTTCGATCAGGACGAGTTCATCAATGGCCAACTGACCCCGGTGTTCTTCGGTACGGCGCTGGGCAACTTCGGTGTCGACCATGTGCTCGATGCCGTTGTCGACTGGGCGCCGCGCCCGCTGGCCCGTGTCGCCCACGAGCGTACCGTGGAGCCGGTGGAAGAGAAGTTCACAGGCTTCGTGTTCAAGATCCAGGCGAACATGGACCCGAAACACCGCGATCGTATCGCCTTCATGCGCATCTGCTCGGGCAAGTACGAGAAGGGCATGAAGATGCGCCACGTGCGTACCGGCAAGGACCTGCGCATCGGTGACGCGCTGACCTTCTTCTCCTCCGAGCGCGAGCAACTGGACGAGGCCTTTGCCGGTGACATCATCGGCCTGCACAACCACGGCACCATCCAGATTGGCGACACCTTCACCGAAGGTGAGGCGCTGGGCTTCACGGGTATTCCGCACTTCGCCCCGGAGCTGTTCCGCCGCGTGCGCCTGAAGGACCCGCTCAAGTCCAAGCAGCTGCGCCAGGGCCTGCAGCAGCTGGCCGAAGAGGGTGCAACCCAGGTGTTCTTCCCGGAGCGCAGCAACGACATCATCCTCGGGGCGGTCGGTGTGCTGCAGTTCGATGTGGTCGCCAGCCGCCTGAAGGAAGAGTACAAGGTCGAATGCGCCTACGAGCCAATCACCGTGTGGTCGGCGCGCTGGATCAGCTGCGATGACAAGAAGAAGCTCGAGGAATTCCAGACCAAGGCCATGGAGAACCTGGCCATCGACGGTGGCGGGCACCTGACCTACCTGGCGCCGACCCGGGTCAACCTGGCACTGATGGAAGAGCGCTGGCCGGACGTCAAGTTCCGCGCGACCCGCGAACACCATTAAGGCCTGAAATCGGGGGCCGCTAGGCGGCCCCATTTCAATTTCCGGCTTTGATACTGGTCCAGATCCGGGTGCGAATGCGGTCGATCTTCGCCGGCATCGCTTCCAGCGCATACAATTTACCCATCATGTCTTCGCTCGGGTAAATCATCGTATTGCCCTTCATGGCCGGCTCCACCAGCCCGTCCGCTTTCAGGTTGCCGTTAGCGTATTGCACATGGTTGCTGATGTTGGCCATCACCTCTGGCTGCAGCAGGTAGTTCATGTAGGCATACCCGGCTTTTTCGTCCGGAGCATCGGCCGGCATGGCCACCATGTCAAACCACATGGGCGCGCCTTCCTTGGGTATCGAATAGCCCACCTTCACCCCGTTCTTCGCTTCTTCGGCACGGTTTTTCGCTTGCAGCACATCCCCCGAGAAGCCCACCACCACACAGATATCGCCATTGGCCAGGTCGCCGGTGTACTTCGATGAATGGAAGTAGCTGATGTAAGGCCGCACCTGCATCAACAACGCCTTGGCCTTGTCGTAGTCCGCCGGGTTCTGGCTGTGGTGCGGCAGGCCCAGGTAGTGCAGGGCAATCGGCAGCAGTTCGGGGCCGTTGTCCAGTACGGCGACGCCACAGCTTTTCAGCTTGCTCATGTACTCGGGCTTGAAGATCAGGTCCCACGAGTCCACCGGCGCGTTGTCGCCGAGCACCGCCTTGACCTTGTCGATGTTGTAGCCGATGCCGGTACTGCCCCACAGGTACGGGAAGCCGTACTGGTTGCCCGGGTCGTTCACCTCCAGTGCCTTGAGCAGCACCGGGTTGAGGTTTTGCCAGTTGGGCAGCTGCGACTTGTCCAGCTTCTTCAGGGCCTTGCCCTGGATCTGCCGGGCCATGAAGTGGTTGGAAGGGAACACCACATCGTAGCCGGAGTTGCCGGTCATCAGCTTGCCGTCGAGGGTTTCGTTGCTGTCGTACACGTCGTAGGTGGGCACGATGCCGCTGGCTTGCTGGAAGTTCTTCAGCGTGTCGGGGGCGACGTAGCTGGACCAGTTGTAGATTTTCACCGTTTCGGCGGCGCCGGCCACACTGGCGGCCAGCATCAGGGGGGCGAGAAGGAGCGTGCGCATGTCGGGTTTACCTTGCTTTGTCTGTTGTTATCGAAGGCAGGCGATCAGCGGATCAGAAAATGAGTACGTAGGTCTTGCGCACGGTCTCCTGGATGTCCCAGATGCCGGTGCTGTTGGCCGGTAGCATCAATGCGTCTCCGGCTTCTATAACCAGGGGCTCGCCACCGTCGGGGGTGAAGGTGCAGCGGCCCTTGATGAAATGGCAGAACTCCTGTTGCACGATCTGCCGCCGCCAGCGCCCCGGGGTGCACTCCCAGATGCCGGTTTCGACGCCATCACTGCGTTCCACGCAGGTGACAGATGTCACCGCCACGGGTTCGCCAAGCGGCACCGCGACCGGGTTGGAGCTGTCGAGCACAGCGCTGTCGGTGTTCTTGAACTGGGTAATGCTCATGACCGGTGGATCCTGTGCAGTTGATAAGGGAAGTCAGTGCATGAAGCCTTCCATGAAGTCCGCAAGCGAGCTGGCCAGGCGCCGCCTCCACGGCGCGCTGGCGGGGTTGGCGAGGGTCCGGTCCTCGTGGACGAAGCTTTGGATGATCGCGTTGTAGCCCAGCCAGCGGCAGGGCTCTGGCGGCCAGCTGGCCAGACTCGATACCGGGCGGTTGTCCAGTACCCAAGGTTGCGCAGTCAGTTCGTTGTGCTGGTCAAGGATTAGCGCCGCCAGGGTGCGTCCGCCCAGGTTGGTGGCACCGACGCCTTCGCCACCGTAGCCACCGGCCAGGGCAATGCCGCGCTGACGGTCGCAGAGCATGTGCGGGCGGAAGCGCCGCGCCATGCCCAGGTTGCCGCCCCAGGAGTGGGTGATGCGCACATGCTTGAGCTGCGGGAACAGCTCGCTGAACAGGTAGCGGCGCAGTTCGATTTCGTGCTCTTGGAGGTTGAAGTTTTCGCGCAGGCGGCCACCGAAGCGATAACCACCGCGTGCGCCGAATACCAGGCGGTTGTCGGCAGTGCGCTGGCCATAGGTGACCTGGCGGCTGCTCTCGCTGAAGGCTTGGCCCTGGCTCAGGCCGATCTGCTCCCAGGTCGATTCCGGCAGCGGTTCGGTGGCTATCAGCAAACTCTGTACCGGTAACTGGTGCTTGCCCAGCGGCGGCAGGCTGGCGGCGTAGCCTTCGACGGCCGGCACCATCCACTGGCAGCGAATCCGCGCCAGCGGGGTGCGCACCTCGCCGGGTTGCCAGTCGATGGCCGGGGCGTTTTCGTAGATTGGCACCCCCAGCGCTTCCACGGCCCGCGCCAGGCCACGCACCAGCTTGGCCGGCTGGATGGTCGCTGTGTGCGGGCTGTAGATGGCACCAAATGCATTACTGACCCGCAGCTGGTTTTCCAGTTGCTCGGGGCGTAGCCAGCGGTAGTCGTCCTCGGTCATGCCTTGGCGATACAAGTCATCGAGGTAGGCACGCAGGCTGCGTTCTTGCTCCGGGTAGCGCGCGGCGCAGTACAGCACGCCGCCCTTGCGGTAGTCGCAGTCGATGCCTTCGCGTTGCAACACACCCTGCACTTCATCGGGAATGCCGTGCAGCAGGTCGATGCTGGCGCGGCGCTGTTGTGGCGACAGGGTGGCGAGCAGGCGGTCTTCGCCCAGCAGGTTGCCCATCAGCCAGCCGCCATTGCGCCCGGACGCGCCGAAGCCGGCGATGTTGGCGTCGATCACGGCGATGCTCAGTTGTGGCGCCTGGCGCTTGAGGTAGTAGGCGGTCCACAGGCCGGTGTAGCCGGCACCGATGATGCACACATCCACTGCCAGGTCTTCGTGCAGGGCCGGGCGGGCGCACAATGGCTCTTCGAGCTGGTCCATCCACAGGCTGAGCGTGCGCAGGGGTTGCATCGGGTTCGGCTCCACATCGGTCAAGGTCTGTGGGCGATCCTAGTGCTGTCAGCCAGTGGCTGTCTTACGTGCGTGCACGCAGAGAAATTTGCTTGAGGTAGGCCTTGGGCGTGAGCCTGGTGTGCTCGCGGAAGCACTTGTAGAACGCCGACAGCGAGTTGAAACCGGCGCTGAACGCCAGCTCGTCGATCGTCGCCTCGACGCTGTCGTCGTCGAGGCTGGCCATCAGGTGCTGCAGGCGGGCCTGGTTGACGTAGCGGTAGAAGCTTTGCCCGAGCACCTGGTTCAGCAGGTAGGAAATCTGGTTGCGGCTGTAGCCGCTGGCGTCGGCCACCTGCTGCAGGTCCAGCTCCGGGTCCAGGTAGGGGCGCTGGCGCTGGAAGTAGTGCTCCAGGTCCTGGGCCATGGTCGACAGCTGCCGCGGCGACAGGCCCAGGCGGCTGGTGGCCGGGCGCGGGCCGCTGCGGCCGTGCCCGCTGCCGTTCTGGCGAACCAGCGTGGCGTATTCGTTGACCCGCCAGATCAGCCCGTCCTTGACGGTGATCGCCTCACTGGACTGGAACGCCACCAGGCCGTCACCGCCCTGGACGGTGACTTGGTACTGGATGAATGCGGTGCAGCCATCTACGCGGATTCGGTCGCTGTGAACGATATCTTCGCCGGCTTCATGGGGCAGGCAGGCGCGCACGTAGTCGCGCAACTCAACGTAGCCAAGCACGCGGTTCTGGAAGAAGTCCTGGTACTGGATGTCGGGGTGGTACAGCGCAATGACGCCGTCGAGGTTGCGATGCTTCCAGCACAGGTGGTAGCGCAGCACCGTGTCGGCGGTAATCGGGGTCTGGGCAGGGCCATCAGGGAGCGTCATGGGGGAATGATGCCTCGGCGCAAAGCTTGCTACAAGAATGCAGAACACCTGATGCACAGCGCCAAGTCGCGCAATTTGCACGATTATGAACAAGCCGCTATTTCTAACTCATTGTTTTATAAGGGTGTAATTTTTTTTCGCAAATGGCACAGCCGCTGCAGTGGTTACTGCGCGAATGGACTTGTCGCTAACCACTTAAGGCGAAAACATCATGATCACCCCTGCCGACTATCCCGCTGTCGATTCACAAAGCCGCTCAGGTGTTTCCTGGGCTGCGATTTTCGCTGGTGCCGCTACCGCAGCTGCCTTGTCCCTGATCCTGGTGGTCCTTGGTGCAGGGCTTGGCTTCGCAGCTACTTCCCCTTGGGCAGACGAGGGGGCCAGTGCCAAGGCCCTGGGCATTTCCACCATCGTATGGTTGCTGCTGACGCAGATCATCGCTTCGGGCCTGGGCGGCTACATTGCCGGTCGGTTGCGGGTGAAATGGGCCAACTTGCATGGCGATGAAGTGTATTTCCGCGACACCGCGCATGGCTTCCTGTCCTGGGCTGTAGCTACCCTGGTTACGGCCATGCTGGTGCTGGGCGCTGCGGGCAACCTGGTGGGCGCTGGTGCCAGCGCGGCTTCGCAGGCGGCCACAGTATCGGCGGCTGCCGGTGGTGCGGCGGCGTCCGGTGACAACAACGATTCGATGGGCTATTTCGTCGATAGCCTGTTCCGTGGCGATGGCCCTGCACCCGTGAGCGACGATGCAGCAAACGGCGTGGCCGCACGCATCCTGGCCAAAGGCATTGCCAGCGATGGTGCGCTACCTGCCGAGGACCGCACCTACCTGGCGCAGCTGGTGGCCCAGCGCACCCGTCTGACCCAAGCCGAGGCCGAAGCCCGTGTCGATCAGGTGATGGCCCAGGTGCAACAGTTGAAAGTGCAGGCCAAGCAAGCCGCTGATACCGCCGCCAAAGTAGCTGCCTGGACAGCATTGTGGACCTTCGTCGCGCTGCTGTGTGGCGCCTTCTTCGCCAGCCTTGCAGCGCTTTACGGTGGTCGCCGTCGTGACCAGGTGCAGTGGCTGGAAGGTGAGTACGTCGCACATCGCACCATTCAACGTTAAGCAAGGAGAACCGACATGCGCTCGATACTGCTCTGGATGCTTGGTGTACCGATCCCGGTCATCATCCTCATCGCCATTTTCATGCATTGACCGAGAGGGCCGCTTTGCGGCCCTTTCGCAGCAAAAGGCTGCTCCTACAGACGACCGCGATATCCCCTGTTATCGCGATCCCTTGCAGGAGCAGCCTTGTGCTGCGGATGGGGCGCAAAGCGCCCCCGGTCATCTACAGGAACTGCTCGGCATAGTGGCAAGCCACCTGCCGGCTACTCACCTGCCGTAACGCCGGCACCTCCTTGGCACACCGCTCGGTCGCATACGGGCAACGCTTGTGAAACGCGCACCCATCCGGTGGATTCAGCGGGTTGGGCAGCTCCCCGACAATGCGGATCTTCGGCTTCAGCGGGTCGGGATGAATGGCTGGCGTCGCCGACAGCAGCGCCTGGGTGTAGGGATGCAGCGGTTTCTCGTAGATATCATCCTTGGCCCCCATTTCCACCGGGCGCCCCAGGTACATCACCAGCACGTGATCGGCCACATGTCGCACCACCGCCAGGTTGTGCGAGATGAACACGTAGGCGGTGTCGAACTCCTTCTGCAAGTCCATGAACAGGTTCAGCACCTGTGCCTGGATCGACACGTCCAGCGCCGAGGTCGGCTCGTCCGCCACCAGCACTTTGGGTTGCAGCATCATCGCCCGGGCCAAGGCAATGCGCTGGCGCTGGCCCCCGGAGAACATGTGCGGGTAGCGCTGGTAGTGTTCCGGGCGCAGGCCCACCTGCTCCATCATTTTTTGCACTTTCTCGCGCCGCTCGGCCTTGCTCAGAGAGGTGTTGATCAGCAGTGGCTCGGCCAGCTGGTCACCAATTTTCTGCCGTGGGTTAAGCGAGGCGTAAGGGCTCTGGAACACCATTTGCACATCGCGGCGCAGTTGCTTGCGCTGCGCCTTGCTGGCGCCTGTCACCTCGGTACCGGCGATTTGCAGCGAACCGGACGACGGTTCTTCGATGAGGGTCAGGGCACGGGCCAGGGTCGACTTGCCGCAGCCGGACTCGCCGACCACCGCCAAGGTCTTGCCGGCTTCCAGTTCGAACGACACGCCATTCAGTGCGCGGACCAGGGCGTGGCCTTTGAACAGCCCGCGGGAGACTTCGTAATGCCGGGTCAGGTCCCGTGCAGATAAAACGACGGCCATCACGCCACCTCCTGGTTCAGCGGATAGAAGCAACGCACCAGGCTGTGGGCCTGAGGATCGAGAGGCGGGCGCTGGCGCCGGCAGTTGTCCTGCACGTAGGGGCAGCGCGGCGACAACAGGCAGCCGACCGGGCGGTCGTAGCGGCCGGGGACGATGCCGGGCAGGGTGGCCAGGCGCTCGGCGCCGATGCTGTGCTCGGGGATCGCCGCCAGCAAGGCTTCGCTGTAAGGGTGGGCGGGCACGTCGAACAGCGTCGGCACCTGGCCCACTTCGACGGCTTCGCCTGCGTACATCACGCATACCCGCCTGGCCGTTTCGGCGACCACGGCAAGGTCGTGGGTGATCAGGATGAGCGCCATGTTGCGCTCCTTCTGCAGGTTGACCAGCAGCTCCATGATCTGCGCCTGGATGGTCACGTCCAGCGCGGTGGTCGGCTCGTCTGCGATCAGCAGCTTGGGCTCGCCGGCAATGGCCATGGCAATCGCCACGCGCTGGCTCATGCCGCCAGACAGCTGGTGCGGGTAGGCGTCCAGGCGGCTTTCCGCTGCCGGGATCTCGACCTTTTTCAACAGTTCAAGGGCACGCTGGCGCGCGGCCTTGCCCTTCAGGCCCAGGTGCTGGCGCAGCACTTCTTCGATCTGGTAGCCCACGGTATAGCTGGGGTTGAGCGCGGTCATCGGGTCCTGGAAGACCATGGCGATGTCCTTGCCCACCACCTTGCGCCGCTGGCGGCCGCTGAGCTTGAGCATGTCGGTGCCGTCGAAGCTGAGGGTGTCGGCGGTGATGCGCCCGGGGGCGTCGATCAGGCCCATCAAGGCCATCATGGTCACGGATTTGCCCGAGCCGGATTCGCCGACGATGGCCAGGATTTCCCCGGCGTCCACCGACAGGTCCAGGCCATCGACCACGGGTACCGCATTGGCATCGCCGAAGCGCACGTTCAGGTTTTTGATTTGCAACAGTGACATGGCGTTCTCCTCAGGCGGCGTTCTTGAGTTTCGGGTCCAGCGCATCGCGCAGGCCGTCGCCCATCAGGTTGATTGCCAGCACACTGAGCAGAATGGTCAGGCCGGGCAGGCTCACCACCCACCAGGCACGCTCGATGTAGTCACGGGCCGAAGCCAGCATGGTGCCCCACTCCGGGGTCGGCGGTTGCACGCCCAGGCCGAGGAAGCCCAG
The DNA here is from genome assembly GCF_046534675.1 of Pseudomonas sp. SIMBA_067. NCBI lineage: Bacteria > Pseudomonadati > Pseudomonadota > Gammaproteobacteria > Pseudomonadales > Pseudomonadaceae > Pseudomonas > Pseudomonas sp. SIMBA_067. Next base: position 310,496 of record NZ_JAWRYH010000005.1, on the reverse strand, counting down.
GGCGGCAGCGTCGAGGATCGCCGAGGAGAAGCTGAGGGTGGCCTGCACGATCAGCGGCGCCATGCAGTTGGGCAGCACGGTGACGAACATCAGCCGTGGCAGCCCGGCACCTGCCAGGCGTGCGGCGGTGACGTAGTCGCGGTTCAGCTCGACCATCACCGCAGCCCGGGTAAGGCGCACGTAGGAGGGCAGGGAGACGATGGCGATGGCGATCACCGTATTGATCAGCCCTGGGCCGAGGATGGCAACGATGGCCACGGCCAGCAGCAGGGAGGGCAGGGCCAGCATCACGTCCATCAGGCGCATGATCGACGGGCCGAGGATGTGCGGGAAGAAGCCTGCCAGCAGGCCCAGCAGGATGCCCGGGATCAGCGACATCACCACCGACGACAGGCCGATCAGCAGCGACAGCCGCGCCCCCTGGATCAAGCGCGAAAGCAGGTCGCGGCCCAGTTCGTCGGTGCCGAGGATGAACTGCCAGGTGCCGCCTTCGAGCCATACCGGCGGGGTCAGCAGGAAGTCGCGGTACTGCTCGCTCGGGTCATGGGGGGCAACCCATGGCGCGAACAGTGCGCAGAACACCACCAGACACATGAAGGCCAGGCCCATCACTGCGCCTTTGTTGCGCGCAAAGGCTTGCCAGAATTCTTTGTACGGCGAGGGGTAGAGCAGGCTCTGGTCCACCGGGCTGGCCGGCGACACGGATTTTGCAATCGGGCTAGTCATGGCAAAGGCCTCAGCGCTGATGACGGATGCGTGGGTTGGCCAGGCCGTAGAGGATGTCCACGACGAAGTTGACCAGGATCACCAGGCAGGCAATCAACAGGATGCCGTTCTGGACCACGGGGTAGTCACGGGCACCGATGGCTTCGATCAGCCACTTGCCGATGCCCGGCCAGGAAAAGATGGTTTCGGTCAGCACTGCACCGGCCAGTAGTGTGCCGACCTGCAGGCCGAACACCGTGAGCACCGGAATCAGGGCGTTGCGCAGACCATGCACGAACACCACCCGGGCGGGCGAAAGGCCCTTGGCGCGAGCGGTGCGGATGTAGTCTTCGCGCAGCACTTCAAGCATCGACGAACGGGTCATGCGGGCGATTACCGCCAGCGGGATGGTGCCCAGCACGATGGCTGGCAAAATCAGGTGCATCACCGCGTCCTTGAACGCGCCTTCTTCGTCGCTGAGCAGGGTATCGATGAGCATGAAGCCGGTCTTCGGCTCGATGTCGTAAAGCAGGTCGATACGCCCGGACACCGGGGTCCAGCCCAGGCTTACCGAGAAGAACATGATCAGGATCAGGCCCCACCAGAAGATCGGCATCGAGTAGCCGGCCAGGGATATGCCCATCACCCCGTGGTCGAACAGTGAGCCGCGCTTGAGCGCGGCAATCACCCCGGCCAGCAGGCCGACGATGCCGGCGAACAGCAGGGCGGCGAAGGCCAGTTCGAGGGTGGCCGGGAACAGCGTGAGGAATTCGGTCCACACGCTTTCGCGGGTGCGCAGCGATTCCCCGAGGTCACCCTGGGCGAGCTTGCCGACGTAGTCCAGGTACTGGACCGGCAGCGGCTTGTTAAGGCCCAGGCGTTCCATGGCCTGGGCGTGCATTTCGGGGTCGACCCTGCGCTCGCCCATCATCACTTCCACCGGGTCCCCGGGGATCAGGCGTATGAGCGCGAAGGTGAGCAAGGTGATGCCGAAAAAGGTCGGTATCAACAGGCCAAGGCGCCGGGCAATAAAACTCAACATTGTCGGGGTTACCTCATCAGGCCGTGGGGCGATCCGCCCGCTACGGCAGTGCCGCCGGTTCCCGTATGGGCTGCCGGCGGTCGTTGTTGTTCTACTTCACCTTGGTGGTGGCGAAGTTATTGTTGGTCAGAGGGCTGATCACGTAGCCCTCCACGTTGTCACGCATGGCGGTGAACATCTTTGGATGGGCCATGCTGATCCAGGGTTGGTCGTCATCGTACACCTTCAATGCCTCGCTATAGAGCCTTGCACGCTCCTCGTTGTCGACCACCTCGCGGGCACGGGTGATCAGTTCCTGGAATTTCGAGTTGCACCAGCGGGCATAGTTCTCGCCGGTCTTGGCCGCGTCGCAGCTAAGCAGTGGGGTGAGGAAGTTGTCTGGATCGCCGTTGTCGCCCGCCCAGCCGGTGGACACCATGTCGGCTTCGCCCTTCTTGGCGCGGCGCAGCATTTCGGCCCACTCCATCACGCGGATATCCAGCTTCAGGCCGATCTGTTTCAGGTCGGCCTGCAGCATTTCGGCAGATAAGCGAGGGTTGGGATTGGTCATACCGCCGCCGTTGCGGGTGAATAGCGTCATCACCGTGCCGTCCGGCACGCCAGCTTCCTTGAGCAGGGCGCGTGCTCTTGCGAGGTCACGGGGCGGGTTCTGGTTTGCAGTGTTGTAGCCAGGCATGGTCGGCGGGTAGGGGTTCACACCCACCAGCGCGTTGCCTTTGCCAAACAGCTGGTCAACATGGGTCTGGCGGTCGAAAGCCATATTGATGGCTTTGCGCACGCGTACATCGCTGAGGTATTTGTGCTCGGTATTCATGGCGATGTAGCCGGTGACCAGGGCTTCGATTTCGGCGACCTTGAGCTTTGGGTCGGTCTTGATCGATGGCACGTCATCCGGCTTGGGATACAGGGCGACCTGGCATTCATTGGCGCGCAGCTTTTGCAGGCGCACGTTGCTGTCGGAGGTAATGGCGAACACCAGGGCGTCGGCCGGCGGTTTACCGCGGAAGTAGTCCGGGTTGGGTTTGAAGCGCACCTGCGCGTCCTTGTTGTAGCGCTGGAAAATGAACGCGCCGGTGCCGATCGGCTTGCTGTTCAGCTCAGCGGTTTTACCAGCCTTGAGTAACTGGTCGCCGTACTCGGCGGAGTAGATCGAGGTGAAACCCATGGCCATGTCATGCAGGAAGGGCGCTTCCGGGCGGGCTAGGGTGATCACCACGGTGCGCTCGTCGGCCTTTTTCACCGACTTGAGCAGCTCTTTGAAGGCCATGCTTTCAAAATACGGGTAACCGACACTGGTCTTGTCGTGCCACGGATGGTTCGGATCCAGTTGGCGGTTGAGGCTCCACAACACGTCGTCGGCGTTGAAGTCGCGGGTTGGCTTGAAGTAGTCGGTGGTGTGAAACTTCACCCCTTGGCGCAGATGGAAGGTGTAGGTCAGGCCGTCTGGCGAGATATCCCAGCGCTCGGCCAGGGCTGGCTGGATGTCAGTGGTGCCGGGCTTGAAGTCGACCAGGCGGTTGAAGAGCGTCTCGGCCGAAGCATCAAAGGTGACGGCGGTGGTGTACTGGACAACGTCGAATCCTTCCGGGCTGGCCTCGGTACACACCACCAGCGGTTTGGCTGCAAGCTGCGCGGCGCTGCCCAGCACCAGCGCGGCCAGGGCCAGGCGTAGCGGTAGCGATTTGATGAAAGCTCTCTGCATGGGTTGAAGACTCCCTGCTTTTGCATTGATTCCAGCGTAGCCGCCACGGCCCGTCACGAAGGGGCCGTGGCGCCAGCGGTCAAAGAATGTTGAATGGAATGGTGGTGACCACGCGGAACTCGTCCAGGCTGCCGTCACCCTGGGCCTTGCTGGCACGGTGGGTGGTGTAGGTGGCGCGGACGCTGGTGTCTTTCAGCGGCCCGCTCTGCACCGCGTAGCTGGTGCCGATGCCCCACTCGTAGTGGGTTTCGCCGTTCAGGCCATTCACGTCGTAGGCGGTGCCGCGGTAGTGGGTGCCGTCGATGCCCCAGCCGCGGGCGTTGTACAGGTTGAACTTCAGGCCGGGCACGCCGTAGGGCGCCATGTTCAGTACGTAGGAGATCTTCAGCGATTTTTCGTTGGGGCCGTTGAAGTCCGACAGCAGCGAGTTGGCCAGGTAGATGCCGTTGGTTTCGTGCAGGTAGTCGAAGTACTCGTTGCCGTTCACCTGCTGCCAGGAGGCACCGAGGGTGTGGGCCTGGTGGGTCAGGTCGAGCGACAGGCTGTAGGTGTCGTTGTCGATCTTGCCCATTTTCTGGCTGCCGGCATCCACGGTCTTGTAGTAGTTCAGGCCGGTGCTCAGGCTGAGCACTGCGCTGTCGCCGAGCACGTGGTTGGCGCCGAAGTAGTACTGGTTCCAGAAGTCGTCGACCTGGGTGGCGTACAGGCTGGTGCTCAGGCTCCTGAACGGCTGGTAGTTGATGCCGGCGGTGCTGGCGCGGTCGGTTTCCACACCCGTGGCGCTGTATTCGCTGCGGAACTTGCTCAGGCTCTGTTCGGTACGTGGCGAGACACGGTCGAAGGTGCCCAGGTCGAAGCTCAGGTTGTCGAACTCGGCGCTGTGCAGGAACGCGCCCTGGAAGCTCGATGGCAAGGCGCGGTTGCCGATGTAGGCGATCATCGGCGTGTCCACCGACTGACGGCCGAGGGTAAGGGTGGTGTTGGACACACGCGCCTTGATATTGCCCAGGCCCAGCTTGCTCCACTGGCCGATGGGGTCGCCATCGCTGTGGGTCAGGGTGCGGTTGTTGGGGCCGGCGACGGCCTGGCGGTTCTGTTGCAGGGCAATGGCGTTGTAGGCTGCGGCCTCGACGGCGATGCCCACGGTGCCTTGGGTGAAACCGGAGCTGTAGTTGAGGATGGTGCCTTGCAGCCAGTTTTCCCGGCTGTGGGTGGGGTGGCGGGTGCCGTCGCTCTTGTAGTAGCGCCACAGCGGCGCGCGTGCGGCGCGTTCACGGGCGTACCAGTTGCGGGTGGTGCCGGACAGGCTCTGGCCGTCGATGAAGCCGCTGGCTTGCGCCTGCTCGCTGCTGGCTTTGAGGGTGAGCGGGATGAAGGCCTGGCTTTGCGGATCGGCCTGGGCCACGGTGGAAAAGGCACTGATGGATAAGGCCAGTGCGGTCAGGGTGAATACTCTCAAGGTTGAAGCTCCCATTTTTTTCTAGTCATTGCCGGCCTTGTGGGCCGGATGGTTGTTGCGGTGTTGCCAGGGTTGCCCGGGGTCGCCGGGCTAAATCGGGGGCGTTGTGCTACCTGTACCGGCCTTTTCGCGGGTAAACCCGCTCCCACAGGGACCTGTGCAGGCCCTGGCTGATGGGGGTACTTGTGGGAGCGGGTTTACCCGCGAAGAGGCCCTTGAAGGCTAAAAGTCAGTCAACACTCACGCCGGAGAAATCATTGCGCCCAAACGGGCTGACCTTGAACCCGGAAACCTTGACGCTGAGCGGCTGGTTCACGGTGGAGTGCGCCACCGGGGTAATCGGCACCTGCTGCTTGAGCCGCTGCTGGGCCTGCTGGTACAGGGCGCTGCGCTGCGCCTGGTCGGTGACCTGCTTGGCCTGCTTGACCAGGCTGTCGTACTGCGGGTCGCACCACAGCGAGTAGTTGTTGCTGCCGATGGCATCGCAGCTGTAGAGGGTGCCCAGCCAGTTGTCCGGGTCGCCGTTGTCGCCGGTCCAGCCAATCAGGGCGATGTCGTGTTCGCCGCTTTTCATGCGCTTGAGGTACTCGCCCCATTCGTAACTGACGATGCGCACCTTGAAACCAAGCTTGTTCCAGTCGGCCTGGAGCATTTCGGCCATCAGCTTGGCGTTGGGGTTGTACGGGCGTTGCACCGGCATGGCCCACAGGGTGACTTCGGTGCCCGGTTTGACGCCCGCCTGCTGCAGCAGCTGCCTGGCCTTTTCGGGGTCGTAGGGCTCGTCCTTGAGGCTTTCGTCATAGGACCACTGGGTGGGCGGCATGGCGTTGACCGCCAGTTGGCCGGAGTCCTGATAAACCGCCTGCAGGATGGCTTTCTTGTTCACAGCCATATCCATCGCCTGGCGCACCTCCAGCCGGTCGAAGGGTGGGTGCTGTGTGTTGTAAGCGATGTAGCCGAGGTTGAAGCCCGGTTGCTGCAGCACCTGCAGCGAACGGTCGGCCTTGAGCGCCGGCAGGTCGGCGGGGCGTGGGTGCAGGGTGACCTGGCATTCGTTGCGGCGCAGCTTCTGAATGCGTACCGAAGGGTCGATGTTGATCGAGAACACCAGGTTGTCGATCTTCACTTCATCCGGTGCCCAGTAATCCTTGTTGCCCTTGTAGCGGATCTGCGAATCCTTCTGGTAACGCTGGAACACGAACGGCCCGGTGCCAATGGGCTGCTGGTTGATGTCGCTCGGCCTTGCGCTGGCCATCAGGTGTTCGGCGTATTCGGCGGAGAGGATGGAAGCGAAGCTCATGGCCAGATTCTGGATGAACGCGGCATCGACCGTGTTCAGGGTGAATGCCACGGTGAGTGGGTCGATTTTCTCGACGTGGGCGATGTTCTTGTCCAGGCCCATGCTGATGAAGTAAGGGAACTCGGTGGGGTAGGCCTGGCGGAACGGGTGGCTCTTGTCGAGCATGCGGTTGAAAGTGAACAGCACGTCGTCGGCATTGAAGTCACGGCCAGGTTCGAAGGCCTTGTTGCTGTGGAACTTCACCCCTTCACGCAGGTGGAAGGTGTAGCGCAAGCCATCGTCGGAGACTTCCCAGCGGGTCGCCAGGGCAGGGTGCACGGCAGTACCGCCGCGCTCGAACTCGACCAGGCGGTTGTAGACCGGTTCGGCGGCGTCGTTGTCGGTGGCGCTGGTGTACTGTGCGGTGTCGAAACCGGCGGGGCTGCCTTCGGAGCAGAACACCAGGTTATTGGCCAGCACGACAGGGGATTGGCTGAGCAGGCCCAGGGCCAGCAGCGCAGAAAGGCGGGTAACGTGGCGCATGGCAAATCCTTTTTCATCTGTTCGCGCCGCCTCCGGGTACGAATGGCGGCAACAGTTTGCCGACCCCGCAGCGTTTGGCCGCAGGACAACATGAAGAGGTGGCGGGGGTGAAGGGCACCCGCGATTCAGCGGGTGCCTCAGTCAGCCTATTTGTCCACGCTGACGCCGTAGAAGGAGTTCAGCGCGAATGGGCTGATCTTGAAGTCCTTCACCTTGGCGCTCATGGGCTGGTACACGGTGGAGTGGGCGATCGGGGTGATCGGCACCTGCTCCTTGAGGATGTGCTGCGCCTTTTGGTACAGCTCGGTGCGCTTGGCCTGGTCGGAGGTGGCCTTGGCCTGCTTGATCAGGTCGTCGTAGGGCTTGTAGCACCACTTGGAGAAGTTGTTGCCGTCGACGGCATCGCAGCCGTAGAGGGTGCCCAGCCAGTTGTCCGGGTCACCGTTGTCGCCGCTCCAGCCAATCAGCATGGCGCCCTGTTCGCCACCCTTGGAGCGTTTGATGTACTCGCCCCATTCATAGCTGACGATCTTTGCCTTGATGCCGATCTTGGCCCAGTCGGATTGCAGCATTTCGGCCATCAGCTTGGCGTTGGGGTTGTACGGCCGTTGTACGGGCATGGCCCACAGGGTGATCTCGGTGCCTTCCTTGATACCGGCTTCCTTCAGCAGTTGTTTGGCCTTTTCGGGGTCGAAGGCGGCGTCCTTGATGCTGTCGTCATAGGACCATTGCGTTGGCGGCATGCCATTGACTGCCAACTGGCCGGCACCCTGGTAGACCGACTCGATGATCTTCTTCTTGTCCACGGCCATGTCCAGCGCCTGGCGCACTTTCAGCTGGGCCATGGGGTTGGGCTCGTTGCTGCCCTTGATCTTGCCCATCACGTTGTAGGCGATGTAGCCGAGGTTGAACCCGGCTTGCTGCGGCATTTGCAGATTTTGGTCGGCCTTTAGCGGCTCGATGTCGGCCGGGCGCGGGAACAGGGTGACCTGGCACTCGTTCTTCTTCAGCTTCTGCATGCGCACCGAGGCATCGGTGGTGATGGCGAAGATCAGGTTATCGATCTTCACGTCATCGGGCTTCCAGTAGTCCTTGTTGCCCTTGAAGCGGATCTGCGCGTCCTTCTGGTACTTGCTGAACACGAACGGGCCGGTGCCGATCGGTTTCTGGTTGATGTCGGCAGCCTTGCCATTCTTGAGCAACTGGTCGGCGTATTCGGCCGACTGGATGGAAGCAAAGCTCATGGCCAGGTTCTGGATGAACGCTGCGTCGACTTCGTTGAGGGTGAACTTCACCGTCTTCTCGTCGAGTTTCTCCACCTTGGCGATGTTCTTGTCCATGCCCATGTCGGTGAAGTACGGGAACTCGGTGGGGTAGGCCTTACGGAACGGGTTGTCCTTGTCGAGCATGCGGTTGAAGGTGAACAGCACGTCGTCGGCGTTGAAGGGGCGGCTGGGCTTGAAGTAGTCGGTGGTATGGAACTTGACCCCTTCGCGCAGGTGGAAGGTGTAGGTCTTGCCGTCGTCGGACACTTCCCATTTGGTCGCCAGGCCCGGGATGACCGCAGTGCCGCCCCGTTCAAACTGGGTCAGGCGGTTGAACACGGTCTCTGCCGAGGCGTCGAAGTCGGTCCCGGTGGTGTACTGCCCCGGGTCGAAACCGGCCGGGCTGCCTTCGGAGCAGAACACCAGGTTGGACGCGGCCAGGGCCGACGGTGCACCGGTGAGTAAGCCTGCGCCAAGCAGGAACGGAATGACTGCGTGTTTGAGCATGGTGGCCTCATTGTTGTCATTTTTTGGATGAGGTGGCCTCGTGAGCCGACCTGCGGATACTTATGCAGGGGATGTTCCCAATGCAACAGGTAGAAGGATAGTTGGCGCCGGAAAAGTGGTACGACCGTACATGGATGTCGCATCGCTATAACTTTCGACGAAGTTAAACGTTTGCGCAGGCAAAATGATGGCATTTTGCGGGATGTTTCGAGGCGGGGGTATGCGTAGGATGCACCTTGGTGGTGCGTAGGAAACGTCTGAAAAGCAGGTTCAAGCGGCAGGCTTCAAGCAACAAGACAAAGCAGACCGGGTTCACCGTCAACTTGAAACTTGCCGCTTGAAGCTTGTGGCTGTCAGGGCATCTGCACTTCGATCAGGCCATCGGCATTCATGCTCACTTCGCTGGTACCCGCCTCGATGTCCGGCGCTGGCGCGGCTTCATCAGCCCCCATGGCTTTCATTGCCATCGGCGCACTGCGCAGGTACGGGCGCGGGTAACCGCTGCTGTTGAGGTTCAGGCTGACCACTTTATAGCCCTTGCCGCCCAGGGCTTCGGTGGCCAGTTGCGCGCGTGCCTTGAAGGCATCGACCGCGTCCTTGAGCAGTGCATCCTCGCTTGCCTTGCGCGTGGCCGGGGCGATGGAGAAGTCCATGCCGCCCATTTTCAGCTCTTGCAGCAGGTCGGCGGTAAGCTGGGACAAGGCCGGGAAGTTGTCGCTTTCCAGGCGCAGCTCGGCGCGCTCGCGCCAGCCGGTAATCTTCTGGCCCTTGCTGTCATACACCGGGTAGCTGTTGCGGCTGCCCTGGCTGATCTTCACGTCCTTGACCTGGCGCGACTGCTGCACGGCCTTGTTCATGGTTTCGGTGATCTGCTTGGCGAGCTTGCCCGGGTCGGTGTTCTGCGCTTCGCTGTACAGGGTCACGACCATCAGGTCGCGCGCCACTTCCTTGCTCACTTCGGCACGCAGCGATACCTGGTTGTAACGTGGCTCATCGGCAGCCAGCGCCGGCAGGCTGGCGAGCAAGCCGCAAGACAGGATCAGGGCGGCGCCGCGACGTGGGATTTGCATGTGGTACTCCTTGGCAATAAAAGGCGTGGGGTCTGGTCATCCATTCCACGCATGGCCCATCAGACCGGCAACAGTGTAGTGGGTTCAAAAGTGCCATCATCAACCTGTGACAAAGTGTGGCGCTTTGCCGCATCGCTGCAGTGAGGCGCCCGGCTTCGGTATACTCCAGCCGATTTTCTGGAGCACTCATCAGGAGAGCTCATGCTCGCTGCCGTACAACCGCTGTCCGCTACCCGCCAGAACCTGTGGCGCCTGACCGTCATTCGGGTCCTGGTCCTGGCTGCCCAGGCCGGCTCCGTGGGCGTCGCCTACTGGACCGAATTGCTGCCGTTGCCCTGGCTGTCGCTGGCTGGCACCTTGGCGTTGTCCTCGCTGCTGTGTGCCTTTACGGCGCTGCGCTTGCGCCTGTCGCTGCCAGTCACCGAAATGGAGTACGCCCTGCAGCTGGCCTGCGACCTGCTGATCCACAGTGCCTTGCTGTACTACTCCGGCGGCTCGACCAACCCGTTCGTGTCGTATTACCTGGTACCGCTGGCGATTGCCGCGGTGACCTTGCCGTGGCTGTATTCGCTGATACTTTCGGGTATCGCCCTGACCGCCTACAGCCTGCTGCTGGTGCAGTTCTACCCGCTCGAAGGCCTGCCCATGGCGCGGGACAAGATGCAGGTCTACGGCATGTGGCTGAGCATTGCCCTCGCCGCGGCGGTGATTACCTTCTTTGCCGCGCGCATGGCCGAAGAGCTGCGCCGCCAGGAGCAGCTGCGCTCCGAACGGCGTGAAGAAAGCCTGCGCGACGAGCAATTGCTGGCCGTGGCCACCCAGGCCGCCGGTGCCGCCCATGAGCTGGGCACGCCGCTGGCGACCATGAGTGTGCTGATCAACGAAATGCGCCAGGACCATACCGACCCGCTGCTGCAGGAAGACCTGCAGATCCTCCAGGACCAGGTAAAGCTGTGCAAAGAGACCTTGCAACAGCTAGTGCGCGCTGCCGAAGCCAACCGCCGCCTGGCGATCGTGGAGCAGGATGTGACCGCCTGGCTGGACGAGGCGCTGAACCGTTGGCACCTGATGCGCCCCGAAGCCAGCTACCGCTTCCAGCGCCTGCGCGATGGCAAGGTGCCGCGGCTGACACCGCCGCCAGACCTGACCCAGGCGTTGCTGAACCTGCTGAACAATGCTGCCGATGCCTGCCCCGATGACCTGGAGGTGCACCTGGACTGGGATGCCCAGGACATCGTCATCAGTATCCGCGACCATGGCCCTGGCGTGCCGCCGGCCATTGCCGAAGCCATCGGCAAACCCTTCATTACCACCAAAGGCAAAGGCTTCGGCCTGGGCCTGTTCTTGAGCAAGGCCAGCGTGACCCGTGCGGGCGGTTCGGTAAAACTCTATAGTCATGAACAGGGTGGCACCCTGACCGAATTGCGCCTGCCCTATGGCAAGCGAGGAGATGAATGATGAGCGAAGAAAACCAGGTCGAAAGCGAAGAGCTGCCGCACCTGCTGTTGGTGGATGACGATGCCACCTTCACCCGGGTCATGGCCCGGGCAATGAGCCGTCGCGGTTTCCGCGTGAGCACCGCCAGTTCTGCCGAAGAAGGCTTGATCCTGGCGCAGCAGGACTTGCCGGACTACGCCACGCTGGACCTGAAGATGGACGGTGATTCCGGCCTCGTGCTGCTGCCCAAGCTGCTGGAGCTGGACCCGGAAATGCGCGTGGTGATCCTGACCGGCTACTCGAGCATTGCGACTGCGGTGGAAGCGGTCAAGCGCGGCGCCTGCAACTACCTGTGCAAGCCGGCCGACGCCGATGATGTGCTGGCAGCGCTGCTGTCGGAGCACACCGACCTGGATACCCTGGTGCCGGAAAACCCCATGTCGGTCGACCGCCTGCAGTGGGAACACATCCAGCGCGTGCTGAACGAGCACGAGGGCAACATTTCGGCCACCGCACGGGCACTGGGCATGCACCGGCGGACCTTGCAGCGCAAGCTGCAGAAGCGCCCGGTCCGGCGCTGATCCCTTTCGCCTGTACCGGCCTCATCGCCGGCAAGCCAGCTCCCACAGGGACCCCGCGGGTTCCGGCCTGCATGCAATACCTGAGGGGAGCCGGGTTGCCGGCGATAGGGGCGGCACTGTCGGAAACGTCTCTTTATCGCACCTGATCCCCGCAACTAGCGGCCGTTGGCGTATCATTAGCCACCTAACGGCAACCCTCTCCAGGATCGCTTGCGCATGCTCGCCCTTCTCATCCAGACGCTGAACATCACGGCACCTGTCTTCGCCATGCTGTTCATGGGCGTGCTGCTCAAGCGCATCCACCTGATCGACGACAATTTCAACCGTGTCGCCTCGCAGTTGGTGTTCAACGTCTGCATGCCGGCGCTGCTGTTCCTCGGTATCTACCACGCCGACCTGGCTGCAGCGGTAAAGCCCGGCGTCATCCTCTACTTCATTGCCGCCACCCTGGTTGGCTTCGCCGTCGCCTGGGGCATGGCCATCTGGCGCAGCCCGCTGGCCGACCGGGGCATCTATACCCAGGGCGCGTTCCGCGGCAACAACGGCGTGATCGGCCTGGCCCTGGCTGCCAGCCTGTACGGCGACTACGGTATTTCGCTGGGGGCGGTGCTCGCCGGCCTGGTCATCCTCATGTACAACTCGCTGTCGGCCGTAGTACTGGCGGTGTACAGCCCGGACCTGAAGTCCGACCCGTGGAGCATCTGCAAGAGCATCTTCAGCAACCCCCTGATCATCAGTGTGCTGGTCGCGACACCCATGGCTTACGGCCAGGTGCCGCTACCCAACTGGCTGCTGACTTCGGGGGATTACCTGGCGCAAATGACCCTGCCGTTGGCGCTGATGTGTATTGGCGGCACCCTGTCGCTGGCGGCATTGCGCGACAGCGGCAGGCTGGCCATCGACGCCAGCCTGGTGAAGATGGTCTGGCTACCGCTGGTCGGCACCCTCGGGGCCTGGCTGTGCGGCTTTCGCGGGGCCGAACTAGGCATCCTGTTCCTGTACATCGGCAGCCCTACCGCAGCAGCCAGTTACGTCATGGCGCGAGCAGCCAATGGCAACCATGAGCTGGCTGCGTCGATCATCGTCATTACTACGCTAATGGCGGCAATCACCACCAATATCGGCATTTTCATCTTGCAGTGGGGCGGATGGATCTAGATCCTTGACTGCAAACAACACAAAAAACACAGCCTCACTGAGCTAAAGGACACTTCATGCAAGACCAGAGCACGCCCGAGCTACAGCGCGGGCTGAAGAATCGCCATATCCAGCTGATCGCGCTGGGCGGGGCCATCGGTACCGGCTTGTTCCTGGGCATCGCCCAGACCATCCAGCTGGCCGGCCCCTCCGTGTTGCTGGGGTATGCCATCGCGGGCCTGATGGCCTTCCTGATCATGCGCCAGCTGGGCGAAATGGTGGTGGAAGAGCCGGTAGCCGGTAGCTTCAGCCACTTTGCCCACCAGTACTGGAGCGAGTTTGCAGGCTTTGTGTCGGGCTGGAACTATTGGGTGGTGTATGTGCTGGTGGGCATGGCCGAGCTGACGGCTGTGGGTATCTACGTGCAGTACTGGTGGCCGGATTTCCCCACCTGGGCCACGGCGGCGATCTTCTTCGTGGTGATCAACCTGATCAACCTGACCCAGGTCAAGGTCTACGGCGAAATGGAATTCTGGTTCGCCCTGATCAAGGTAGTGGCCATCGTCAGCATGATCGGCTTCGGCGCCTGGTTGCTGAGCAGTGGCCATGGCGGCCCGGATGCCAGCGTGGCCAACCTCTGGCAATACGGCGGCTTCTTCCCTAACGGTGTTAGCGGCCTGGTGATGGCGCTGGCGGTGATCATGTTCTCGTTCGGTGGCCTGGAGCTGGTGGGTATCACCGCTGCCGAGGCCGACAACCCGCGCGAAAGCATCCCCAAGGCCACCAACCAGGTGGTGTATCGCATCCTGATCTTCTACATCGGTGCCCTGGCGGTGCTGCTGTCGCTGTACCCGTGGCAGAAGGTGGTGCAGGGCGGTAGCCCGTTCGTGATGATCTTCCACGAACTGGACAGCGACCTGGTGGCGACCATTCTCAACATCGTGGTGCTGACGGCCGCGCTGTCGGTCTACAACAGCTGCGTATACGCCAACAGCCGCATGCTGTTTGGTCTTGCCAGCCAGGGCGATGCACCGCGCCAGTTGCTGAAAGTCAGCCGCAGCGGTGTGCCGCTGACTGCGCTGGGCGTGTCGGCCTTCGCTACCGGGCTGTGCGTGGTGATCAACTACCTGATGCCGGGTGAGGCCTTTGGCTTGCTGATGGCCCTGGCGGTGTCGGCGCTGGTGATCAACTGGGCGAGCATCAGCATTACCCACCTGAAGTTCCGCAAGGCCAAGCTGGCGGCCGGGATTACCCCGTTCTACAAGAGCCTGGGGCACCCGCTGACCAACTACCTGTGCCTGGCGTTCATTGTGCTGATTCTGGTGGTGATGTACCTGACCCCGCCGATTCGCATCTCGGTGATGCTGATCCCGGCATGGATTGCCGTGCTGTGGGTGGCCTTCAAGCTGAAGAAGGCTCGGCAGGTTCGCCGTTAGATTGTATCGCCTGTGAGATCGAGCGCCGCCCGCGCGGCGCTCGATCTAAAGGGCGACACAAGGCTTAAGGCATGCGCCAGATGACATGGCCCGATCAATGCTGCCGGCGCCAGGCACGCACAGTGGTATACAGCAGCACCACGCCGAGCACAGGCAGTACATAGAACAGCATCAACCGCTCCAGGCGCCCGGCCAGCGGCATGCCCATTGTGAATGCCGCCACGTGCAGCCCGTACGCCAGGTACAGGCAGAGGAATACCAAGCCTTCGGCGCGGGTGATCCGGTAACCGGAATAGAACACCGGCAGGCTCAGCACGGCAACCCCGAGCATTACTGGCAGGTCGAACGCCAGGGCGTTGGGCGAGATCGACAGCGGCTCAGGGGTGATCAGGGCGGTCAGGCCCAGCACGGCCAGCAGGTTGAACAGGTTGCTGCCGATGACCGTGCCCACGGCAATTTCCCGTTCACCGCGCAGGGCAGCGATCAATGCGGCGGCGAGCTCTGGCAGGGATGTGCAGATGGCGACGACGGTCAGGCCGATGATGCGCTCGGACAGCCCCAGGTCGGTGGCAACCTCCACGGCGGCCTCCAGCAGCAGGTGCCCCGCCAGGCTCAGCAGGGCAAGGCCGGCCAACACCAGCAGCAGCGTGCCTGACCAGAAGCGCCTGGCGCTGGATTTGGCGGTGTCCGGCGCGGGGAAGGTGCGTGCGTAGTGGCGCGACTGGTGCCAGAGCATTACCAGGTAGCCGACCAGGCCAAGCAGCAGCAGCCCTCCTTCAACCCGGCCCAGGTAACCGTTGGCGCACAGGGCATAGACCAGGCCGCTGGCGACGATCATCAGCGGAATGTCCAGGCGCACCAGCTGGCGCGACACGCGCAAGGGGATGATCAGCGCGGCCAGGCCGAGAATGACCAGTACGTTGAATATGTTGCTGCCGATCACGCTGCCGACCGCCACATCCGGCGCACCCTGGTAGGTGGCCTGCAGGCTGACGGTGAGTTGTGGCGCGGTACTGCCGAAAGCCACCAGGCTCAGGCCGATGATCAACGGGCGAACATGAAGGCGTTGTGCCAGGCGCAGCGCTGCGCGCACCAGCAATTCGGCGCCGCCGACCAGCAACAGCAGGGCAATGCCCAATTGCAGCAGGCTGAAGGTGGGAAGGGTGGCCAGGTCGAAAATGGTCGGACTCCTGTCGCGTCAGTCGCTAAGCCCTTGTACTCGCACGCGCGCTGTTCCGCTACGGAGCATGCCGATTTTTTCTGCTGCGGCGCGAGACAGGTCGATCAGGCGGCCGCGGGTGTGCGGGCCACGGTCGTTGATGCGCACCACCACACTGCGCTGGTTGGTCGTGTTGGTTACCAGTACGCGAGTGCCGAACGGCAGGCTGCGATGGGCGGCGGTAAGGCCGTGCTGGTTGAACGGTTCGCCGCTGGCGGTGCGTTTACCGTGGTGGCGCGAGCCGTAATAGGAAGCGGTGCCCGTCTGGTCGTAACCGCGCGGGTCGATGTCGTGGCTGGCGCAGCCGGCCAGCAGGGAGAAGAGGGCGAGAGTACCCAGGGATCTTTTCAGCAAGTCAGATGCGCTCCAGTGCGGCCATTCGCGGGCTTGCCCGCTCCCACAGGCATATCACCGCCTGTGAGAGCGGTCCAGTACTGTGGGAGCGGGCAAGCCCGCGAACGAGGGCAGAGCCCTCGCAGCATATTCAGGTCAGCCTTCGAGCTTGGCCTTGAGCAATTGGTTCACCTGCCCCGGGTTGGCCTTGCCTTTGGAAGCTTTCATCGCCTGGCCGACAAAGAAGCCGAACATCTTGCCACGCTTGGCCTCGTCGGCGGCGCGGTACTGTTCGACCTGCTCGGCATTGGCTGCCAGCATTTCGTCGAGCATCTTGTCGATCGCACCGGTGTCGGTAACCTGCTTCAGGCCTTTGCTTTCGATGATGCTGTCAGCATCGCCTTCACCGGCAGCCATGGCCTCGAACACGGTCTTGGCGATCTTGCCGCTGATGGTGTTGTCGCGGATGCGCAGCAGCATGCCACCCAGGTGCGCGGCGCTGACCGGTGACTGGTCGATCTCGATGCCCAGCTTGTTAAGCAGGCTGCCCAGCTCGACCATGACCCAGTTGGCCGCCAGCTTGGCGTCGCCACCAATTTTCACTACTTCTTCGAAGTAGTCCGCCTGTTCGCGGCTGGATGCCAGCACATTGGCGTCGTAGGCCGACAGGCCGTACTGGCTCTGGAAGCGTTCGACCTTCTGCGGCGGCAGCTCCGGCAGGCCGGCGCGGATGGTTTCGAGGAAGCTGTCCTCGATCACCACCGGCAGCAGGTCCGGGTCGGGGAAGTAACGGTAGTCGTTGGCTTCTTCCTTGCTGCGCATGGAGCGGGTTTCGTCTTTGTTCGGGTCGTACAGGCGGGTTTCCTGCACGACCTTGCCGCCGTCTTCGATCAGGTCGATCTGGCGCTGGATTTCGCTGTTGATCGCGCGCTCGATGAAGCGGAACGAGTTGACGTTCTTGATCTCGCAGCGGGTGCCGAACTCGACCTGGCCTTTCGGGCGGATCGACACGTTGCAGTCGCAGCGTAGCGAGCCTTCGGCCATGTTGCCGTCGCAGATGCCCAGGTAGCGCACCAGCGCGTGGATCGCCTTGACGTAAGCCACGGCTTCCTTGGCACTGCGCATGTCAGGCTCGGAGACGATTTCCAGCAGCGGGGTGCCGGCACGGTTGAGGTCGATGCCGGTGGAGCCGCTGAAGTCTTCGTGCAGGCTCTTGCCGGCATCTTCTTCCAGGTGCGCGCGGGTTACCCCGATGCGCTTGATGGTGCCGTCTTCCAGGGCGATATCCAGGTGACCCTTGCCGACGATCGGCAGGTCCATCTGGCTGATCTGGTAGCCCTTGGGCAGGTCCGGGTAGAAGTAGTTCTTGCGCGCGAACACGTTGCGCTTGCCGATTTCGGCATCGATGGCCAGGCCGAACATGCACGCCATGCGCACGGCTTCCTGGTTCAGCACCGGCAGTACGCCGGGCATCCCCAGGTCAACCAGGCTGGCCTGGGTGTTCGGCTCGGAACCGAAGGTGGTGGCGCTGCCGGAAAAGATCTTCGACTGGGTGGCGAGCTGAGTGTGGATTTCCAGCCCGATCACAACTTCCCATTGCATGTGTGAACTCCTCAGAAGCCGTTGGGGGCACGGGTGTGCCAGTCGGTCACTTGCTGGTAGCGGTGCGCGACGTTGAGCAGGCGGCCTTCCTGGAAGTACGGCGCCAGCAGCTGCACACCGACCGGCAGGCCGTCGACGAAGCCGGCCGGCATCGACAGGCCCGGCAGGCCCGCCAGGTTGGCGGTGATGGTGTAGACGTCTTCCAGGTAGGCGGCGACCGGGTCGCTGCTCTTGGCGCCAAGCTTCCAGGCCGGGTTCGGCGTGGTAGGGCCGAGGATCAGGTCGACATCGTTGAAGGCGGCCATGAAGTCGTTCTTGATCAGGCGGCGGATCTGCTGCGCCTTCACGTAGTACGCGTCGTAGTAGCCGGCCGACAGGGCGTAGGTGCCGACCATGATGCGGCGCTGCACTTCAACGCCGAAGCCTTCGCCACGGGAACGCTTGTACAGGTCGGTGAGGTCTTTCGGGGCTTCGCAGCGGTAGCCGAAGCGCACGCCGTCGAAGCGCGACAGGTTGGAAGAGGCTTCAGCCGGGGCGATCACGTAGTAGGCCGGGATGGCGTGCTGCATGTTCGGCAGGCTGATTTCCTTGACCACTGCGCCGAGCTTTTCCAGCTCTTTGACACTGGCCTGGACCAGGTCGGCGATACGCGGGTCGAGGCCTGCACCGAAGTACTCTTTCGGCAGGCCGATGCGCAGGCCCTGCAGCGAAACATTGAGGTTGGCGCTGTAGTCCGGCACCGGCTCTTCGATGCTGGTGGAGTCCTTGGCGTCGAAACCGGCCATGCCTTGCAGCAGCAGGGCGCAGTCCTCGGCAGTGCGGGCCAGCGGGCCGCCCTGGTCGAGGCTGGAGGCGTAGGCGATCATGCCCCAGCGCGAAACACGACCGTACGTCGGTTTGAGGCCGGTGAGGTTGGTCAGTGCCGCCGGCTGGCGGATCGAACCGCCGGTGTCGGTGCCAGTGGTGGCCGGCAGCAGGCGCGCGGCCACGGCAGCGGCCGACCCGCCCGACGAACCGCCTGGGACGTGTTCGAGGTTCCACGGGTTCTTCACCGCGCCGTAGTGGCTGGATTCGTTGGCCGAACCCATGGCGAACTCGTCCAGGTTGGTCTTGCCCAGGGTGACCATGCCGGCTTCAGCCAGCTTGGCGACCACGGTGGCGTCGTACGGCGCCTTGAAGTTGTCGAGCATCTTCGAGCCGCAACTGGTGCGTACGCCGTTGGTGCAGAACAGGTCCTTGTGGGCGATGGGGGCACCCAGCAGCGTGCCGGTTTCGCCTGCGGCGCGACGGGCGTCGGCGGCACGCGCCTGGCCCAGGGCCAGCTCTTCGGTGACGCTGATGAAGCTGTTGATTTGAGGGTCGAGTTGCTTGATGCGCGCCAACAGGGCGCCGGTCAGCTCTTCGGAGGAAAACGACTTGTCGGCGAGTCCGCGGGCGATCTCGGCCAGGGTCAATTGATGCATGGCAGGCTCTATCCCTTACTCGATGACTTTGGGAACCAGGTACAGACCGCTTTCGGTCGACGGCGCGATAGCCTGGTAGGCGTCGCGCTGGTTGCTTTCGGTGACCTGGTCGGGGCGCAGGCGCTGGCTGGCCTCCAGCGGGTGGGCCAGGGGCTCGATGCCAGTGGTATCGACCGCTTGCATCTCGTCGACCAGCCCGAGGATGCTGTTCAGGGCATCGGTAATGCGTGGCAGTTCGCCATCATTCAGCCCCAGACGGGCCAGATGGGCGATCTTTTCCACGTCGCAGCGTTCAAGCGCCATGAAGATCTCCAAGGGAAACAAAGAACGGAATTTGGGTCCGCGATGAGGAACATGTCAGCTTTCTGGCGGTCCAACGGCCGCGATCATCGGCTGGCATGCTCGGAAAAACAGCCAATTTAACATATTGGCTCCTTGCCCAAAATCCCTGCCATTGTTAGAGTTTGCCGCACTTTTTTACCCACGCTTTCCCCAGGGTCACTTTCCCATGTTCAAGAAACTGCGTGGCATGTTTTCCAGCGATCTCTCCATCGACCTGGGTACTGCCAACACCCTTATTTACGTGCGTGAGCGCGGTATCGTCCTGAATGAGCCCTCGGTTGTTGCCATCCGTACCCATGGCAATCAGAAAAGCGTTGTCGCCGTCGGTACCGAAGCCAAACGCATGCTGGGCCGTACGCCTGGCAACATTGCTGCCATTCGTCCGATGAAGGACGGCGTTATCGCCGACTTCAGCGTTTGCGAAAAAATGTTGCAATATTTTATCAACAAGGTTCACGAGAACAGCTTCCTGCAGCCAAGCCCGCGCGTGCTGATCTGCGTGCCGTGCAAGTCGACCCAGGTAGAGCGCCGCGCCATTCGCGAGTCGGCCCTGGGTGCCGGTGCCCGTGAAGTGTTCCTGATCGAAGAGCCAATGGCGGCTGCCATCGGTGCCGGCTTGCCGGTTGAAGAGGCTCGCGGTTCGATGGTCGTCGATATCGGTGGTGGTACCACTGAAATCGCACTGATCTCCCTGAACGGCGTGGTCTATGCCGAATCCGTACGTGTTGGCGGCGACCGCTTCGATGAAGCCATCGTCACCTACGTGCGCCGCAACTACGGCAGCCTGATCGGCGAGTCCACCGCCGAGCGCATCAAGCAGGAAATCGGTACCGCTTACCCGGGCGGCGAAGTGCGCGAAGTCGATGTGCGTGGCCGCAACCTGGCCGAAGGCGTACCGCGTGCCTTCACCCTGAACTCCAACGAAGTGCTCGAAGCGCTGCAGGAATCGCTGGCGACCATCGTCCAGGCCGTGAAGAGCGCCCTGGAGCAATCGCCGCCCGAGCTGGCTTCGGACATCGCCGAGCGTGGCCTGGTGCTGACCGGTGGTGGCGCGCTGCTGCGTGACCTCGACAAGCTGCTGGCCCAGGAAACCGGCCTGCCGGTGATCGTCGCCGAGGACCCGCTGACCTGTGTCGCCCGTGGCGGCGGTCGCGCCCTGGAGATGATGGACAAGCACGCGATGGACCTGCTCTCCAGCGAGTGATCACACTCGCTGTTCACGAGCGCCCGGTTTACAGGTAGCACGCACAGTGCTACCTGTATGTGCTGGGCTGGCGCCCGTCAAGGGCGCCGTATCCGTCAACCCGCAACCAGGCTGGTGCGTAGTTCCATGTCCAATGACCTCCTGAGTCGTCCACGAGGAACGGCCCATTAAACCGCTTTTCTCCAAGGGCCCTTCGCTGGGCGTTCGCCTGCTCGTTCTGGTGGTGATGTCGGTCGCGTTGATGGTTGTCGACGCGCGCTTTGACGTGCTCAAACCCGTGCGCAGCCAGATGGGCATGGTGCTGATGGAGTCGTACTGGATCACCGACCTGCCGCAACGTGCGTGGCAAGGCGTGGCCGGCCAGTTCGGCAGCCGCACTGAACTGATCGCCGAAAACGAAAAGCTCAAGACCGAAGCCCTGCTGTTGCAGGGGCGTCTGCAGAAACTGGCAGCCCTGACAGAGCAGAACGTGCGCCTGCGCGAGTTGCTGAACTCTTCGGCGCTGGTCAACGAAAAGGTCGAAGTGGCCGAGCTGATCGGTGTCGACCCCAACCCGTTCACCCACCGCATCCTGATCAACAAGGGCGAGCGTGATGGTGTGTTCCTTGGTCAGCCGGTGCTCGATGCGCGCGGTCTGATGGGCCAGGTGGTCGAGCTGATGCCCTACACCTCGCGGGTACTGTTGCTGACCGATACCACCCATAGCATTCCGGTGCAGGTCAACCGCAACGGCCTGCGCGCCATTGCCAGTGGCACCGGCAACCCGGAGCGCCTTGAACTGCGTCACGTGGCCGATACCGCCGACGTCAAGGAAGGCGACCTGCTGGTCAGCTCCGGCATGGGCCAGCGCTTCCCGGCTGGCTACCCGGTGGCGACGGTCAACGAGGTGATCCACGATTCCGGGCAGCCGTTCGCCATCGTGCGCGCCATCCCCACCGCCGCGCTCAATCGCAGCCGTTACATGCTGCTGGTGTTCAGCGACCGGCGTACCCCGGAGCAGCGCGCCACTGATGCTGCCATCGCCCAGGAAGAGGCTGACCGCAAGGGCACCACGGTCCCCGGCCAACCGGCGGGTACGGGCGAGCAGGGCACACCTGCCAGCACTACGCCTGTAACCCCAGTCACACCCGCAGCGCCGACAGCACCGGCCGTACAGCCTGCAGCCCCGGCGGCTAACCCTGCCACGCCTGCCGCAGCGCCTGCCGCACCCGCTCACACCCGGAGACAATGATGGCTGCTTCGCGCCGCAACAACGGCTGGGTCATCTGGCTGACTTTCGCCATCGGCCTGCTGCTCAGCGTCTCGCCCATGCCGCAGTTCATGGAAGTGTTCCGGCCCATGTGGCTGGCTTTGCTGGTGTCATTCTGGACCCTGGCGGTGCCGGGCAAGGTCGGCATGACCACGGCGTTCGTGCTGGGCCTTGCCGAGGACGTGTTGTACGGCACCCTGCTGGGCCAGAACGCGTTGATCCTCACCCTCATCACCTTCCTGGTGTTGTCCCTGCAGCAGCGCTTGCGCATGTTCCCCATGTGGCAGCAGAGCCTGGTGATCCTGGTCATTTTCGGCATCGCCCAGCTCATCCAGCTATGGCTCAGCGCCCTGACCGGCAACCGGTTGCCTACCCTGGCGCTGGTCTGGTCGGCGGTCATCAGTGCCTTGCTTTGGCCATGGATCAGTTTCGCCCTGCGCGACCTGCGCCGACGCTTGCATATCAACTGACGGCGATGCCGCAACTGACAGGGAGATGTCTGCATGAACCCGTTATACCTGGCCTCTGGCTCTCCCCGTCGTCGTGAACTGCTGACCCAGATCGGTGTGCCTTTCACCGTTGTCAGTGCACCCATCGATGAATCCCCGCTGCCTGACGAAAGCGCCCCGGCCTACGTTGAGCGCCTGGCTCGGGCCAAGGCTGCGGCTGGTCTGGCCCGTGTCGAGGGCCCGGCTGTGGTGCTGGGGGCGGACACTGCCGTGGTGCTCGATGGTCGTATTCTGGGCAAACCGGAAAACCGCGAAGATGCCATGGCCATGCTGGCTGGCCTGTCGGGCCGCGAGCACCAGGTATTGACTGCGGTTGCTCTCAGCGACGGCCTGCATACGCAAAGCCTGTGCGTCACCAGCAAGGTGCGCTTCCGGGCGATCAGCGCCGATGAAGCACAACGCTACTGGGCCAGCGGCGAGCCTGTGGACAAGGCCGGTGGCTACGCCATCCAGGGCCTGGGCGCAGTGTTCGTCACCGGTCTGTCCGGCAGTTATTCGGCCGTGGTAGGCCTGCCCCTCAGTGAGACGGCCGAGTTGCTTGGCACGTTTGGTATCGCCTGTTGGCAATCGCCCGTGCATACGCCAGAGGTAACAAACCCGCAGTAGCCAGCACGGCATACGCCATCCATCATTACAAAAGACCTTTGACGAGAGCCGGCCATGAGTGAAGAGATCCTGATCAACATCACCCCGATGGAGTCACGCGTGGCGGTGGTGGAAAACGGGGTACTGCAGGAAGTGCACGTCGAGCGCACCCAGCGCCGTGGCATCGTCGGCAATATCTACAAGGGCAAGGTGGTGCGTGTGCTGCCAGGCATGCAGGCGGCCTTCGTCGACATCGGCCTGGAGCGCGCTGCGTTCATCCATGCGTCGGAAATTTCTCAGCGTGAAGGCTCGGCGGTCGAGACCATCACGGCGCTGGTGCACGAAGGCCAGGCCCTTGTGGTGCAGGTGACCAAGGACCCGATTGGCACCAAGGGCGCACGCCTGACCACCCAGCTGTCGATCCCTTCCCGCTACCTGGTGTACATGCCGCGCAGCAGCCATGTCGGCATTTCGCTGAAGATCGAAGACGAAGCCGAGCGAGACCGCCTCAAGCAGGTGGTCAGCAACTGCATGGAAAGCGAAAACATCAAGGATGCCGGTGGTTTCATCCTGCGCACCGCCGCCGAAGGCGCTCGTGCCGAAGAGATCTTGCAGGACATCCGCTACCTGCGCCGCCTGTGGGAGCAGATCGGCGCCCAGATCAAGACCTGCGGCGCGCCGATGGTCATCTACGAGGATCTGGGCCTGGCCCTGCGTACCCTGCGTGACCTGGTCAACCCGAAGATCGAGAAGATCCGCATCGACTCGCGTGAAACGTTCCAGAAGACCACGCAGTTCGTCGGTGAACTGATGCCGGAAATCGCCGACCGCCTCGAACACTACCCGGGCGAACGGCCAATCTTTGACCTGTACGGTGTCGAAGACGAAATCCAGCGCGCCCTCGAGCGCAAGGTGCCGCTCAAGTCCGGTGGCTACCTGGTGGTCGACCCGGCCGAAGCGATGACCACCATTGATGTGAATACCGGTGCATTCGTCGGCCATCGCAACCTTGAAGAGACCATCTTCAAGACCAACCTGGAGGCTGCCACCGCCATCGCCCGGCAACTGCGCCTGCGCAATATCGGCGGCATCATCATCATCGACTTCATCGACATGGAAGATGAAGAACACCAGCGCCAGGTGCTGCGCACACTGGAAAAACAGCTGGAACGGGATCACGCGAAGACCAACATCATCGGCATCACCGAGCTGGGGCTGGTGCAGATGACCCGCAAGCGCACCCGTGAAAGCCTGGAGCAGGTGCTGTGCGAGCCGTGCCTGGCCTGTCAGGGCCGCGGCAAGCTGAAAACCCCCGAGACCATCTGCTACGAAATCTTCCGCGAGATCCTGCGCGAGGCACGTGCCTATCAGGCCGAGGGCTACCGTGTGCTGGCCAACCAGAAGGTGGTCGACCGCCTGCTGGATGAAGAATCGGGCAACGTGGCAGAGCTGGAGGCGTTCATCGGTCGAACCATTCGCTTCCAGGTCGAGTCGATGTATTCGCAGGAACAATACGACGTGGTGCTGCTCTGAGGTCTTCTCGAACGCGCCACTGGATGGTCGGGCTGGCAAAACCGCCACTACCGGCCATCATGGATAAACGACTTGGAGGGCCATGGCCATGGGACGTCTGACCCGCGTTCTTGTCGCCTTGACCCGCTGGGGGCTGGGCTTTTGCGCCCTGCTGGCGGTATTGGTGGCGTTGTATGTCAGCCTCGGCCGCGAGCTGGTACCGCTGGTGGCCGAATACCGTGCCGATGTGGAACGCAAAGCCGAGCAGGCGCTGGGGCTGCCGGTGCATGTCGGTGCCCTTGAGGGGCGCTGGAGCGGCCTGGCACCGGTGCTGCGTGTGCGTGACCTGCAACTGGGTGAAGGCGCGACGGCGCTGCGCCTGGACGACGTCAAGGTTGTGCCCGATGTCTGGGCCAGCCTCAGTGCCCGCGAAGTGCGCCTGGCGCGTATACAGTTGGGTGGCCTGCAACTGATCCTGCGTGAGAACGAGCAGGGGGCCTGGGACCTTGAAGGCCTGCCGAAGAAGGACGATGCGCCGCTTGACCCCGCCGAACTGCTGCAGCGCCTGCGCCAGCTGGGCCGCATTGATGTGTTCAACAGCCAGGTCACCTTGCACCCGTGGCAGCGAGACCCGCTCACCCTGACGTATGTGAGCGCCGGCCTGCAGGCGGGTGCTTCGCGCCAGGCCCTGGACTTGAGTGCGACCCTGCCCGATGGCCAGCCCCTGGCGCTGAACCTGCGTAGCCGTGCGTCGGCAAAGGCCTGGCGTGACGCCCAGGTAGATGCCTACCTGAGCCTGCCGCAAAGTGACTGGGCGCGATGGTTGCCCCCACGCCTGCTGGGCCAGTGGCATGCCGAGGCGCTGCGAGCGGGCGGCGAGTTGTGGGTCGACTGGCGCGAAGGGCAATTGCAGCAGGCAGTGGTGCGGCTCAATGCACCCGAGCTGCAGGGCGGTTATGCCGGGCGCAAGTCCGCGACACTGAACAACCTGGCTGTGGGCGCCTGGTTCCAGCGCCAGGCCCAAGGCTTTGATGTAGTGGTCGACTCCCTGGCCATGGACATCGGCAAGACCCGTTGGGAGTCGCACCTGCAGTTGCAGCAGCGTCCCGGCCAGAGCGCTGCTGATGAAAGCTGGAAGCTGCAGGCTGACCGGCTGCACCTTACGCCCCTTACCCCGCTGATCGAAGCCCTGGCACCGCTGCCTGACAATGTCATGGCCGTAGTCGATGGCCTCAAGGTAACCGGCGCGTTGCGCAATGTACGGCTGGAGGCCCGGCCCAAGGCCGAGGGTGACCAGCGCCTGCAATTCGACGCCAACCTGGAGAAGGTCGGTTTCGATGCCTATCACGGTGCCCCGGCTGCCGGTAACGTCAGCGGCAGCATCAGCGGCGACCTGGGGCATGGTGAACTGCGCCTGGATACCGATGCATTCATGCTGCACCTGTACCCGATCTTCGCTAAACCCTGGCACTACCAGAAAGCCAACGCGCGCCTCACCTGGGCGCTGGACAAGGAAGGCTTCACCCTGGTTGCGCCTTACCTCAAGGTGTTGGGCGAGGAGGGCAAGATTGCTGGTGACTTCCTTATTCGCCTGTTGTTCGAAGAAGGCCGCGAGGACTACATGGACCTGCGTGTCGGCCTCACCGAGGGCGATGGCCGCTACACCGCCAAGTACCTGCCCGAGGTGCTCAGCCCGGCCCTCGACGAATGGCTGCGCAGCGCCATCGTCAAAGGCACGGTGGATGAGGGCTACTTCCAGTACCAGGGCTCGCTGAATCATGGCGCCGCACCGCAAGCCCGCAGCATCAGCCTGTTTTTCAAGGTGCGGGACGCGGCGCTGGACTTCCAGCCTGGCTGGCCGCAGGTTCAGCACGTAGATGGCGATGTGTTCATCGAGGACAGCGGTGTGCGCATCAAGGCCCAGCGTGGCCTGTTGCTCGACACCAAGGTGAGCGATGTCAGCGTTGATATCCCGCATGTCGAGGGTGAGCAGCACAGTCGCCTGTACCTGGATGGCGACTTCGACGGCAGCCTGGGCGATGGCCTGAAAATACTCAAGGAAGCGCCGATCGGCACGGGCGAGATCTTCGCCGGCTGGGAGGGCGAAGGGCCGTTGAAGGGCAAGGTCAAGCTCGACATCCCGCTGGCTCGTGGGGAACGGCCGAAAGTGCAGGTGGATTTCGCCACCAGCGATGCGCGCCTGAAAGTTGCCCCGCCGAGCCTGGAGTTGAGCCGCTTGAAGGGTGATTTCAGCTTCGATTTTGACAAAGGCCTGAGTGGCAAGGGCATCAGCCTGCAGGCGTTCGGCAAGCCGGTGACGGCGCAAATTACTGCCGAAGGCCAGCCGGGGCAGATGCAGACGCGCATCGACGCCAATGGCCAGGTATCGCTCAAGGCACTGACCGACTGGCTGCAGTTCAAACAGGCTTTGCCAGCGTCCGGTGACCTGCCTTACCAGTTGCAACTCAGCCTGGGTAGCCGGGACAACCGGCTGAGCGTCAATTCGAACCTGAAGGGCTTGGCCATCGACCTGCCGGCGCCCTTCGGCAAAGCCGCAGCAGACACCCGCGACAGCCGTTTCAGCATGAGCCTGCAAGGCCAGGAGCGGCGGTTCGATGCCGCTTACACCGACCTTGCACGCTTTGCCTACGCCGCACCGGCCGACAAGCTCATGCAGGGGCGTGGTGAATTGCTGTTGGGCACTGGTGACGCCCAACTCCCGGCTGGCCAGGGTTTGCGGGTACGCGGGCGCCTGGAGTCGCTGGACCTGGCGCCCTGGCAAGAACAGGCGGCCCGGCTTGCCGGTGACGACCCAGGTGGCAGCGCGCGACAGAACCTGCAAAGTGTCGACCTGAGCATCGGCCAGCTGAAAGCCTTCGGCATGGACCTGAACCAGGCCGTGGTGCGTATGGCCCGTGGCGGCCCGGCCTGGGACCTGCGCCTGGACAGCAAGGAAGTGATTGGCAACGCCCGTGTGCCGGATGCCAAGGGTGCGCCAATGGTCGTGCGTATGCAGACCCTGCGCCTGCCCGCTGCCGACCCTGCCCAGGCTCAGGCCGAAGAGGGCCCGGACCCGTTGGCCTCGTTCGACCCGCGCAAGGTACCGGCGCTGGACTTGAGCATCGACAAGCTTTACCGCGGCGACGACCTGTTCGGCAGCGCGGCGATCAAATTGCGACCGACAGCGCGGGGCGTGACCGCCAGCGATATCGACCTCGACTTCAAAGGGCTGCGCATCGACGGCGGTGGCGGCTGGGAGGGTCAGCAGGGCAGCACCAGCAGCTGGTACAAAGGGCGCCTGGACGGCAAGAACCTGGCCGATGTGCTCAAGGCCTGGGGCTTCGCTCCGACTGTGACCAGCCGTGACTTCCGCCTGGATGTGGACGGCCGCTGGCCGGGTTCGCCCGCTGCGGTGGGCCTGAAGCGCTTCTCTGGCAGCATGGACGCGGCGCTGCGCACCGGCCAGTTCGTCGAAGTCGAAGGCAGTGCACAGGCACTGCGCGTGTTCGGCCTGCTCAACTTCAACTCCATTGGCCGGCGCCTGCGCCTGGACTTCTCCGACCTGTTCGAAAAGGGCCTCGCCTATGACCGGGTCAAAGGCCTGCTCGTGGCCAGTAATGGTGTCTATGTCACCCGCGAGCCGATCAGTGTCACTGGCCCGTCGAGCAACTTTGAGCTGGAGGGCACCCTGGACATGGTGCGCGACCGGGTCGATGCCAACCTGCAAGTGAGCCTGCCGGTGACCAACAACCTGCCGCTGGCGGCACTGATTATCGGTGCGCCAGCCGTAGGCGGCGCGCTGTTCCTGGTCGACCGGTTGATCGGTGACCGCGTGTCGCGCTTTGCCAGCGTGCACTACCGTGTCGAAGGGCCGTGGAAAGAGCCTAGAATCACATTTGTGAAACCTTTCGAGAAAACCCGCTAGGAGTGCCCATGAAGGCAGCGGTAATCCAGATGGTCAGCCAGGATGATGTGCTGGCCAACCTGCAACGTGCCGGTGCCCTGTTGGAGCAGGCCGCATCTGGCGGCGCACGGCTGGCGGTGCTGCCGGAAAACTTCGCCGCCATGGGCCGCAAGGACGCCGCTGCCATCGGCCGCGCCGAAGCATTGGGGGAAGGGCCGATCCTCCCATGGTTGAAACGCACCGCCCGCGACCTCAAGTTATGGGTTGTGGCCGGTACCTTGCCCTTGCCTCCGGTCGGCCAGCCCGAGGCCAAGGCGCATGCCTGCTCGCTGCTGATCGACGAACACGGCGAGGTGGCGGCACGCTATGACAAGCTGCACCTGTTCGACGTGGACGTTGCCGACAACCGCGGTCGGTACCGTGAGTCGGATGACTACGCCCATGGCGCCCAGGTGGTGGTGGCTGACACGCCGGTTGGGCGGTTGGGGCTGAGTGTGTGCTACGACTTGCGCTTTCCTGAGCTGTACAGCGCACTGCGTGCTGCCGGCGCGGAACTGATCACTGCCCCAGCGGCCTTTACAGCCGTGACAGGGGCGGCACATTGGGAGGTGCTGGTACGCGCCCGCGCAATCGAAACCCAGTGCTACCTGCTGGCTGCGGCGCAGGGCGGCACCCATCCAGGCCCTCGGGAAACCCATGGCCATGCGGCGATCGTCGACCCTTGGGGGCGCATCGTCGCACAACAGGCGCAAGGCGAAGCAGTACTGCTTGCCGAGCGCGACATTGAAGAACAAGCGTCCATCCGGGCGCGCATGCCGGTGGTATCGCACCGGCGCTTTTTCTCGCAGGGCGCGTTGCGGCCTGCGCACACCTCGGAGTGACTATGAGCCAGATGTTATCCACCGTCAGTGAGCAGCTCCTGGCCCCAGGCGGCTTGACCCTGGACAGCCTGCAGAGCGTACTGGGTGAGTTGGCCGGCCCCGGCATCGACGCCGCCGACCTGTATTTCCAGGGTCAGATCTCGGAAACCTGGGCGCTGGAAGACGGCATCGTCAAAGAGGGCAGCTTCAACCTGGACCAGGGCGTGGGCGTACGTGCCCAGTCCGGTGAAAAGACCGGCTTCGCCTACAGCAATGCGATCAACCTCGAGGCATTGACCTCGGCGGCGCGCGCCGCCCGTTCGATTTCACGTGCCGGGCAAAACGGCAAGGTCCAGGCTTTCCGCAGTCAGGAAGTGGCCGCCCTGTATGCCGCAGACAACCCGCTGGATGTACTCAGCCGTGCCGAAAAGGTCGAGCTGCTCAAGCGTGTCGATGTCGCCACCCGCGCCCTGGACCCGCGCATCCAGCAAGTCAGCGTGAGCATGGCCGGGGTCTGGGAGCGCATCCTGATCGCTGCGGCCGATGGCAGCCTGGCCGCCGACGTGCGCCCACTGGTGCGCTTCAACGTCAGCGTCATCGTCGAACAGAATGGCCGTCGCGAGCGCGGCGGGCAGGGCGGTGGCGGGCGTACCGACTACCGTTTCTTCACCGAAGAACGGGTAATGGGCTATGCCCGCGAGGCATTGCGCCAGGCGCTGGTAAACCTTGAGGCGATCCCGGCACCTGCAGGCACCTTGCCGGTTGTACTGGGCTCGGGCTGGTCGGGCGTGTTGCTGCACGAGGCTGTAGGCCATGGCCTGGAGGGTGACTTCAACCGCAAAGGCAGTTCGGCGTTCAGCGGCCGCATTGGCGAGAAGGTGGCATCGAGCCTGTGCACCATCGTTGACGATGGCACGCTCGAGGGCCGCCGTGGCTCACTGAGCGTGGATGACGAAGGCACTCCGACCGAATGCACCACGCTGATCGAGAACGGTGTGCTCAAGGGTTACATGCAGGACAAGCTCAACGCGCGCCTGATGGGCATGGCGTTGACCGGCAACGGTCGCCGGGAGTCCTACGCGCACCTGCCGATGCCCCGCATGACCAACACCTACATGCGTGCAGGCGAAAGCGACCCGCAGGAAATCATCGCGTCGGTGAAGAAGGGTATCTATTGCGCCAACCTGGGCGGTGGCCAGGTGGACATCACCAGCGGCAAGTTCGTGTTCTCGACCAGTGAGGCCTACCTGATCGAAGACGGCAAGATTACCGCGCCGGTCAAGGGTGCGACCCTGATTGGCAATGGCCCGGAGGCGATGAGCCGGGTGTCGATGGTCGGGAACGACCTGGCGCTGGACAGCGGGGTAGGGACGTGCGGCAAGGACGGGCAGTCGGTACCCGTAGGAGTAGGGCAGCCGACTTTGAAGCTGGACGCGATTACCGTAGGCGGTACAGGCGCTTGATGGCCCAGGGGGCTCTTGTGGGAGCGGGCTTGCTCCGCGAAGCAGGCCAAACGGTGGTGGCTGGCACCGGCTTTGCCGGTGTTCGCGGGGCAAGCCCGCTCCCACAGGGTCCCTGGGTGATCCGTCAGCGCAAGCCGCGCTGCAGCTCGTCGAGGTCGCGGATGTACTTGAACACCTTGCGCGCAGCAGCAGGCGGCTTGTTACGCGCTTTTTCGTGCTGGGCATGTCGGATCAGCGAGCGTAGTTGCTGGCGATCGGTATCGGGGTATTCGTTGACGAAACGCTCGAGGTCTTCGTCATTACCGTCGATGAGCCGGTCGCGCCAGCGCTCCAGGCCGTGGAAGCGCTCGTTGTACTGGCGGGTCGAGCTGTCCATCTGCTCAAGCAAGGCGTGGATGGCATCCAGGTCCTGCACGCGCATCAGCTTGCCGACAAACGACATGTGGCGTTTGCGGGCACCGTGAGCGGTGTGCTTGGAAGCCTCGGCCAGGGCCTTGCGTAGCTCGTCGGTCAACGGCAGACGCGCCAGAGTGTCGGCCTTGAGCGTAGTGAGGCGCTCGCCGAGTTCAACCAGCTCATGCAGTTCGCGCTTGATCTGGGTTTTGCTTTTTTCGCCGTCGTAGGCGTCGTTTGAATCAACCATGGTGGCAGTCCGCTAGAAATCGTCGCCATGATAACCAGTCGGGGGCCGCTTGTCCGGCCCGGTCGTAGAATGACCCCAAGCCGTACGCAGAATTTTAGTGGAGAGAACCATGAGTGCAGTCCAGAGCGTAGGTCCGAAAGACCTGCCAGCATTGCAGGAGCAGGTCGAGGCGATCATTGCCGAGGCGCGCCGCCAGGGGGCCAGCGCCTGCGAAGTGGCGGTGTCGCTGGAGCAGGGCCTGTCCACCACGGTACGCCAGCGTGAGGTTGAAACGGTCGAGTTCAACCGCGACCAAGGCTTTGGTATCACCCTTTATGTTGGCCAGCGCAAAGGCTCGGCCAGCACCTCGGCCAGTGGCCCGGACGCGATCCGCGAGACCGTCGCCGCAGCGTTGGCCATTGCCAAGCATACCTCCGAGGACGAATGCTCAGGCCTGGCCGACGCGGCGCTGATGGCCCGTGAAATCCCGGATCTGGACCTCTATCACGACTGGGCCATGGAGCCTGAAAAGGCCATCGAAATGGCCTTGGCCTGCGAGGCTGCGGCGTTCGATGAAGACCCGCGCATTCTCAATGCCGATGGCACCACACTCAATACCCACCAGGGCTGCCGGGTGTATGGCAACAGCCATGGCTTCATCGGCAGTTATGCTTCGACCCGGCACAGCCTGAGCTGCGTGATGATCGCTGAAGGCGACGGGCAGATGCAGCGTGACTACTGGTACGACGTGAACCGCCAGGGCAACCTGCTGGCCGACCCGCGCAGTATCGGCGCCCGCGCTGCCCAGCGCGCAGCCAGCCGTTTGGGCGCACGCCCGGTACCGACCTGCGAGGTGCCGGTGCTGTTCTCCGCCGAGCTGGCCGGTGGCCTGTTCGGCAGTTTCCTCTCGGCCATTTCCGGCGGCAACCTTTACCGCAAGTCGTCGTTCCTTGAAGGCACCATTGGGCAACGCCTGTTCCCCTCCTGGCTTACCCTTGACGAGCGCCCCCATATCCCACGGGCACTGGGTAGCGCGGCATTCGACGGTGATGGCCTGGCTACCTATGCCAAGCCGTTCGTCGACAAAGGCGAGCTGGTGTCGTACCTGCTGGGCACCTATTCCGGGCGCAAGCTGGGCTTGCCTAGCACGGCCAACTCCGGTGGCGTGCATAACCTGTTCGTCACTCACGGTGTGGAAGACCAGGCCGCATTGATCCGCCGTATGGGGCGCGGGCTGCTGGTGACCGAGTTGATGGGGCATGGGCTGAATATGGTGACGGGGGATTACTCCCGTGGTGCGGCTGGCTTCTGGGTCGAGAATGGCGAGATTCAGCATGCGGTTCAGGAAGTGACCATTGCCGGCAATATGAAGGATATGTTCCAGCAGATTGTCGCGATTGGTAGCGATCTGGAAACCCGCAGCAACATCCATACGGGCTCGGTTCTGATCGAACGGATGACTGTTGCTGGTAGCTGATCATTAACCTGTACTGCTCAGATAAAATGAAGACCCGGCCCCTGCGCCGGGTTTTTTTCATCACCTTTTTCTTGAAGTGATTCTGTTTATCACTTAATAATGAATATCATTATCCAGTAACCCGGCGATGATGTTCATGAAACCCGTCCTCCGCGAACTGCCCTACCTGGAAAACTGGCGCTGGCTCAGCCGGCGCATCCGCTGTGCGCTCGAGCCCGACGAGCCGCGCCTGATCGAGCATTACCTTGCCGAAGGCCGCTATCTGGTGTGCTGCACCGAGACCTCGCCATGGACGGTGGCACTCACCTCTTTCCGCCTGCTGCTGGATACCGCCTGCGACCGCATGCTGCCCTGGCATTGGCGCTGCCTGTGCCTGGACCAGGCCTGGCGCCCACTGCTGGACATGCGCAACCTCGACCGCCAGGAACAGAACCAGCGCTGGCAGCCCTATGCCCTGCAGTTGGCCAATTGCCGTCTGCTGCCGTCGATTTCTCCCGATGAACTGATGCAAGGATTTGATGATGAGTGATACCCGTATCGAGCGTGACAGCATGGGTGAGCTGCAGGTGCCGGCCCAGGCCCTGTATGGTGCCCAGACCCAGCGCGCGGTCGACAACTTCCCGGTCAGTGGTCTGCGCATGCCGGCCCAGTTCATTCGTGCCTTGTTGCTGGCCAAAGCTGCTGCCGCCAAGGCCAACGTGGAGCTGGAGCAACTGTCTGCAGCGCAGGGCCACGCCATCGTCAAGGCTGTCGAGCAACTGCTGGCGGAAGACTTCATCCAGCACTTCCCGGTGGATGTGTTCCAGACCGGCTCCGGCACCAGCTCGAACATGAACGCCAACGAGGTGATTGCCACCTTGGCAAGCCGCGTGCTGGGTGACGCTGTCAACGCCAATGACCACGTCAACTGTGGCCAGAGCAGCAACGACATCATCCCCACCACCATTCATGTCAGCGCTGCGCTGGCCTTGCACGAACAGTTGCTGCCGGCCCTGAGCCACCTGGTACAGGTGATCGAGACCAAGTCGGCGCAAGTGCATCAGTATGTGAAAACGGGCCGTACCCACTTGATGGACGCCATGCCGGTGCGCATGAGCCAGGTGCTGGATGGCTGGGCGGCACAGATCAACGCTGCCAAGGGGCACATCGAAGCGACCCTGCCGAGCTTGCAGGCGCTCGCCCAGGGCGGCACCGCCGTGGGTACGGGCATCAACGCCCACCCTCTGTTCGCTGCCGGTTTCGCCCGACAGCTCAGCGGCCTGACCCAGGTCCGGTTCACCCCAGGGCAGAACCTGTTCGCCCTGATCGGCTCGCAGGACACCGCCGTGGCGCTGTCTGGCCAGCTGAAGACCACCGCCGTGGCACTGATGAAGATCGCCAACGACCTGCGCTGGATGAACTCCGGCCCACTGGCCGGCCTGGGCGAAATCGAGCTGCAAGGCTTGCAGCCGGGTTCTTCGATCATGCCAGGCAAGGTCAACCCCGTGATCCCGGAGGCCACCGCCATGGTTGCCGCCCAGGTGATCGGTAATGACGCGACCATCGCTGTAGCTGGCCAGTCCGGCAACTTCGAGCTGAACGTGATGCTGCCGGTGATCGCCCGCAACTTGCTGGAGAGCATCGAGCTGATGGCCAACGTCAGCCGTTTGCTGGCCGACAAGGCCATCGCCAGCTTCAAGGTCAACGAGGCCAAGCTCAAGGAAGCCCTGGCGCGCAACCCGATCCTGGTCACTGCGCTGAACCCGATCATCGGTTACCTCAAGGCTGCCGAAATTGCCAAGACCGCCTACAAGCAGGGTCGCCCGGTCATCGATGTGGCGCTGGAGCACACCGACCTGTCACGTGACCAGCTTGAAGCGCTGCTGGACCCGGAAAAACTCACCGCCGGCGGTATCTGACCCTGCGTCACCGCCCAGGAGACAACCCATGCAGCACTGGAAACGCACCACGGAAACCGCCAACCGCCTGTTCGAACAAGGCGAGCTGGTCGACGCCCGGGAACACTACCTGCAAGCCCTGGCGCTGGCCCAGGTGCTGTTCGAGCGCTGGCATGACGTCGACGAAGCGGTGGCCGTGTTCGTCATCGCCCACCACAACCTGGCCGACCTGCACGTGCGCCTGAATCAGCCGCACGAGAGCGCCGACTACTTGTGCGCCGCCCACCAGCGGCTGCTGCACGCCAGCCAGGAGGCGCGATTGCCCCAGCCGCTGCGTGACGCAGCCCTGCGCCACAGTGGGCGAACCTACACCGAACTGCTGAATTTCATCGCCGAGTACGGCCAGTACCCGCGAACCGAGCGCCTGCTCAACCGCCACAATGCCGGGGCCAGCGAACTCGCTGCCCAGCCGGACGTGGCGCCTGGAACCCATGCCTACGGAATTCACTGACATGCCCCATACCTTGCCTGCTTTGCCTTACGCCTACGATGCGCTGGAGCCGCACATCGACGCCCAGACCATGGAGATCCACCACAGCAAGCACCATCAGACCTACGTCAACGGCCTCAATGCCGCCATCGAAGGCACTGAGTGGGCCGAATGGCCGGTGGAAAAACTGGTCGGTGCGGTCAAGCAGCTGCCAGAAAACCTGCGCGCTGCGGTAACCAACCATGGCGGCGGCCACGCCAACCACAGCCTGTTCTGGACTGTGATGTCGCCGCAGGGCGGCGGTGAGCCACAGGGCCAGCTGGTACAAGCCATCTCCTCGCAACTGGGCGGTTTCGATGCCTTCAAGGATGCCTTCACCAAAGCGGCGCTGACCCGCTTCGGCAGCGGCTGGGCCTGGCTCAGCGTGACCCCGCAGAAAACCCTGGTGGTGGAAAGCAGCGGTAACCAGGACAGCCCGCTGATGCACGGCAATACGCCGATCCTCGGCCTGGACGTGTGGGAGCATGCCTACTACCTGAAGTACCAGAACCGTCGCCCGGAATACATCGGTGCTTTCTACAACGTCATTGACTGGGCGGAAGTGGAACGTCGTTACGTTGAAGCCCTGAAGTGAGTCGGACCGGTATGCGCTCTGAAGTGATGTCTGTCAGCAGTGTGCGCCTGTTTCGCCTGGCGCTTGGGACTTTGCTTTTGCTGGCGGGCACCGCGCTGTTGGTAGCGCGTGGCCTTGCCTGGCTGGACCTGGAACCACGGATGTTGCGCGCCCTGGAGGGCGGCGCATTGTGCGCACTGGGGACGGCGTTGGGGGCGGTACCGGTACTGGTCATTCGCAACATGCCAGTGGCGCTGGCTGACACCCTGCTGGGCTTCGGCGCTGGCGTGATGCTGGCAGCCACCGCGTTTTCCCTGATCATTCCGGGTCTGGGCGCGGCCCAGTCCATCGGTTTCAGCCCTTGGGGGGCGGGTGGCCTGATCAGCTTTGGCTTGCTGTTCGGTGCGCTGTGCCTGTTTCTGGTTGACCTCAAAGTGTCTGGCGCCTCACCAGAAGCGCTGGTCGGCACCGACAACCAGCCGGTGATTGCTGCGCGCATCTGGCTGTTTGTCATCGCCATCATCGCGCACAACATTCCCGAAGGCATGGCCATCGGTGTGTCCGCCGGTGGTGGCATGGCCGACGCCGACAGCCTGGCCATGGGCATTGCCTTGCAGGATGTGCCTGAGGGGCTGGTAATTGCGCTGGTGCTGGCCGGGGCGGGCATGTCGCGCTTCAAAGCCTTATTGATAGGCGCAGCGTCAGGCCTGGTCGAGCCGGTGGCTGCGGTGATCTGCGCCTGGCTGGTGAACATCGCCGAACTGCTGCTGCCGCTGGGCCTGGCCTGCGCGGCGGGGGCAATGCTGCTGGTGGTGACCCAGGAGATCATCCCGGAATCGCGCAGTAACGGCCATCATCGTCTGGCCAGCCTGGGGCTGTGTATTGGCTTCTGCCTGATGATGGTGATGGATACAGCATTGTCGTGAGCAAGCTTGGGTGCGCCTGCTCCATGCAGGCGGCACTCAGGTGATAATGACTTCAACCCGCCCTTCGCGACGGGAGCGAGGGGCTGGCTTGACCACAATCTGGATATCGCGCCCCAGTCGCGCCAGGCAATCGATCATCTTGGTCTCACTGATGCCGCGAAACTTGCCCCGCATCATTTCAGATACTTTGGGTTGGGGTAATCCAAGTACCGCTGCGGCTTCCAACTGGGTGAGGTGCCGAGCCTTGATGATGCTGCAGATCTTGCTGGCAAGCTGTGCCTTTACCAGCATTTCATTGGCGTCGGCACCGTTGAGGTCGGCATAGACGTTCCCACTGCCTGCTTCGATCTCAGTCATTTATTTCTCCTCTTGAGTGTGCCTCGGCCAGCTTCAGACGAGACCTGATCAAGGCGATGTCGTGACTGGAAGTCTTGATGCCGGAGACGGACTTCTTCTGAAAGCAATGCAGGACATAAATAGCCGAGCCAAAGCTCACGGTGTAGACCGCCCGGTAGGTGTTCCGGTTGTGATCCTCCATGATTTCCAGCACCCCCGCGCCTGAGAATCCCTTGAGGCATTTGGTTTGCTGATGCTTGCCGCCTTCCTGCGCCAAGTGCAGTGCAAAGCCGAAGATGTCCTGTACATCTTCAGGAAGTGCCTGAAGGTCTTTCTTGCTGCTGCCAACCCAATACAGCGCCCTGATTCGTTTTAATGCATCCATTGCATGGCCACAATCTATACCCATATAGGTATAAAGACAACCACGGCCGATTGCATCCTGATAATTGGCAGGAGATGTTGCGGGAGGGCTATTCGCCTTCGTCGAAGAAGTTGTTGATCAGCTCGACCAGCGCATCCATGGCGTCGTTGTCCTGCTCGCCTTCGGTGTGCAGGTGCACCTGGGTGCCTTTGCCGGCCGCCAGCATCATCACCGCCATGATGCTCTTGCCGTCCACCAGCTTGTCCGGCGTACGGCCAACCCGCACCTGGCAGGGGAAGCGGCCTGCCACGCCGACGAACTTGGCTGCCGCCCGGGCATGCAGGCCCAGCTTGTTGATGATGGTGATTTCGCGGGCGGGCATCGTGGGGCGGATCCTTGGGCTAGAGGTCGCGGTGGCGGACCTGGACGTTTTTCAGGGATTGCTGCAGCAACTGGCCAAGGCGCTCAGTGATGTACACCGAGCGGTGGTGGCCGCCGGTGCAGCCGATGGCAATGGTGACGTAGGCACGGTTGCTGGCGGCGAAGCGGGGCAGCCACTTGAGCAGATAGCTGGAAATGTCGCTGAACATGTCTTCGACATCCGGCTGTGCGGCCAGATAGTCGATTACCGGTTGGTCGAGGCCGGAGTGCTCGCGCAGCTCGGGCTTCCAGTAAGGGTTTGGCAGGCAGCGCACATCGAACACCAGGTCTGCATCGACCGGCATGCCACGCTTGAAACCGAACGACTCGACCAGGAACGCGGTGCCGGGCTCGGGTTGGTTGAGCAGGCGCAGCTTGATCGAATCACGCAGCTGATACAGATTCAGGTTGGTGGTGTCGATCTTCAGGTCGGCCAGGTCGGCGATCGGGCCCAGAAGCTCACTCTCGACCCGAATTGCTTCGGCCAGCGAGCGGTTGGCATTGGTCAGTGGGTGGCGTCGGCGGGTTTCCGAGAAGCGCTTGAGCAGCATGTCTTCGTCGGCATCCAGGAACAGCACATCACACTGGATGTTTCGCGCACGGGCTTCTTCGAGCAATTCGGGGAAGCGCGTCAGGTGGCTGGGCAGGTTACGCGCGTCGATCGACACGGCAACCTTCGGCTGTAGCAGTTCGGTGTTGATCAGAGCCTCTTCCGCCAGCTCCGGCAGCAGCCCGGCGGGCAGGTTGTCAATGCAGTAGAAACCGTTGTCTTCCAGTACATCGAG
Organism: Pseudomonas sp. SIMBA_067; assembly: GCF_046534675.1. Classification (NCBI taxonomy): domain Bacteria; kingdom Pseudomonadati; phylum Pseudomonadota; class Gammaproteobacteria; order Pseudomonadales; family Pseudomonadaceae; genus Pseudomonas; species Pseudomonas sp. SIMBA_067. Next base: position 272,178 of record NZ_JAWRYH010000005.1, on the reverse strand, counting down.
GGCGGTGCTCTTGCCGGAGCCGGAGCGGCCGCTGACAATGATCAGGCGCATGTTCAGTGCTCGTTCTGTACGTCCAGGACAACCTGGAACAGGGCCTCGTTACTGCTGGCGGCACGCAAGCGATCACGAACCTCCTTGCGATCGAGCATGCTGGCAATCTGGCGCAGCAGTTCCAGATGGGCATCGGTAGCGGCTTCAGGCACCAGCAGGACGAACAGCAGGTCCACGGGCGCGCCATCGATGGCGTCGTAATCGATTGGAGCTTGCAGATGCAGCAAGGCACTGACCGGGGCGGAACAGCCTTCAAGCCGGCAGTGGGGGATGGCGATGCCATTGCCGAAACCGGTCGAGCCGAGTTTTTCCCGGGCGACCAGTTTTTCGAAGACGTCTTGCATCTCCAGTTCTGGCACTTGGTCGGCGATGACGGTGGCGACCTTTTCCAGGGCGCGCTTCTTACTGCCGCCCGGCACGTTCACGAGTGAACGGCCGGGGGTCAGGATGGTTTCAAGTCGGATCATGGATGAGGGGGATCAGCGTGCAGCTGCACCTTGCAGCAGGCTTTGCTGTTTTTCCTTGTGTTTTTTCAGTTGGCGGTCGAGCTTGTCGGCCAAGGCGTCGATTGCTGCATACATGTCTTGGTCTTCGGCATTGGCAACCACTTCACCGCCAGGAATCTGCAGGGTCGCTTCGACCTTCTGCTGCAGCTTCTCGACTTTCATGATGACCTGCACGTTGGTGATCTTGTCGAAGTGACTCGCTACGCGTTTGAGCTTCTGCTCCACATAATCACGCAGCGGTGGGGTGACTTCTACATGCTGTCCACTGATATTGACTTGCATACAGCTTCTCCTTTGTTGCCCGTGCATAAAGAGGCAGGTCTCGCACCTGCCCCACAAACGCTGTGGCTCATCTCAGGGGCTACATCAGTCGCTTGCGCTCGCTCGACGGTGCGATGCCGAGGGACTCGCGGTACTTGGCGACGGTGCGACGGGCTACCTGGATGCCTTGTGCCTCCAGTAAACCAGCGATCTTGCTGTCACTCAATGGCTTTTTCTGATTTTCCGCCGCAACCAGTTTCTTGATGATCGCGCGAATCGCCGTGGACGAGCATTCTCCGCCTTCGGAGGTGCTGACGTGGCTGGAGAAAAAGTATTTCAGTTCGTAGATGCCACGCGGTGTGTGCATGTACTTTTGCGTGGTAACCCGCGAAATGGTCGACTCGTGCATCCCCACCGCTTCGGCAATGTCATGCAGCACCAGCGGCTTCATCGCTTCGTCGCCGTGGTCGAGGAAACCCCGCTGGTGCTCGACGATCTGCGTGGCAACCTTCATCAGGGTTTCGTTACGGCTTTGCAGGCTCTTGATGAACCAGCGCGCTTCCTGCAACTGGTTGCGCATGAAGGTGTTGTCGGCGCTGGTGTCGGCGCGGCGCACGAAACCGGCGTATTGCGGGTTCACCCGCAGGCGCGGTATGGCTTCCTGGTTCAGCTCCACCAGCCAACGGTCGGTATCTTTGCGCACGATGACGTCGGGCACCACGTACTCGGGTTCGCTGGACTCGATCTGCGAACCAGGGCGCGGGTTGAGGCTTTGTACCAGTTCGATGACCTGGCGAAGCTCGTCTTCCTTGATTTTCATGCGCCGCATCAGCTGGCTGTAGTCGCGGCTGCCGAGCAGGTCGATGAAATCGGTGACCAGGCGCTTGGCTTCGGTCATCCACGGGGTATTGGCAGGTAGCTGGCGCAGTTGCAGCAGCAGGCATTCGCCCAGATTGCGGGCGCCGACACCTGCCGGTTCGAACTGTTGGATACGGTGCAGTACCGCCTCGACTTCGTCCAGCTCGATGTCCAGCTCAGGGTCGAAACCGGCGCAGATTTCTTCGAGGGTGTCTTCCAGGTAGCCCTGGCCGTTGATGCTGTCGATGAGGGTAACGGCGATCAGGCGGTCGGTGTCGGACATCGGCGCCAGGTTCAGTTGCCACAGCAGGTGGCTTTGCAGGCTTTCGCCGGCCGATGTGCGGGTGGTGAAGTCCCACTCGTCGTCATCGTTGCTCGGCAGGCTGCTGGCGCTGGTCTGGTAGATGTCTTCCCATGCGGTATCGACTGGAAGCTCGTTGGGAATGCGCTCGCTCCATTCACCGTCTTCCAGGTTGTCGGCACTGATGGTGCTTTCCTGGAAGCTGTTGTCCTGGGCTTCGGCTGTCGGCTTGTTCTCGGCGTTGTCCGCCATCGGGTCGCTGTTGTCGAAGTCCTCGCCGTCTTCCTGACGTTCGAGCATCGGGTTCGACTCCAGCGCTTCCTGGATTTCCTGTTGCAGGTCCAGGGTGGAAAGCTGGAGCAGACGGATGGCCTGTTGCAACTGCGGTGTCATCGTCAGTTGCTGGCCCATTTTTAGGACGAGCGATGGTTTCATGGCAGGGGCTTGTACCTTGTTCGCCGGCGCGCATGCGCCATCCACTACACGAGGGCGCCGGGGCGCCAGATCAAGCAAGTTTTATGCCTTAAATTGTAGCGTTTGCCTAGAGCACCGTAACAACTTTACCCGCAGTTGTGCGGCTATTTTCCGGTGCTCCAGGCGCGTGCCGGGGTCAGAGACGGAACTCGTGGCCCAGGTAAACCTCTTTGACCAGGTCGTTGGCCAGGATGGTTTCGGCGTCGCCTTCGGCGATCAGTCGGCCATCATTGACGATATAGGCGGTTTCGCAGATATCCAGGGTCTCGCGCACGTTGTGGTCGGTGATCAGCACACCGATGCCCTTGGCCTTGAGGTGGTGGATGATCTGCTTGATGTCGCCGACCGAGATCGGGTCGACACCGGCGAATGGTTCGTCCAGCAAGATGAACTTGGGTGCGGTCGCCAGGGCGCGGGCAATCTCGACGCGACGGCGTTCACCACCAGAGAGGCTCATGCCGAGGTTGTCGCGGATGTGGCTGATGTGGAACTCCTGCAGCAGGCTTTCCAGTTCCTTGCGCCGGCCGTCGCGGTCGATGTCCTTGCGGGTCTCGAGGATGGCCATGATGTTGTCGGCCACCGACAGCTTGCGGAAGATCGAGGCTTCCTGCGGCAGGTAGCCGATGCCAGCACGGGCGCGGCCGTGCATGGGCTGGTGGCTGACATCGAGGTTATCGATGAGCACGCGCCCCTGCTCGGCCTGGACCAGCCCGACAATCATGTAGAAGCAGGTGGTCTTGCCGGCGCCGTTGGGGCCGAGCAGGCCGACGATCTGGCCGCTGTCGATCGACAGGCTGACATCGCGTACGACCTGCCGCCCCTTGTAGCTCTTGGCCAGGTGCTGGGCTTTGAGGGTTGCCATTTACTCGGCCTTCTTCTTGGGCTGGATCACCATGTCGATGCGCTGACGCGGTGTAGTCACGTTGCCACCGCGACCGGCGGTCGCCACCTGGGTCTGGGTGTTGTAGACGATCTTCTCGCCTTCGGTGGTGTTGCCTTCGTTCTCGACCTTGGCGCGGTCGGTGAGGATCACCAGGTCTTTCAGCGCCTGATACTGGATGGTCACGCCCCAGCCTTTCATCTTGTCTGGCTTGGCCGCGCTCTGCTGCTGCTCGAAGTAGGCCAGGTTGCCCACCGAGGTCACCACATCGATGTCGCCGGAAGCGGAGCGGGTGATGGTCACGGTGTTGCCTTTGATCATCATCGAGCCCTGGGTAATGACCACGTCGCCGGTGTAGGTGGCTACGCCTTGCTTGTCATCCAGGTGGGCCTGGTCGGCCTGGATGCGGATCGGCTGATCACGGTCATTCGGCAGTGCGAAGGCGCTCGCGCTTCCCAGTGCTGCGCTCAGGCTGAGCAAAAGGGGGAGGGTTTTAACGAGCCTCATACTGTCCTCTTACGTTAGAGAGCAGGTCCATCCTGCTTTCTTTCAAATACGCTTTCATTCCTTTGCCCGTAGTTGTGCCACCGGCGCCGTCGATTCTAACGGCTTGCTCGGTCTGCGCATATTGCTTCTGCGGGAACACGGTCATGCGTGAGCTGGTAATGATGGTTTCACGCTGCTTTTCGTCGATGCGCGCAATCCGGACCTTGTCGATCAGTTCGACCTCGGTGCCGTCCGGGTTGACCTCGGCGCGGGTGCTCTGCACGTGCCACGGGTATTCGGTGCCGCGGTACAGGTGCAGGTCCGGCGTGGTCAGCAACGTGATTTCGCTGGCCTTGAGGTGCTCGACCTTGTCGGCAGTCATTTCGTACTGCAGCTTGCCATCAGGCAGAAACTGCACGCTGTGGGCGTTGATCGCATAGTAGTCGATGGCGCTTTCGTCGACCTGGGCCACCGGCTTGTCGAGGAAGCTTTCCGGGCTGACGTTCCAGTAGCCGACCGCCGCCAGCAGGGCGGTGATCACTGCTAGCAGCGCAATATTGCGGGCTTTCTTGCTGAACATGGGCAGCCTTACAGGTAATTGGCGTTGGCAGCGTCCAGGGTGCCCTGGGCCTGCATGATCAGTTCGCAGAATTCACGGGCTGCGCCTTCGCCGCCGCGTGCCTGGGTCACGCCGTGGGCGTGCTGGCGAACAAACGGAGCAGCGTTGGCCACGGCCATGCCCAATGCTACCCGGCGAATGACCGGCAGGTCGGGCAGGTCGTCGCCCAGGTAGGCCACTTGATCATAGCTTAGGCCCAGTTCGGCGAGCAGGCCGTCAAGCACGACCAATTTGTCCTCGCGGCCCTGGTACAGGTGCGGGATGCCGAGGTTTTTCGCCCGGCGTTCGACCACAGGCGTTTTACGCCCGCTGATGATCGCGGTGGTCACGCCCGAGGCCATGAGCATCTTGATGCCCTGGCCGTCGAGGGTGTTGAAGGTCTTGAACTCGCTGCCGTCTTCGAGGAAGTACAGGCGCCCGTCGGTGAGCACGCCGTCCACATCGAACACTGCCAGTTTGATGGTTTTGCCGCGTTGCATGAGATCCTGGTTCATTCCATCACTCCTCACATTACACCGGCGCGCAGCAGGTCGTGCATGTTCAGGGCGCCGGTCGGGCGGTCCTCGCGGTCCACCACCACCAGTGCGCCGATCTTGTGGTCTTCCATGATCTTCAGGGCTTCGGCAGCGAGCATTTCGGCGCGGGCCGTCTTGCCGTGCACGGTCATCACCTGGTCGATCAGGGTGGTGTGTACGTCGATGTTGCGGTCCAGGCTGCGGCGCAGGTCGCCGTCGGTGAAGATCCCGGCCAGCGTGCCGTCGGCTTCGACGATCACGGTCATGCCCAGACCTTTGCGGGACATTTCAAGCAGCGCATCCTTGAGCAGGGTGCCGCGGGCTACCTGGGGCAGCTCGTCGCCGCTGTGCATCACGTTCTCGACCTTGAGCAACAGGCGGCGGCCCAGTGCACCGCCCGGGTGCGAGAAGGCAAAGTCTTCTGCCGTGAAGCCGCGGGCTTCGAGCAGGGCGATGGCCAGGCAGTCGCCCAGCACCAGCGATGCGGTGGTGGAAGAGGTGGGTGCCAGGTTAAGTGGGCAGGCCTCTTGCTCTACGCGGGCGTCGAGGTTGATCTCGGCCGCCTGGGCCAGGGGCGAATCGGGGTTGCCGGTCAGGCTGACCAGCTTGATGCCCAGGCGCTTGATCAGCGGCAGCAGGGTGACGATTTCGGCAGTGCTACCGGAATTCGACAGGGCAAGGATGACATCATCGCGGGTTATCATGCCCATGTCGCCATGGCTGGCTTCAGCCGGGTGCACGAAAAACGCCGGCGTACCGGTGCTGGCCAGGGTGGCGGCGATCTTGTTGCCGATATGCCCGGACTTGCCCATGCCGACCACGACCACCCGGCCCTTGCTGGCCAGGATCAGTTCGCAGGCTTTGACGAAATTGTCGTCGATGCGCGCCAACAGGGCCTCTACGGCCTCGAGTTCCAGGCGCAGGGTGCGTTGGGCGGATTGGATCAGCTCGCTGGATTGGCTCATGTCGAGAAAGCAATGCCTGATGAAAAGGCAGCGATTATACGCGCAATGATGAAAACCCTCACCCCTTCGATTGCTGTAGCGAATGTCATCAAAGCCTGTCACAGGGCTGAACGACTGCTTGCCTGGCCTTGGGGCGGTGGCGTCAGCGGTGCTATAGTTCGCCGCTATTCGGCCTGGCAGGGGCGCTTGTGCCTTCCTGATGGAGGCTGGCGTCCACTAGGACGAGGCTGCACTAGCAAGGAGTCTAGATGAGTGTGGATAGCGCCTACGCGGTCGAGTTGAAGGGGGTTACCTTCAAACGCGGTTCGCGCAGCATTTTCAGCAACGTCGACATTCGCATCCCGCGCGGCAAGGTCACCGGCATCATGGGGCCATCGGGTTGCGGCAAGACCACGTTGCTCCGCCTGATGGGCGCGCAGCTGCGCCCCTCCAGCGGTGAGGTATGGGTTGCCGGGCAGAACCTGCCGACCCTGTCGCGCAGCGACCTGTTCGATGCCCGCAAGCAGATGGGCGTGCTGTTCCAGAGTGGTGCACTGTTCACCGACCTTGATGTGTTCGAGAACGTCGCGTTCCCGCTGCGCGTGCACACCCAGCTGTCGGAAGAAATGATCCGCGACATCGTGCTGATGAAGCTGCAGGCCGTGGGCCTGCGCGGTGCCATCGACCTCATGCCCGACGAGTTGTCCGGTGGCATGAAGCGCCGTGTGGCGCTGGCACGGGCAATTGCCCTGGACCCGCAGATCCTCATGTACGACGAACCGTTCGTCGGCCAGGACCCCATTGCCATGGGCGTACTGGTGCGCCTGATCCGCCTGCTCAACGATGCCTTGGGCATCACCAGCATCGTCGTCTCCCACGACCTGGCGGAAACCGCCAGCATCGCCGACTACATCTATGTGGTAGGCGACGGCCAGGTGCTGGGGCAGGGCACCCCTGACGAGCTGATGGGCTCCGACAACCCACGGATTCGCCAGTTCATGAAGGGCGACCCGGACGGCCCGGTACCCTTCCACTTTCCTGCGCCTGACTACCGCGCCGACCTGTTGGGAGCGCGTTGATGCGCAAAAAATCCTTACTCGAACGTGTACGCCTGCTGGGGCGTTCGGCCATCGACGTGCTGGCCGTGCTGGGGCGTTCGTGCCTGTTCCTGTTCCATGCGCTGGTCGGCCGTGGCGGCATCGGCGGCGGCTTCCAGTTGCTGACCAAGCAGCTGTATTCGGTAGGCGTGCTGTCGCTGGCAATCGTGGTCGTGTCCGGTGTGTTCATCGGTATGGTGCTGGCGCTGCAGGGCTACAGCATCCTGACCAAGTACGGTTCGGAGCAGGCGGTGGGGCAGATGGTCGCCCTGACCCTGCTGCGGGAGCTCGGCCCGGTGGTGACGGCGTTGCTGTTTGCCGGCCGTGCAGGTTCTGCGCTGACCGCCGAAATCGGCAACATGAAGTCCACCGAGCAGCTGTCGAGCCTGGAAATGATCGGCGTCGACCCGCTCAAGTACATCGTCGCGCCGCGCCTGTGGGCCGGCTTCATCTCGCTGCCGCTGCTGGCGCTGATCTTCAGCGTGGTAGGCATCTGGGGTGGCTCGTGGGTAGCCGTGGACTGGCTGGGCGTCTACGAGGGCTCGTTCTGGGCCAACATGCAGAACAGTGTTTCGTTCACTGACGACGTGCTCAACGGGCTGGTCAAGAGCCTGGTGTTCGCCTTCGTCACAACCTGGATCGCCGTATTCCAGGGGTACGACTGTGAGCCCACCTCAGAAGGGATCAGCCGTGCCACCACCAAGACCGTGGTCTATGCCTCGTTGGCAGTGCTGGGTCTGGACTTTATTCTGACCGCCTTGATGTTTGGAGATTTCTGATGCAAAACCGCACCCTGGAAATCGGTGTCGGCCTGTTCCTCCTGGCCGGGATCCTGGCGCTGCTGCTGCTGGCCCTGCGTGTCAGCGGGCTGTCGGCCAGCCCGAGCAGCGATACCTATAAAGTTTATGCCTACTTCGACAATATCGCCGGTTTGACGGTCAGAGCTAAAGTGACCATGGCCGGTGTGACCATCGGCAAGGTCACCGCCATCGATCTGGACCGCGATTCCTACACCGGTCGGGTAACGTTGCAGCTGGACAAGACGGTAGACAACCTGCCGACCGACTCCACTGCCTCGATCCTGACCGCCGGTTTGCTTGGCGAGAAGTACATCGGCATCAGCGTGGGCGGTGAAGACCAGGTGCTCAAGGATGGCGCGACCATCCACGACACCCAGTCGGCACTGGTGCTGGAAGATCTGATTGGCAAGTTCCTGCTCAACTCCGTTGGCAAGGAACCGAAAGAAGCGCAACCGGCTAATTAAGGAGTTTCCATGATTTCGATCCTGCGACGTGGCCTGCTGGTTTTGCTGGCGGCTTTCCCCCTGCTGGTCGTGGCCGCGCAGTCGCCCCACGATGTGATTCAGGGCACCACCACCGAACTGTTGGGCGACCTCAAGGCCAACAAGGAACAGTACAAGTCCAACCCTGGCGCCTTCTACGATGCACTTAACCGCATCCTCGGCCCGGTGGTGGACGCTGACGGCATTTCCCGCAGCATCATGACCGTCAAGTACTCGCGCAAGGCCACGCCTGAGCAGATGCAGCGCTTCCAGGAAAACTTCAAGCGTAGCCTGATGCAGTTCTATGGCAACGCGCTGCTCGAATACAACAACCAGGGCATCATCGTCGACCCGGCCAAGGCCGATGACGGCAAGCGGGCCAGTGTCGGCATGAAGGTCACCGGCAACAACGGTGCCGTTTACCCGGTGCAGTACACCCTGGAAAACATTGCCGGCGAGTGGAAGGTGCGTAACGTCATCGTCAACGGCATCAACATCGGCAAGCTCTTCCGTGACCAGTTCGCCGATGCCATGCAGCGCAACGGCAACAATCTGGACAAGACCATCGACGGCTGGGCCGGCGAAGTGGCCAAGGCCAAGCAAACCGCGGACAGCTCGCCTGACAAGGAAGTGAAATGAGTGATACCGGTGTGAGCATGGCCGAACCAGGCGTGCTGCGCCTGGCTGGCGTGCTGGATTACCGCAGCGGCCCGGGCTTGCGCAAGCAAGGCAAGGCGTTGATCGAAGCCTCTCGCGAGCCACGCCTGGTGCTGGATTGCTCGGCTGTCGAGAAGTCGTCGAGTGTCGGCCTGTCGCTGTTGCTGGCGTTCATTCGCGATGGTCAAGCCGCCGGCAAGGCCTTCGAGGTGCGCGGCATGCCCGACGACATGCGGGAAATCGCCGAGGTTTATGACCTCGATGAAGTGCTGGCGAGCTGATGGCCCGCCACTGATTGAGGCCCCTCGGTCAGCGCACGCCCTCGGTGGGCTTCGCAGGCGAGGGGCTTTTTTGTATGATGGCCGACCCGTGCGCATCGGGCGCCGATTGAGGTTGAGCATGCAGGCCCTAGAAGTTAAGAGCTTCCTTGAAGAAAAATTGCCGGGATCCCTGGTTGAAGTTGAAGGCGAAGGCTGCAACTTCCAGTTGAACGTGATCAGCGACGAGTTGGCTGGCCTGAGCCCGGTCAAGCGCCAGCAGGCGATCTATGCTCACCTTAATCCCTGGATCGCCAATGGCAGCATCCACGCGGTAACCATGAAATTTTTCAGCAGCGCAGCCTGGGCTGAGCGCACCTGAGCCAACTTGGCGGCGAGACTCCAATGGACAAACTGATTATTACTGGCGGCGCTCGCCTTGACGGCGAGATCCGCATTTCGGGCGCGAAGAACGCAGCCCTGCCGATTCTGGCGGCGACCCTGCTGGCCGATGGCCCGGTCACCGTGGGCAACCTGCCGCACCTGCACGACATCACCACCATGATCGAGCTGTTCGGCCGCATGGGCATCGAGCCTGTGATCGACGAAAAGCTGTCGGTGGAGATTGACCCACGCACCATCAAGACCCTGGTTGCGCCTTACGAGCTGGTCAAGACCATGCGCGCCTCGATCCTGGTGCTGGGCCCGATGGTTGCCCGTTTCGGCGAAGCCGAAGTGGCCCTGCCTGGCGGTTGCGCGATTGGTTCGCGCCCGGTCGACCTGCACATCCGCGGCCTCGAGGCCATGGGCGCGAAGATCGAAGTGGAAGGTGGCTACATCAAGGCCAAGGCGCCTGAGGGTGGCCTGCGCGGCGCGCACTTCTTCTTCGACACCGTCAGCGTCACCGGTACCGAGAACATCATGATGGCCGCTGCCCTGGCCAAGGGCCGCAGCGTGTTGCAGAACGCCGCACGCGAGCCTGAAGTGGTCGACCTGGCCAACTTCATCAATGCCATGGGCGGCAATGTCCAGGGCGCGGGTACCGACACCATCACCATCGATGGCGTCGAGCGCCTGCACTCGGCCACCTACCGCGTGATGCCGGACCGCATCGAGACAGGTACCTACCTGGTCGCTGCTGCCGTCACCGGTGGCCGCGTCAAAGTCAAGGACACCGACCCGACCATCCTTGAAGCCGTACTGGAAAAACTCAAGGAGTCCGGTGCCGACATCAACGTCGGCGAAGACTGGATCGAGCTGGACATGCACGGCAAGCGGCCGAAAGCCGTCAACCTGCGTACCGCCCCGTACCCGGCGTTCCCGACCGACATGCAGGCGCAGTTCATTTCGCTGAACGCCATTGCCGAAGGCACTGGCGCGGTGATCGAGACCATCTTCGAAAACCGCTTCATGCACGTTTACGAAATGCACCGCATGGGCGCGCAGATCCAGGTCGAAGGCAACACTGCCATCGTCACTGGCGTCAAGTCGCTCAAAGGCGCACCGGTCATGGCCACCGACCTGCGTGCTTCCGCCAGCCTGGTGCTGTCGGCGCTGGTTGCAGAAGGCGATACCCTGATCGACCGCATCTACCACATCGACCGTGGTTACGAGTGCATCGAAGAGAAACTGCAGATGCTCGGCGCAAAAATCCGCCGCGTACCGGGCTGATAGCCCGCAGGTGCAAGGATGCACCTTTCGAATTGAATGCGGCCAGGTCGATGACCTGGCCGGCAGCAGCCGCTTAAGGACCGACGTTCCAATGTTGACCATCGCGCTTTCCAAAGGCCGTATTCTCGACGACACCCTGCCGTTGCTGGCCGAGGCCGGTATCGTGCCGACCGAGAACCCGGACAAGAGCCGCAAACTGATCATCCCCACCACGCAGGACGATGTGCGCCTGCTGATCGTGCGTGCCACCGACGTGCCGACCTATGTCGAGCATGGTGCCGCCGACCTGGGTGTGGCCGGCAAGGACGTGCTGATGGAGTACGGCGGCCAGGGTATGTACGAACCCCTGGACCTGCAGATTGCCCAGTGCAAGCTGATGACTGCCGGCGTGGTCGGCGCAGCCGAGCCCAAGGGCCGCCTGCGCGTGGCCACCAAGTTCGTCAACGTAGCCAAGCGCTACTACGCCGAACAGGGCCGCCAGGTCGACATCATCAAGCTGTACGGCTCGATGGAACTGGCACCGCTGATCAACCTCGCCGACAAGATCATCGACGTAGTCGACACCGGCAACACCCTGCGTGCCAACGGCCTGGAACCCCAGGACCTGATCGCCACGATCAGCTCGCGCCTGGTGGTCAACAAGGCCTCCATGAAAATGCAGCATGCCCGTATCCAGAGCCTGATCGACACACTGCGTAACGCGGTCGAATCGCGACACCGCGGCTGACTCCTGAGCGCGGCCTTCGCTGTCGCGCCCGTCTATCCGCGTCATAGCCACTTTTCTCGGGTGCCCGCGCGGATGGACTGGTAGCCTAGGGCGCCTGAGCATTCGCTAATAATCGAGGCCCTCGCCATGACCGTGTCCACTGCAATTGCCCGTCTCAACGCTGCTGATCCGGATTTCGCCCGACATCTGGATCATCTGCTGAGCTGGGAAAGTGTGTCTGATGACGCGGTCAACCAGCGCGTGCTCGACATCATCAAGGGCGTGCGCGAGCGCGGCGATGCAGCACTGGTGGAGTTCACCCAGCGTTTCGACGGCGTTGCCGCCAACAGCATCGATGACCTGATCCTTGGTCGCGAGCGCCTTGAACTGGCCCTGACCCGCATTACCCCGGAGCAGCGTGAAGCCCTGGAAAAGGCCGCCAACCGTGTGCGCATGTACCACGAGCGGCAGAAGCAGGACTCCTGGCAGTACACCGAGGCCGACGGCACGGTGCTGGGCCAGAAGGTCACCCCGCTGGACCGTGCAGGCCTGTATGTGCCGGGCGGCAAGGCGTCGTACCCGTCGTCGGTGCTGATGAACGCCATTCCGGCCAAGGTTGCCGGCGTGGCCGAAGTGGTGATGGTAGTGCCGACCCCGCGTGGTGAGGTCAACGAACTGGTGCTGGCCGCCGCCTGCATCGCCGGCGTCGACCGCGTGTTCACCGTCGGTGGTGCGCAAGCTGTCGCAGCGCTGGCCTACGGCACCGAAAGCGTGCCGCAGGTGGACAAGATTGTCGGCCCTGGCAACATCTACGTGGCCACTGCCAAGCGCCACGTGTTTGGCCAAGTAGGCATCGACATGATCGCCGGCCCGTCGGAAATCCTCGTGGTATGTGACGGCCAGACCGACCCGGACTGGATCGCCATGGACCTGTTCTCCCAGGCCGAGCACGACGAGGATGCCCAGGCCATCCTGGTCAGCCCGGATGCCGCGTTCCTCGACCGCGTTGCCGCCAGCATCGACAAGCTGATGCCGTCCATGGAGCGTGCCGATATCATCGAGAAATCGATCAACGGCCGCGGCGCGCTGATCCAGGTACGTGACATGCAACAGGCCATGGATGTGGCCAACCGCATCGCCCCGGAACACCTGGAGCTGTCGGTGGCCGACCCGCAAGCCTGGTTGCCGCACATTCGCCACGCTGGCGCGATCTTCATGGGCCGCCACACCAGTGAAGCGCTGGGCGATTACTGCGCCGGCCCCAACCACGTGCTGCCTACCTCCGGCACCGCGCGTTTCTCTTCGCCGCTGGGGGTGTACGACTTCCAGAAGCGTTCGTCGATCATCTTCTGTTCCGAGCAGGGCGCGTCCGAGCTGGGCCACACCGCTTCCGTACTGGCCCGCGGCGAGTCGCTGACCGCCCACGCCCGCAGCGCTGAATACCGTATCCTGACCCAAGAGAAGGGGAACTGAGCATGAGTCGATTCTGGAGCCCCTTCGTCAAGGATTTGGTGCCTTACGTGCCGGGCGAGCAACCCAAGCTGGCCCGTCTGGTCAAGCTCAACACCAACGAAAACCCCTACGGCCCGTCGCCCAAGGCGCTGGAGGCCATGCGTGGCGAGCTGAACGACAACCTGCGCCTGTACCCGGACCCGAACGGCGACCGGCTAAAGCAGGCGGTTGCCGAGTACTACGGCGTAACCCCGGGGCAAGTGTTTGTCGGCAACGGCTCGGACGAGGTGCTGGCGCACATTTTCCACGGCCTGTTCCAGCACGATGCACCGCTGCTGTTCCCGGACATCAGCTATAGCTTCTACCCGGTCTATTGCGGCCTGTACGGTATTGCTTTCGAGCAGGTGGCGCTGGATGAGCAGTTCCAGATCCGCATCGAGGACTACAACAAGCCCAGCGCCGGCATCATCTTCCCCAACCCCAACGCGCCGACTGGCTGCCTGATGCCGCTGCAGGCGGTGGAGCAGTTGCTGCAGGCCAACCGTGACTCGGTGGTGGTGGTCGACGAGGCCTACATTGATTTCGGTGGCGAGACGGCCATCAGCCTGGTGGATCGCTACGACAACCTGCTGGTGACCCAGACCCTGTCGAAGTCGCGCTCCCTGGCCGGCCTGCGGGTTGGCCTGGCGGTCGGGCACCCGGACCTGATCGAGGCGCTGGAGCGGATCAAGAACAGCTTCAACTCCTACCCGCTGGACCGTGCGGCGATCGTTGGCGCGGCGGTGGCGTTTGAAGACCGCGAGTACTTCGAGCAAACCTGCCGCAAGGTGATCGACAGCCGCGAAGTGCTGGTCGGGCAGCTTGAGGCCAAGGGCTTCGAGGTACTGCCTTCGGCCGCCAACTTCATCTTCGCGCGCCACCCGCAGCAGGATGCCGGCGAGCTGGCAGCACGTCTGCGCGAGCAAGGTGTAATCGTGCGTCACTTCAAGCAGCCACGCATTGCTCAGTTCCTGCGCATTACCATCGGTACGCCAGAGATGAACCAGGCGCTGCTCGATGCGTTGAACTGATTGCATCGCCACTCAGGCTGACGCATCACCCTGTAGGAGCAGCCTTGTGCTGCGAAGAGGCCGGTAAGGCAAGAGACTTTCTTTGGCTGCAATGGCCTCTTCGCAGCACAAGGCTGCTCCTACAGGGCTTTTGTTAACCTTGAAATCGACGCAGGACTGCTCCAGCACGGCTTAATAGCTGCTCTCTTCGATAACAAATGCCTTGGCCGCTGGCCGGTTGCGCACCGCCGTCGGCGTGCCATCAAGCACCAGCACGTAATCGTTCTGCTTCTCCATCCCTTGCGGATCAGTCCATTGCCCGTCCTTGGCCGGTACCTGTGCAACCACTTGCCCGTTCTTCAGAATCGTCAGGTAGCCAGTGGCATTGCTGTTCCAGCGTAACCGTCCCTTGTGTTCATCGGCCCGAGCCTTGCGCGCACCGGTTTTTCCCAGCAAAGGCGTGCCATCCAGTAGCCATTCCGGCTGCAGCGTCAGGCCCATGTGGCGTAGCACAGTGGGTGCTACCGAAGTCTGCGCGGGAAGGCCGTACAGGTTGTTGGGCCCTGGCATTTCCGCAGGAATGCTCAGCTCGGTCAGCTCCTGATTCAGCGGCTTGTTGCTGGCGATGAAGATGCTCTTTTCCTGCTCCGAAGCGCTGCCATGGCCTTTCCCCCAGTAATCGCGCCCATGGTCTGTGCTGATGATCACCAGCCAGTCTTCCTGCGGGTGCAGGCGCCGGCGTTCGTCGACCTTGTCCAGCAAATGCCCGATCTGGCTATCGAGTGTGCGCAACGCCTGCTGATAGTGATCGCCAAAGCCACTGTCGTGCCCGACCTGGTCTGCCGCATCCAGCTGAATGAATGTGAAGTCGGCGGGCGTGTTGGCAAGGATTTGCAGCGTTCGCTCAATTACCCGCGCATCTGACAAACCACTCTCGCGTACATCGGCACCATGGGCATCTTCCAGCAGGAATGCCGTGTTCAGCGGTGACCAACCCACCACACTGGACAGGTAAGCGTTGGGCATGGCCAGGCGCAGCCGTTTGAACAGGCTGGGAAACGCCGGATCTACCCGCAACGACTCGGTATCCGAGTCGACGCCATGCTTGTTGCTCCAGACGCCGGTAAGCAGCGTGACCCAGCCCGGACCGCTCAAGGTAGGCTGCTCGCTGGCGCTGCCGTTGATTCCGCCAGCGTAGGCCTTGCCGTAATACAGCCGTTGATTCAGGTTGGTGGCGTCGCCCAACAGCAGGTATTGCTCCAACTGCACACCGTCCAGCCCGATGAGCAAGGCTTTGGGGCGGCTGGGGTGTCTGGCCGGATCGCAACCCGGCAGCATTGCCAGAAACAGCATTAACAGCAGGCTCGCCAGTCGCATGTAAGTACACCCCTGAAAAAACAATGCGAGCGTTGCAACAAAGGGTTTTCTTCACAACTGGCAGAAATACCAGGTGGTTTGCGGCGTTACCCGGCATCCAGTAAGCTGTGCCAATTCATCGGATGATTGGTTGAGTAAGATGAGCACTGAGTTGACCAAGCGTTCCCTGGTCGAACTGGCCGTGGAGCGCATGCGCGAGCGCATCGTGTTGGGCGACTGGCAAGTCGGCCAGCGTTTGCCCACCGAGCCGGAGCTGGCCCTTCAGCTGGGCATTAGCCGCAACACTGTGCGTGAGGCCATGCGCGTGCTGGCGTTCAGTGGCCTGGTGGAAATTCGTCAGGGCGACGGCAGCTACCTGCGCACGGCCCAGGACCCATTGCAGGCGGTGCAGGCAATGTCCCGCTGCACCCCCGAGCAGGCCCGTGAAACCCGCCATATCCTCGAAGCCGAGGCCATTGGCCTGGCGGCGTTGCGCCGCACGGATGCCGACCTGCAAGCGCTGCGCGAGGCCCTGGCCGGCAGTGCCGGGCACTTCCACGGGAATGTCGATGCCTATGTGGCGTGTGACCTGGTGTTTCACCAGCGGCTGGTAGATGCCGCCCACAACCCGGCATTGAGCGAGCTGTACCGGTACTTTTCCGGGGTGGTGGCTGCCGCTCTTCAGCACAACATGGCGACCGTGCCCCGTTGCCAGGCCACGTTCGATCTGCATGGGCAGATCCTCGATGCCATCGAACAACGTGATGCGGAGCGGGCCAAGCGCCTGAGCCGTACCCTCATCGAATCCTGACTCCGAGAAGGCCATGGCTGAATCCATCACCCGTAACAACCCGCGCAACGAGCGGGATCTCGATGAGCTGCTGATCGACGCTGAAGCGGACGACGAGCAGGTGCAGCAACAGCCTGTGGTATTGCGGCGGCCCTGGCTGTTGCTGCTTGGCCTAGTGCTGGTGGCATTGAACCTGCGCCCTGCATTGTCGAGCATGGCGCCGGTGCTGGGGCAGGTTGCCGAAGGCCTGGGGCTGAGTGCTTCGCAGGCCGGGTTGCTGACCACCTTGCCGGTGCTGTGCCTAGGGCTGTTCGCCCCACTGGCGCCGGTGCTGGCGCGGCGTTTTGGCAGCGAGCGGGTGATCCTGGGCATCCTTGTCACCCTGGCGCTGGGCATCGTTGTGCGAAGCGCCTTTGGGGCTATCGGGGTCTTCCTTGGCAGCCTGATGGCGGGGGCCAGCATCGGAATTATCGGCGTGCTGTTGCCGGGTATCGTCAAGCGCGACTTCCCGCAGCACGCTGGCACACTGACCGGTGTGTACACCATGGCGTTGTGCCTGGGCGCAGCGATGGCAGCCGGTGCCACCGTACCTTTGGCCCAACATTTTGACGGCAGCTGGGCGCTGGGGCTGGGCTTCTGGGTGCTACCGGCCTTGATGGCCATGCTGGTGTGGCTGCCGCAGGCCCGTCAGGGGCATGGCCTGCACAAGGTGGCCTATCGCGTGCGTGGCCTGTGGCGTGACCCGCTGGCCTGGCAGGTGACCCTTTACATGGGCCTGCAGTCATCACTGGCTTACATCGTGTTCGGCTGGTTGCCATCGATCCTCATCGGTCGCGGCCTGAGCCCGACCGCGGCGGGGCTGGTGTTGTCGGGGTCGGTGATCGTGCAGCTGGTCAGCTCGCTGAGTGCGCCTTGGCTGGCCACTCGCGGCAAGGACCAGCGGCTGGCGATCGTGCTGGTCATGCTGATTACCTTGGCTGGCCTGTTCGGTTGCCTCTATGCACCGGTGTCGGGGCTGTGGGGATGGGCCGTGGTGTTGGGCCTGGGGCAGGGCGGAACCTTTGCCCTGGCGCTGACCTTGATCGTGCTGCGCTCGAAAGATGCCCATGTGGCCGCGAACCTGTCGAGCATGGCCCAGGGGGTAGGTTATACCCTGGCGTCGATGGGGCCCTTCGCTGTGGGCCTGGTGCATGACCTCACAGGGGGCTGGGCGGCAGTAGGGTGGATTTTTGCTGTGCTGGGGGTAGGTGCCATCGTGTTCGGGCTGGGTGCCGGGCGGGCGTTGCATGTGCAGGTGACCAGCGAAAAAGTTTGAGACTGGCATAAGCCATCGGGGCAGATTATCGTGCTGCTTTCGACCCCAGGACGGACCTGCCCCATGAGTGACGCCAACCGCGACCTGATCACCCGCTTCTACCAGGCCTTCCAGCGCCTGGACGCCGAGGGCATGGTCGCTTGCTACAGCGACGATATCGTTTTCAGCGACCCGGTTTTCGGCACCCTGCGCGGCAAGGATGCGGGGGACATGTGGCGGATGCTCACCACCCGCGCCAAAGACTTCACCCTGGCATTCGACAGTGTGCGCGCCGACGAGCGCAGCGGCGGCGCGCACTGGGTAGCGACCTACCTGTTCAGCCAGACCGGCCGTATTGTGGTCAACGACATCCAGGCCCGCTTTGTGATCCGCGATGGGCTGATCTGCCAGCATGACGACACCTTCGACCTGTGGCGCTGGTCGCGGCAGGCGTTGGGTGTGCCGGGTATGTTGCTGGGCTGGTCGCCACTGGTGCAGAACAAAGTACGCTTGCAGGCATTCAAGGGATTGCGCGCATTCCAGCAGGCCCAAGGTGAGTGATGCCCTTGAGACGGTTGTTGGCAAACCCTGGTATGTCTACCTGGTAAGGGCTGCCAACGGCTCGCTGTACTGCGGCATCAGTGATGACCCGCAGCGCCGGTTTACCGCGCATCAGAAAGGGCAGGGCGCGCGTTACTTCAAGACCAGCCCGGCCCAGGCGCTGGTGTATGTCGAGCAATGGCCGGACAAAGGCGAAGCGTTGCGCCAGGAGCGGTTGGTGAAGCGGCTGCGCAAGTCGGCCAAGGAGGCGCTGGTGGCCTCCTTCAGCGGCCTTGGGGGTATCAGTCCTTGCGCCGCTTCAGCTGATCCACCAGGGTTGTAGGCAAGCCCTTGATGATCAAGGTCCCCGCCTCTTCGTCATACTCCACCTTGTCGCCCAGCAAGTGCGCCTCGAAGCTGATCGACAGCCCCTCGGCACGCCCGGTGAAGCGGCGGAACTGGTTGAGGGTGCGCTTGTCTGCGGGAATTTCCGGCGACAGGCCGTAATCCTTGTTGCGGATATGATCGTAGAACGCCTTGGGCCGGTCCTCGTCGATCAGGCTGGACAGTTCTTCCAGCGTTACCGGTTCGCCCATTTTGGTCTGGCTAGTCGCGTATTCGACCAGGGTCTGGGTCTTTTCGCGGGCGGACTCTTCGGGCAAGTCTTCGCTCTCGACGAAGTCACTGAAGGCCCTGAGCAGGGTGCGGGTTTCGCCCGGGCCGTCGACGCCTTCCTGGCAGCCGATGAAGTCGCGGAAATAGTCCGAAACCTTTTTGCCGTTCTTGCCCTTGATGAACGAAATGTACTGCTTGGAATTCTTGTTGTTCTTCCACTCCGACAGGTTGATGCGCGCTGCCAGGTGCAACTGGCCAAGGTCAAGGTGGCGCGAAGAGGTCACATCAAGCTCGGCGTTCACCGCCACGCCTTCACTGTGGTGCAGCAGGGCAATCGCCAGGTATTCGGTCATGCCTTGCTGGTAGTGAGCAAAAAGGGTGTGGCCGCCAGTAGAGAGGTTGGACTCTTCCATCAGCTTTTGCAGGTGCTCCACCGCCACGCGGCTGAATGCGGTAAAGTCTTTTTCTTCGTCCAGGTACTGCTTCAGCCAGCCGCTCAGCGGATACGCCCCGGACTCACCGTGGAAGAACCCCCAGGCCTTGCCTTGCTTGGCGTTGTAACTGTCGTTGAGGTCTGCCAACAGGTTTTCGATGGCGTCGGAAGCCGCCAGTTCGGCGTCGCGGGCGTGCAGTACAGCAGGGCTGCCATCGGGCTTTTTGTCGATCAGGTGAACGATGCAATGACGGATTGGCATGGGATTCTCGGCGAGCTGCAAAAGGCGTCAAGTTTACCCTAGACACAAGGTGATGCAGTGGCCGTATGTTGGCGGATATGTCGGTTGTTCGTTTTTTGTTCAGTTTTGTGCGTTTTAGGCTAAAACCCCCGAAAAACCTGCATTAAATCGAAGTGCGCAGCGGATATTTATCCATTCCTGTGGTAGTTTTGCGCGGTCTTGCGCCCCTCGTGTGGCGCAGTGCTGGCAGCGTGCTGTCGTCGTGTCGAACCAAACGTCGATTTACGTATCTACATACGCGATTGGCGCGGCCCTCCACTGTAAGGGGCTGGCCCGATAACGTCGTAGTTCGCTGCATAACCATCGAATTTGATAGGGAAGGAACATCACCATGGCATTGACCAAAGACCAACTGATTGCCGACATCGCCGAATCGATCGCCGCGCCAAAAGCCACCGCTAAAAACGCTCTGGAGCAACTGGGCCAGATCGTTGCCGACCAACTGGAAAACGGCGCTGAAATCACTCTGCCAGGCATCGGCAAGCTGAAAGTCTCCGAGCGTCCTGCCCGTACCGGCCGCAACCCTTCGACTGGCGCTGCCATCGAAATCGCTGCCAAGAAAGTCGTCAAGTTCGTTCCAGCCAAAGTGCTGACCGATGCCATCAACAAGTAATTGTTGAAGCGTTGACAAAAACCGCGCCTGGCTTGTCCAGGCGCGGTTTTTTCATGCCTGTGATTTACGCTGGGCGTGCCAGGCCTGGCGCGCGGCGTCGTCATGGAAGCTCCAGGCGACCATGCGGCTCTGCTTCTGCCCCTGGCCCATCTCAATGATGCGTACGGCCGTGGCACCGGCCTTTTTCAACGCAGCGTCTATCCCCGGCAGGTTGCTGGCCTTGGACACCAGGCTGGTAAACCACAGCACCCGCTTGGCGTACTGCACGCTTTCGCCAACCAGTTGGGTAACAAAGCGGATTTCGCCGCCTTCGCACCACAATTCATTGTTCTGGCCCCCGAAGTTCAGCACCGGCAGCTTGCGCTTGGGGTCCTGCTTGCCGAGGTTTTTCCACTTGCGCTGGCTGCCGCGGGTGGCTTCCTCGCGCGAGGCATGGAAGGGCGGGTTGCACAGGGTCAGGTCGAAGCGGTCGTCATCCTGCAGCAGGCCGCTGAGGATATGCGCGCGGTTGGCCTGCTGGCGCAGGGTGATGGCCTTGCCCAGGCCATTGGCCTGGACGATGGCCTTGGCCGAGGCCAAGGCCATTGCGTCGATGTCCGAGCCGAGGAAGCGCCAGCGGTAGTCGCTGTAGCCCAGCAGCGGGTAGATGCAGTTGGCACCCACGCCGATATCCAGCGCACGCACCTGTGCGCCTTTGGGCACCTCACCGGCATTGTCGTCGGCCAGCAGGTCGGCGGCCGCGTGGATGTAGTCGGCGCGACCGGGAATGGGTGGGCACAGGTAATCGGCGGGGATGTCCCAGTGCTGGATGCCGTACTGGGCCTTGAGCAGGGCGCGGTTGAACACCCGCACGGCTTCGGGGTTGGCGAAGTCGATGCTGGGTTTGCCGTGGGGGTTGGTGATGGTAAAGCGCGCCAGGTCAGGGTGGGCCTTGATCAGGCTGGGGAAGTCGTAACGGCCCTGGTGGCGGTTGCGCGGGTGCAGGGTGGGTTTGTCTTGGGTCATGCTCGGGTCCGGTGCTGCATGTGCTGGCCAGGCGGCCGCTGTGCGGCCCATTCGCGGCACAAGGCCGCTCCTGCAGGATAGCGGCGGCCTTGAAACCGGCGCCGTCCCTGTAGGAGCGGCCTTGTGCCGCGAACGAGGGCGAAGCCCTCGCTGGTCAGATCAGCAGTGTCAAGTTACAGCGCTGCAATCCGCGCATGCTGCTCGGTGAAGTTGGCCAGGGCCTGTTCGGACTCGGCCAGCTTGGCGCGTTCCTTCTCGATCACGGCAGGCGGAGCCTTGTCGACGAAGGCGGCGTTGGACAGCTTGCCGCCTACACGTTGCACTTCGCCTTGCAGACGCTGGATTTCCTTGTTCAGGCGCGCCAGCTCGGCATCCTTGTCGATCAGGCCGGCCATTGGCACCAGCACTTGCAGGTCACCGACCAGGGCAGTGGCCGACAGCGGCGCTTCGTCGGTATCGCCGAGGACGGTGAACGACTCGACCT
The DNA here is from genome assembly GCF_046534675.1 of Pseudomonas sp. SIMBA_067. NCBI lineage: Bacteria > Pseudomonadati > Pseudomonadota > Gammaproteobacteria > Pseudomonadales > Pseudomonadaceae > Pseudomonas > Pseudomonas sp. SIMBA_067. The sequence goes on along the minus strand of NZ_JAWRYH010000005.1, from coordinate 250,681 downwards.
TGGCCAGCTTCTTCAGCAGCGCTTCGTTTTCGTGCAGGCGGCGCTGGTCGTCGGCATTGGCGTTTTTCAGGAACAGCGGCAGCGGCTTGCCCGGGCCGATGTTCATCTCGGCGCGGATATTGCGCAGGCCGACCATCAGTTCCTTCAGCCACTCGATGTCGCCTTCGGCAGCTGCGTCGATGCGCGCTTCATTGGCCACCGGCCACGGCTGCAGCATGATGGTCTTGCCTTCGATACCGGCCAGCGGCGCAATGCGCTGCCAGATTTCTTCGGTAATGAACGGCATGAACGGGTGCGCCAGGCGCAGCGCCACTTCCAGTACGCGCACCAGGGTGCGACGGGTGCCGCGGGCGCGCTCGACCGGGGCGTTTTCGTCCCACAGGACCGGCTTGGACAGCTCCAGGTACCAGTCGCAGTACTGGTTCCAGATGAACTCGTACAGCGCCTGGCTGGCCAGGTCGAAGCGGAACTGCTCCAGCTGGCGGGTCACTTCGGCTTCGGTGCGCTGCAGCTGCGAGATGATCCAGCGGTCAGCCAACGACAGTTCGTAGGCTTCGCCGTTCTGGCCGCAGTCTTCGCCTTTGTCCAGCACGTAGCGGGCGGCGTTCCAGATCTTGTTGCAGAAGTTGCGGTAGCCTTCGACGCGGCCCATGTCGAACTTGATGTCGCGGCCAGTGGAGGCCAGCGAGCAGAAGGTGAAGCGCAGGGCGTCGGTGCCGTAGCTGGCGATACCTTCGGGGAACTCGGCCTTGGTCTGCTTGGCGATCTTCTCGGCAAGCTTGGGCTGCATCATGCCGCTGGTGCGTTTTTCCAGCAGGGCGTCGAGGGTAATGCCGTCGACGATGTCCAGCGGGTCGAGGACGTTGCCCTTGGACTTGGACATCTTCTGGCCCTGGCCGTCACGCACCAGGCCGTGCACGTACACGGTCTTGAACGGGACTTGCGGGGTGCCGTCTTCGTTCTTGATCAGGTGCATGGTCAGCATGATCATGCGCGCAACCCAGAAGAAGATGATGTCGAAGCCGGTTACCAGTACATCGGTGGAGTGGAACTTCTTGAGGAACTCGGTCTGTTCCGGCCAGCCCAGGGTGGAGAAGGTCCACAGGCCCGAGCTGAACCAGGTGTCGAGTACGTCGTCGTCCTGGCGCAGGGCCACGTCGGCGCCCAGGTTGTGCTTGGCACGCACTTCGGCTTCGTCGCGGCCAACGTAGACCTGGCCGGCCTCGTCGTACCACGCCGGGATGCGGTGGCCCCACCACAGCTGGCGGCTGATGCACCAGTCCTGGATGTCACGCATCCAGGAGAAGTACATGTTCTCGTACTGCTTGGGCACGAACTGGATGCGGCCATCTTCAACGGCAGCGATGGCAGGTTCTGCCAGCGGCTTGGTGGAGACGTACCACTGGTCGGTCAGCCACGGCTCGATGACGGTGCCCGAACGGTCGCCTTTCGGCACTTTCAGGGCGTGGTCGTCGATGCTCACCAGCAGGCCCTGGGCGTCCAGGTCGGCAACGATCTGCTTGCGCGCGACGAAGCGGTCGAGGTTGGCGTACTGGGCCGGCAGGCGGGTGTCGACCTGCTCGTTGATACTGCCGTCGAGGTTGAAGGCCTGGGCGCTGGCCAGCACGAAGGCATTCTTGTCGAAGATGTTCAGCAGCGGCAGGTTGTGGCGCTTGCCGACTTCGTAGTCGTTGAAGTCGTGAGCCGGGGTGATCTTCACGCAGCCGGTACCGAACTCGGGGTCGCAGTAGTCGTCGGCGATGATCGGGATGCGGCGGCCAACCAGCGGCAGTTCGACGAACTTGCCGATCAGCGCCTGGTAGCGTTCGTCAGTCGGGTTGACCGCAACGGCCGCGTCACCCAGCAGGGTTTCCGGACGGGTGGTGGCAACGACCAGGTAGTCCAGGCCCTCGGCGGTCTTGGCGCCGTCGGCCAGCGGGTAGCGCAGGTTCCACAGGTGGCCCTTTTCGTCGTGGTTTTCCACTTCGAGGTCGGAGATGGCGGTGTGCAGCTTGGTGTCCCAGTTGACCAAGCGCTTGCCGCGGTAGATCAGGCCGTCTTCGTGCAGGCGCACGAAAGCTTCCTTGACCGCGTCGGACAGGCCGTCATCCATGGTGAAACGCTCGCGGCTCCAGTCTACCGACGAGCCCAGACGGCGGATCTGGCGGCTGATGTTGCCACCGGACTGGTCCTTCCATTCCCAGACTTTTTCCAGGAACTTCTCGCGGCCCAGGTCATGCCGGTTCTGGCCCTTGGCTTCGAGCTGGCGTTCGACCAGCATCTGGGTGGCGATACCGGCGTGGTCGGTACCTGGCTGCCACAGGGTGTCGCGGCCTTGCATGCGGCGGAAACGGATCAGGGCGTCCATGATCGCGTTGTTGAACCCGTGGCCCATGTGCAGGCTGCCGGTCACGTTCGGCGGCGGGATCATGATGGTGTAGGACTCGCCTGCACCTTGTGGGGCGAAATAGTTCTCGGACTCCCAGGTGTTGTACCAGGAAGTTTCGATGGCGTGCGGCTGGTAGGTCTTATCCATGCGCGGCGGGACCCTGTGCATTTATTCGGGAAAGCCGGGAAGTATAACCAAGCTGGGGTGTTGAGGCGACAGCCGCTGGGGCTGCTTTGCAGCCCATTCGCGGCACAAGGCCGCTCCTACAGGGATCGCGGTGCCTGCAGAAGCTGCCTTGTGCTGCGAATGGGCCGCAAAGCGGCCCCGGAATATCACTCGGTACGCTTGATCAAGCGCTCGATCCGCGCATCCAGCCGGCGCTTGATCTCGTTCTCGATATGCGGGGTAAAGTCGTTGATCACGTCCTGCATGATCATCTGCGCCGCTGCGCGCAGCTCGCTTTCCAGGTGCAGCAGGGTGTCCTGCCGGCGTGTCTGCGGGTCTTCTTCGGGCTCGACAGCGATTGGTTCACCATCAGGCGCAGGGTTACCGGCAGGTTCTTCCAGCAGCAACGGGATCTGCTCCACCGTCTCGGTCAGCAGCGGTGGTTGCAGGTCGGCGTCGCCAAGCAGCTGGCGGATCGACTCGAGGTCATCGAGCAGATGGGCGGAGTCGGGCAAAGGGGAGGGCTTGTCCATCGTCGTCAAAGTCGCTGTAAGCGGTGGTCTTGCAGAGCATAGCCCTGTTCGCGGTAGAAACGGAATCGCTCACGGGCTGATTGGCGGATGCCAGGCTCTTCCACCACGATTTCGGCCACCCGCTCGAACTGGCCGACGAAGCCCGGCACGCCGGCCCCCAGGTTGATCAGCAGGTCGCAGTGATCGCCCGCGTTGTCAGCCAGGCCAAGGGCCACGCCGGCATCGGCATGCAGCTCGGCCAGGTCGTGGGGCACGAAGGCCTCACCCTTGAAGCGCCACAAACGCAGGTCCAGCTCGCTGCGCTGTTCTTCATCCTGGCAATGCAGATAGACCCGGTGGCCGAGGCGCCAGGCCTTTTCGCACAGTTTGCAGGCGAAATCGAGCCGCGCCGACAGCGAGTCGGTGGGCAGGATGTAAAAGTCGACTTTGCTCATGGTGGTAATCGCCGGCCGGAGGTGCGCAAGGCACCACCGGCCTCACGGCGTCAGGCGCCAGCGCGGTCCAGCAGGTACTGGGTCAGCAGGGGTACCGGGCGTCCTGTGGCGCCTTTGTCCTTGCCGCCACTGATCCATGCGGTACCGGCGATGTCCATGTGCGCCCAGTTGTAGGCCTTGGCGAAGCGCGACAGGAAGCAGCCTGCGGTGATGGTGCCGGCCTTCGGCCCGCCGATGTTGCCCATGTCGGCGAACGGGCTGTCCAGCTGCTCTTGGTATTCATCGAACAGCGGCAACTGCCAGGCACGGTCGTCGGCGCGCTTGCCAGCGTCGAGCAACTGGCCCACCAGGTCGTCGTTGTTGCCCATCAGGCCGGTGGTGTGGCTGCCCAGGGCGACGATGCAGGCGCCGGTCAGGGTCGCGATGTCGATCACCGCCTGCGGCTTGAAACGCTCGGCGTAGGTCAGGGTGTCGCACAGCACCAGGCGGCCTTCGGCGTCGGTGTTGAGGATTTCGACGGTCTGGCCGCTCATGGTGGTGACGATGTCACCCGGGCGGGTGGCGCCGCCGCTTGGCATGTTCTCGGCACAGGCAAGCAGGCACACCAGGTTGACCGGCAGTTGCAGTTCGAGCACCGCACGCAGGGTGCCGAACACGCTGGCAGCACCGCACATGTCGTACTTCATTTCGTCCATGCCGGCGCCTGGCTTGAGGCTGATGCCGCCGGTATCGAAGGTGATGCCCTTGCCCACCAGCACGAACGGCTTGTCTGCCTTCTTGCCGCCCTGGTAGTTGAGCACGATCAGGCGGGGTGGCTGGTCGCTGCCCTGGCCCACGGCGTAGAACGCGCCCATGCCCAGGTCCTTGATCTTCTTCTCGTCCAGCACCTCGACCTTCAGCGCCTTGTGCGCCTTGCCCAGCTCCTTGGCCTGTTCGGCGAGGAAGCTTGGGTGGCACAGGTTAGGCGGCAGGTTGCCCAGGTCGCGGGTGAAGGCCATGCCGGTGGCAATGGCGCTAGCGTGCTTGACGGCGCGCTCGACCTCGGCCTGGCCGGCCTTGTCGGCCAGCAGAGTGACTTTTTTCAGGGCGCGTGGCTCGACCTTCTGGCTCTTGAAGCGGTCGAACACGTACTCGCCGTCGAGCAGGGTTTCGGCCAGCAGGCGGTATTTGCCGTAGTGTGCATCGCGGTTGTTGACCGCGACATCGTCCAGGGCCAGCACTGCATCGGCGCCATTCAGGCCCTTGAGCACGCCGGCCACGCTGGCGACCAGTTTGCGCCAGGCGCGGTCGCCCAGGGCTTCGTCCTTGCCGCTGCCTACCAGCAGCACGCGCTCGGCTTTCAGGCCCTGCAGGTTCTGCAGCAGCAGGGTCTGGCCTGGCTTGCCAGCCAGGTCGCCGCGCTTGAGCACAGCGCTGATGGCACCTTCGCTGGCCAGGTCGACAGCCTTGGCAACAGTGCCGAGCTTGCGGTTTTCACCTACCGGAATGACCAGGGTGGCGGTTTTTACGGATGCAGCAGCTACGCTTTTTACAACCAGTTCCATGTCAGGGTCCCCGAATGATCGATACGAATGGCGCTGTGTATTCCAGCGCTCTGGACGGGCCTGGCGGCGGAGTCGCGCGCCAGCGGAAAAGCTGCCAGTTTGAGCCTGCGGCAAGCGTGCTGACAACCCCGTTATGCGCCTTCATGCGCGGCCAAGTGACAGGCGCGGTCAATCACAGGATAATGCGCGCACTTTACATGGAGGTTCGCCTTTGGCGAACCGGCATTGGTCTTGGCTGTACTAAGTCATTGTTTGGCGCCATTGCATGGCAGTCCGCCCTGACAACCCAGGAGTGTCTGGTTTGATCGTCTTTCGTTATCTGTCCCGCGAGGTCCTGGTGACCTTGAGCGCCGTCAGCGCTGTGCTGCTGGTGATCATCATGAGCGGGCGCTTCATCAAGTATCTGGCCCAGGCGGCCCAGGGCGTGCTCGACCCGGGCGTGCTGTTCCTGATCATGGGCTTCCGGCTGCCGGGTTTCCTGCAACTGATCCTGCCTCTGGGGCTGTTCCTCGGCATTCTCCTGGCGTACGGGCGGCTGTACCTGGAAAGCGAGATGACCGTGCTGTCCGCAACCGGTATGAGCCAGCAGCGCCTGTTGGGGCTGACCATGGCGCCGGCGGCGCTGGTCGCCCTGCTGGTGGCCTGGCTGAGCCTGAGCCTTGCGCCGTTGGGCGTTGCCCAGGTGCAGCAGATCATTGCCCAGCAGGACACGCTGACCGAGTTCGACACCTTGGTGCCGGGCCGCTTCCAGACCTTGCGTGACGGTTCGCGGGTGACCTACACCGAGCAGCTGTCGGACGACCGCGTCAACCTGGCCGGGGTGTTCATCTCCGAGAAGCGCTTCAACCAGGACAAGACCAAGGACCGCGCCCCATCGGTACTGGTCGCTGAAAAAGGTCACCAGGAGATCCAGGCCGACGGCAACCGCTACCTGGTGCTGGAAAACGGCTATCGCTATGACGGTAACCCGGGCCAGGCCGATTACCGCGCGATCAAGTACGACACTTATGGTGTGCTGCTGCCCAAACCGGAAGTCGCCGAGGAAGTCACCGAGCGCGAGGCCATCCCCACTTCCGAGCTGATCGGCAAGAAGGGCCTGCGAGAGCGTGCCGAGCTGCAATGGCGGCTGTCGCTGCCGATCCTGGTATTCGTCGTGACCCTGCTGGCGGTACCGCTGTCCCGGGTCAACCCCCGCCAGGGCCGCTTCCTCAAGCTGCTGCCGGCAATTCTCTTGTACATGGCCTACCTGACAATGCTGATTTCCGTACGCGGCGCCCTCGAGAAGGGCAAATTGCCGATTGGCCTGGGCATGTGGTGGGTCCACGGCCTGTTCCTGCTGATCGGCCTCGGCCTGTTGTACTGGGAACCGATACGCCTCAAGCGCGCCGCCCGTCGTGCGGAGGTGGCCCATGGGTAAGCTGGACCGCTACATCGGCCAGAGCGTACTGCTGGCCATCCTGGCTGTGCTGGGCATCATCCTCGGCCTGGCCTCGCTGTTCGCCTTCATCGACGAGATGAGCGACCTGAGTGACACCTACACGGTGATGGAGGCTGGCAACTTCGTCATGCTCACCGCACCTCGGCGGCTGTACGACATGCTGCCGATGGCCGCCCTGATCGGCTGCCTGATCGGCCTGGGCAGCCTGGCCAGCAGCAGCGAACTGACCATCATGCGTGCGGCCGGGGTGTCCATCGGCCGCATCGTCTGGGCGGTGATGAAGCCGATGCTGGTGCTGATGCTGGTCGGCCTGCTGATTGGCGAATACGTGGCGCCGGTGACCGAGAACAAGGCCCAGGCCGACCGTTCCCTGGCCCAGGGCGGTGGTGAGGCGCAAAGCTCCAAGCGCGGCATGTGGCACCGACAGGGTGAAGAATACGTGCACATCAACGCCGTGCAGCCCAACGGCCTGTTGCTGGGTGTGACCCGTTACCGCTTCGACAGCGAGCGCAAGATCGTTACTTCGAGCTTCGCCCGCCGCGCGCAGTACCAGAGCGACCACTGGTTGCTCGCCGACGTGCGTACCACCTACTTCCGTGGCGACCACACTGAAGTCGTCAGCGCACCGCAGGAGCGCTGGGATGTCTCGCTCACGCCAGAACTGCTCAATACGGTAATCCTGGCGCCGGAGTCGCTGTCCATTACCGGGTTGTGGGATTACATCCACTACTTGTCCGACCAGGGCCTGAACAATGCCCGTTACTGGTTGGCGTTCTGGACCAAGGTGCTGCAGCCGATGGTCACCGCGGCGCTGGTGCTGATGGCGATTTCCTTCATCTTCGGCCCGCTGCGCTCGGTAACCCTCGGCCAGCGCGTGTTCACCGGTGTGCTGGTGGGTTTCGTGTTCCGCATCGCCCAGGACCTGTTGGGGCCTTCGAGCCAGGTGTTCGGCTTCCCGCCGCTGCTGGCGGTGGTGATCCCGGCGGGGATCTGCGCCTTGGCCGGTGTCTGGCTGTTGCGTCGGGCAGGATAGTGGCCTGAGTTGTACAAAAAAGCCGACCTCAGTGTCGGCTTTTTCATGGGTGTTGCCTGTTCAGGCCTCTTCGCGGGTAAACCCGCGAAGAGGCCTGAACAGGCAACACAACGCTCGGATCATTTCTTCTGCTTCGGCACCCGCACCAGCTGGCTTTCCGAATAGATGTCATGCCAGCCACGCTTTCGCTTGTCGATCAACACCCAGAAAAAACCCAGCCCCAGACACAGCCATGAGGCAATCGATACCACGAAGCGCAACAACGCCTGCCACAGGCTGATGGCAGAACCATCGGCATTCTGCACGCGCACGCCCCACACCTGCATACCCAGCGTCTGCCCGCCATGGGTCCAGAACTTGGCAAAGAAGCCGAACAAGGCGAACAGCAGTACCGTCGACAATAGCGGGTCGCCATCCAGTGCGCCGGCTTCGGTCAGCTCTCGCATGCGCGCTTCGCCGATGATCGCCATCTGGATCAGCTTGTAGGCACCGGCTGTCACGATGAGCAGCGCAGTACATAGCAGGAAGTCATAAAACATTGCGGCCAGTCGTCGGCCCAGGCCAGCAGCGGGGAAGTCGCCCTGAGGGATAAGGTGGGGCTTGGGCATCGCTCGGCAACTCCAGGGGAAAAAGCTCATTCTATGGAATCGCAAGCAAAAAAAAGCCCCTGCGCGTCAACGCAGGGGCTCTTTTTTAGAAGTATCAGGCTTCAGCCTGGACTTCGTCAGCCTGCATGCCTTTTTGGCCTTGCACAGCAACGAAGGTCACTTTCTGGCCTTCTTTCAGGCTCTTGAAGCCGTTGCCCTGGATGGCGCGGAAGTGCACGAACAGATCCGGACCGCTTTCTGGGGTGATGAAACCGTAACCTTTTTCGTCATTGAACCACTTGACGGTACCGTTCTGACGCTCAGCCATTGTCTTATTTCCTATGAAACTTAAATTTTGATGACAGTTTCTTCTGCATTGTTTGTAAGCAAAAGATTACTGGGCTGGGTTGCAGGAAAGTAAGAGACGTCGAACGGGTTGTAGCAGATTGCGGCTACTGGCCCAGGTCACGAACTGTTGCGACCCATGCAAACACAGTGCACTGACTCTACGACAACTCCCGAGCGAAAAACAAGCCCTTGGTCGAATGGAAAATCGGCCGCTTGCCGATAACCGACCAATTTGTCGGAAACGGCATGGCGCCTGGCCTGGCGCCATGTTCAAAAGTTATTGGGCAGGTTCGAAAACGAATATGTCGAACCTGGCCATAATCTTCACAAAGCCGTTTCAACCACGGTAGTAACGTTGCGCCACGAAAGGCATTTTGCTGACTTTCAAGGCAACCTTCTTGCCGCGCACCACGGCAAACAGTGCGGTGTCGAGTGCAGCATGTTCACTATCGATATAACCCATTGCAACAGGTGCGCCGAGTGTCGGGCCAAAGCCGCCGCTGCACACTTTACCTACCGGCTTATCGTTCGCATCGACAATATCCGCGCCTTCACGTACTGGCGTGCGCTCCTGCGGCAACAGGCCGACACGTTTGCGCGCCACGCCGTCGCGCTGGTGGGCAAAGATCGCTTCGGCGCCGGGGAAGCCGGCCGCACGTGCACCGTCGGCACGGCGCACCTTGGAAATCGCCCACAGCAGGCTGGCTTCGATCGGGGTGGTCTCGGTATTCATGTCATGGCCATACAGGCACAGGCCGGCTTCCAGGCGCAGCGAGTCGCGTGCGCCCAGGCCGATAGGCTGTACTTCGGGCTCGGCCAGCAGGCGGCGGGCCAAGGCTTCGGCGGCCTGGACCGGTACCGAAATCTCGTAGCCGTCTTCGCCGGTGTAGCCTGAGCGGCTGACGAAGCAGTCTTCACCCAGCAGTTTTACCGGCCGGAACTGCATGAAGGTCATGCCGCCCACTTCCGGGGCCAGGCGCTCCAGTACCTTGACCGCTGCCGGCCCTTGCAGGGCAAGCAGGGCACGTTGTTCGAACAGCGGCTGCACCTCGCAACGGCTACCGATGTGCGTTTGAAGGTGAGCCAGGTCCTGGTCCTTGCAGGCGGCGTTGACCACCAGGAACAGGGTGTCGTCGCCCAGGTTGGCAACCATCAGGTCGTCAAGGATGCCGCCTTGTTCATTGGTGAACATGGCATAGCGCTGCATGCCCACCGGCAGGTCGATGATATCCACCGGTACCAGGCTTTCCAGGGCCTTGGCGGCATCGGCACCGCGCAGGATGATCTGGCCCATGTGCGAGACATCGAACAGGCCGGCCTGCTCGCGGGTGTGCAGGTGTTCCTTGAGCACGCCCAGCGGGTACTGCACCGGCATGTCGTAGCCGGCAAACGGCACCATGCGCGCACCCAGTTCCTGGTGCAGGGCGTGCAGTGGGGTCTTGAGCAGTGTTTCGGACATCGGTGACTCCTTGGTTTTATTGTTGGGTCAACATTCGATGATGTTGACGGCAAGACCGCCGCGGGCGGTCTCCTTGTATTTGCTTTTCATGTCGGCGCCGGTCTGGCGCATGGTGCGGATGACCTTGTCGAGCGACACGAAGTGCTGCCCGTCGCCGCGCAAGGCCATGCGCACCGCGTTGATCGCCTTCACCGAGCCCATGGCGTTGCGCTCGATGCAGGGCACCTGGACCAGCCCGCCGATCGGGTCGCAGGTCAGGCCCAGGTTGTGTTCCATGCCGATTTCGGCAGCGTTTTCCACCTGCTGCACGCTGCCGCCCATCACTTCGCACAGCGCGCCGGCGGCCATGGAACAGGCCACGCCGACTTCACCCTGGCAGCCCACTTCGGCGCCGGAGATGGAGGCGTTCTCTTTGTACAGGATGCCGATCGCCGCGGCGGTGAGCAGAAAACGCACCACCCCGTCGTCGCTGGCGCCCGGCACGAAGCGCATGTAGTAGTGCATCACCGCCGGGACGATGCCCGCCGCGCCGTTGGTGGGTGCGGTAACCACACGCCCGCCATTGGCGTTTTCCTCGTTCACTGCCAAGGCGTAGAGGTTGACCCAGTCGAGCACCGACAACGCATCGCGCAGGCTGGCTTCCGGGTGGCGGCTCAGCTGGCGATACAGGGCTGGCGCCCGCCGCTTGACCTTGAGCCCGCCCGGCAGGATGCCTTCATGCTGGCAGCCGGCTTCGACGCAATCCTGCATCACCTGCCAGATACGCAGCAGCCCGGCGCGGGTCTCCGCCTCCGGGCGCCAGGCGGCCTCGTTGGCCAGCATCACCTGGCTTACCGACAGGTTTTGCGTGGTGCAGTGGCCAAGCAGTTCCTTGGCGGTCTTGAACGGGTAGGGCAGCACTGTGCTGTCCTCGACGATACGGTCGTGACCGGCGGCATCCTCGTCGACCACGAAACCACCGCCCACCGAGTAGTATTCGCGGCTGCGGATTTGCAGGCCGGCGTCGTCGAAGGCGCGGAAGATCATGCCGTTGGGGTGGTAGTCCAGCGGCTTGCGGATCATTGCCAGGTGCTGCTTTTCGATGAACGCAATGCGCTGTTCGCCCAGCAGGTTGATGTGGCCGCTGTCGCGGATGGCTTGCAGGCGGCCTGGGATGGAGCCGGTGTCGACGGTGTCGGGGTGTTCACCTTCAAGGCCTAGCAGTACGGCCTTGTCACTGCCGTGGCCCTTGCCGGTGGCGCCCAGGGAGCCATACAGCTCGGCCTTGACGCTAACCGTGCTGGGCAGCAGTCCGTCGCGGCGCAGGCCTTCGGCAAAACGTGCGGCAGCACGCATCGGGCCGACCGTATGGGAGCTGGAGGGGCCGATGCCGATCTTGAACAGGTCGAAGACGCTCAGTGACATGGTGGTTCCTCCAGCCAGGAAAATTAGGCGGACGGTGAACCCTGTGGGAGCGGGCGTGCCCGCGAATGCGTCGGTGAAGGCATCATCGCATTCGCGGGCGCGCCCGCTCCCACAGAGGTCCACACCTCAAGTCAGGTAGCGGGCCTGAGCGCAATCAGGCGTCCTGATAGCTCTCGATCGACGGGCAGGCGCACACCAGGTTGCGGTCGCCGAACACGTTGTCGACCCGGCCGACCGGCGGCCAGTACTTGCTTTCCACCAGGCTTGGCAGCGGGTAGACCGCCTGCTCGCGGCTGTAGCCGTGGGCCCACTCGCCAACCAGCTCGGCCGCCGTGTGCGGGGCGTTCTTCAGCGGGTTGTCGTCCTTGTCCAGGCTACCGCTTTCGACCGCACGGATTTCTTCGCGGATCTGGATCATCGCGTCGCAGAAGCGGTCCAGTTCTTCCTTGGCCTCGCTTTCGGTCGGTTCGATCATCAGCGTGCCGGCCACCGGGAAGGACATGGTCGGGGCGTGGAAACCGAAGTCGATCAGGCGCTTGGCCACGTCGTCGACGCTAATGCCGCTGGTGTCTTTCAGTGGGCGCAGGTCGAGGATGCACTCGTGGGCCACCAGGCCATTGCCACCGGTATACAGAACAGGATAGTGCTCTTCCAGGCGGCGGGCGATGTAGTTGGCGTTGAGGATCGCCATCTGCGAAGCACGCTTGAGGCCGGCACCGCCCATCATGCGGATGTACATCCAGGTGATCGGCAGGATGCTGGCGCTGCCGAACGGTGCGGCGCACACCGCCCCTTCGGTGTTTTCCAGCTGCGCATGGCCTGGCAGGAACGGCGCCAGGTGCGACTTGACGCCAATCGGGCCAACGCCCGGGCCGCCGCCACCGTGCGGGATGCAGAAGGTCTTGTGCAGGTTCAGGTGCGATACGTCGCCGCCGAACTTGCCCGGCGCGCACAGGCCGACCATGGCGTTCATGTTGGCGCCGTCGATGTACACCTGGCCACCGTTGTCGTGGATGATCGCGCAGATTTCGCCGATCGCTTCCTCGAACACACCGTGGGTCGACGGGTAGGTGATCATGATCGCGGCCAGGCGTTCGCGGTGCTCGATGGCCTTGGCGCGCAGGTCCTCGACATCGACGTTGCCGCGGGCGTCACAGGCGGTGACGACTACGCGCATGCCAGCCATGTGTGCGGTGGCCGGGTTGGTGCCGTGGGCCGACGACGGGATCAGGCAGATGTCGCGGTGGCTTTCGCCACGGCTGCGGTGGTAGGCGCGGATGGCCAGCAGGCCTGCGTACTCGCCTTGGGAGCCGGCGTTGGGCTGCAGCGACACGGCATCATAGCCGGTGGCGGCGCACAGCATGGCTTCCAGCTCGGTGGTCATCTGCAGGTAGCCCTGGCTCTGCGCGGCCGGGGCGAACGGGTGCAGGTTGCCGAACTCGGCCCAGGTAACCGGGATCATTTCACTGGCCGCGTTCAGCTTCATGGTGCACGAGCCCAGCGGGATCATGCTGCGGTCCAGTGCCAGGTCCTTGTCGGCCAGGCGGCGCAGGTAGCGCATCAGCTCGGTTTCGCTGTGGTAACGGTTGAACACCGGGTGTTCGAGGATGGCCGACTGGCGCAGCAGGGCGGCAGGCAGCAGCGAACCGGTGCTGGCGGCCAGGGCGGCGAAGTCAGGCTGGGCCTTGTCGTCGCCGAACAGCTGCCACAGGGATTCAACGTCAGCCTGGCTGCTGGTTTCGTCCAGCGACAGGCCCACGTGGGCGGCATCGATCTGGCGCAGGTTGATGCCCTGGGCGCGTGCCTTGTCATGCAGGGTTGCGGTGGCAGTGCCAGTAGCCAGGGTCAGGGTGTCGAAGGCGCTGGCGCCCACTACCTGTACGCCCAGCGTCTTCAGGCCGGCGGCCAGGATCGCGGTCAGTGCATGGGTGCGTTCGGCAATGCGCTTGAGGCCGGCCGGGCCGTGGTAAACGGCGAACATGCTGGCGATGTTGGCCAGCAGCACCTGGGCGGTGCAGATGTTGCTGGTGGCCTTTTCGCGGCGGATGTGCTGCTCGCGGGTCTGCATGGCCAGGCGCAGGGCGGTCTTGCCGAAGCGGTCGATCGATACGCCGACCAGGCGGCCCGGCATGTCGCGCTTGAACGCGTCCCGGGTGGCGAAGTAAGCCGCGTGCGGGCCACCGAAGCCCAGTGGTACGCCAAAACGCTGGGCGCTGCCGATGGCCACGTCGGCATCAAACTCGCCCGGTGGGGTCAGCAGGGTCAGGGCCAGCAGGTCGGCCGCGACGGCGACCAGCGCGTTGGCGGCGTGGAAGCGCTGTACCACTTCACGGTAGTCAAACACTTCACCGTTGCTGGCGGGGTATTGCAGCAGGGCGCCGAAGAAGGCACTGACATCGCCCAGCTCACGCTCGTCGCCGACCACCACCTCGATACCCAGCGGCTCGGCACGGGTGCGCAGCACGTCGAGGGTTTGCGGGTGGCAGTGCACGGAGGCGAAGAAGGCGTGGCTGGCCTTGTTCTTCGACAGGCGCTTGCAGAAGGTCATGGCCTCGGCCGCAGCAGTGGCTTCGTCGAGCAGGGAGGCGTTGGCGATCGGCAGGCCGGTCAGGTCGCTGATCAGGGTCTGGAAGTTCAGCAGCGCTTCCAGGCGGCCTTGGGAAATTTCTGGCTGGTACGGTGTGTAGGCGGTGTACCAGGCCGGGTTTTCCAGCAGGTTGCGCAGGATCGGCGCCGGGGTGTGGGTGTTGTAGTAGCCCTGGCCGATGTAGCTTTTGAACAGCTGGTTCTTGCCGGCGATGGCCTTGAGCGCGGCGAGCGCGTCGGCTTCGCTCTGGCCGTCGTGCGAGCCCAATACGCTGGTGCCCTTGATGCTGTCTGGGATGACTGCGGCCGTCATGGCGTCCAGCGAGTCGAAGCCCAGGGCGGCGAGCATGGCCTGCTCGTCAGCGGCGCGAGGGCCGATGTGGCGGGCGATGAATTCGTTGGCTGTGCTGAGGTTGATGGTCATGGCGGGGTTCCTCAGGCGTCGTCGTTGGCTTTGATCAGGCGGTCGTACGCGTCCTGGTCGAGCAGGGCGGTGACTTCGCTCATGTCGGCCGGGTTGAAGCGGAAGAACCAGCCTTCCCCCATCGGGTCTTCGTTGACCAGTTCAGGGCTGCTTTCGAGCTGGCCGTTGACCTCGACCACTTCGCCGGTCAGCGGCATGTACACGCCGCTGGCGGCCTTGACCGACTCGACGGTGGACGCTTCGCTACCTTTCTCATACTGCTGCAACTCGGGCAGTTGCACGAAAACCACATCGCCAAGGGCGTTCTGGGCGTAGGCAGTGATGCCCACGGTGACGCTGCCATCGGCTTCGACGCGCAGCCATTCGTGATCTTCAGTGAAACGCAACTCGCTCATGGGGAATCCTCGGGAAGCAGGGCGTTGGGCGCGGTGGCTCCGCGCTCTTGGGTTGGGATCCCTAAGCAATAATGCGGCCAATCATAATAAATCCTTTTAAATCAACAACTTATCTAATTAATGCAATCCATTTGTCATTTTTGTGGAATGAAAACGCTACAGTTAGCGAGGAGGAGGAATGGGTTTTGGGATCAAACCCTTGTGCAGGCGCATTCGAATGCGTGTGTATCGATTTCAATCCGATGTATTGAAATCGATACAGGTGGGGTTGTCGGGATTCAACCTCCAGTAAGGAAGGGCAATGCCAGGTACAACTTGATCACGATCACATTGATGATGTCGATGAAGAACGCGCCCACCATCGGCACTACCAGGAAAGCAATGTGCGAGGCGCCGTAGCGCTGGGTCACCGCCTGCATGTTGGCGATGGCCGTCGGCGTTGCCCCCAGGCCGAAGCCGCAGTGCCCGGCAGCCAGTACTGCCGCATCGTAGTTGCGGCCCATCACCCGGAACGTCACGAAGATCGCGAACAGTGCCATGACCAGTGTTTGCGCGGCCAGCAATATAAAGAAGGGTAAGGCCAGTGCGGCCAGGTCCCACAACTTCAGCGACATCAAGGCAATGGCCAGGAACAGGGACAAACTGACATTGCCCAAGACCGAAACTTCCCGCTCGAATACACGGTAGAAGCCGAATGCGGAAAGAACGTTGCGCAACAGCACGCCGACGAACAATACGCACACGAAGGTCGGTAATTCAAATGCAGTGCTTTTCAATAAACCGTGAAGGAGGGTGCCCGCCAGCAAGCTGACGGCAATCAGGGCCAAGGTTTCGATGAATGAAGATGATGTAATCAGGCGCTCTTTATTCGGCTGCTCAAAGCCTTTTGGCAGTTGGGGGGCTTCTTCTTCGCTGCCGTGCGTCTTTACCCGCTTGATCAGCAGCCTGGCAACCGGGCCGCCAATAAGGCCGCCCAATACCAGGCCGAAAGTGGCAGAGGCCATCGCCAGTTCGGAGGCCGAAGGCAGGCCAAATTTTTCAGTGAACGTCGCGCCCCAGGCGGCGCCTGTGCCGTGGCCACCGGAGAGACTGATCGAACCGGCCAGCAGGCCCATCAACGGGTCGAGCCCCAAGGCCGTTGCCAGGCCGATGCCCATGGCGTTCTGCACCAGGAGCAAGCCAGTCACCACCAGCAGGAACACGGCGACCACACGCCCGCCTTTCTTCAGGCTGGCGAAGTCTGCACTCAAACCGATGGTGGCGAAGAACGCCAGCATCAACGGGGTTTGCAATGAGGTATCAAACTGGACCTGTATATCGAAGCTGCGTAATGCCAAAAGTGCCAAGGCAACGACCAATCCGCCTGCAACAGGTTCCGGGATATTGTAAACGCGCAGGAAACCAATGCGCGCGACCAGCCCGCGCCCCAGTAGCAGTACTAAAGAGGCGGCTACAAGTGTCCCGTAAAAATCGAGTTCAAACATCAAGGTACTCTTCGTTCAAGGTGACATGCGAAATTACGATGTCACCATTCTACGGCGAGCACTCCAGTCAATTGCGGCTACACGGCTAGGAAAAGTCTGAATGAGCTGTCGGTTTTGACGACACGCATCAAAGTTTCCCGGGTATTCCATATTTACGCAGCCGCTGGGCAATAGCGGTATGCGAAGTTTGCAAGCGCCCGGCCAGCTGCCGCGTCGACGGGTAACTGGCATACAGGCGCTGTAACAGTTCCCGCTCGAAATCACCCACGGCCTGTTCCAGGCTGGCCACTTCGCCGTCCTGCCCGCGGGCCACCGAGGTGCCAGCAATGTCCAGGTCGCCGATATCCACCAGGTTGCCCTCGCAGATGGCTGCAGCGCGGAAAATCACGTTCTGTAGCTGGCGCACGTTGCCCGGCCAAGGGTTGGCCAGCAGTGCAGAGTGGGTGGCGGGGGTCAGCCGGCAGGCTGGGCGCTGGATCTGTGTGCAGGCTTGCTGCATGAAGAAGTGCGCCAGCATCAGGATGTCCTGGCCCCTGTCGCGCAAGGGCGGTACCTGCAGGTTGAGCACGTTGAGGCGGTAGAACAGGTCTTCGCGGAAGCTGCCTTCGGCGACCATGCGCTCCAGGTCGCGGTGGGTGGCGCTGATGATGCGCACATCCACCTTCACTTCGCGGTCGCCGCCCACCCGACGGAAGCTGCCATCGCTTAGAAAACGCAGCAGCTTGGCCTGCAAATACGGTGACATTTCGCCAATTTCATCAAGGAACACCGTGCCCTGGTTGGCCAGCTCCATCAGCCCAGGCTTGCCACCGCGTTGCGCGCCGGTGAAGGCGCCAGGGGCGTAACCGAACAACTCGCTCTCGGCCAGGCTTTCGGGCAGTGCGGCACAGTTCAGCGCCAGGAATGGTGCCGCATGGCGGCTGCTGATGGCATGGCAGGCGCGGGCCACCAGCTCTTTACCGGTGCCGGTTTCGCCATGCACCAGCAGCGGTGCATCGAGCGCCGCCACGCGCAGGGCCCGGGCCTTGAGGGTGCGGATGGCGGGCGACTCGCCGAGCAGGGCATCGAAGCCTTCGGCGTGGTCGTGGTGCAGGGCCGACAGGCGTTCGCCCATGCGCGTCGGGGGGTACAGCGTCAGCAGGCCACCGGCGTTGGTGATCGGCATGGCGTCCAGCAGCAGGCTCTGGCCGTTGAGCTGCATCTCGCGCATGGGCAGGTGGAAGTTGTTGTCCAGCAGCGCTTGCAGCAGCGCGGGGTCGCCGAACAGTTCACCCACCGAGCGCCCGGCGGATTCGCGGCCGCACAGGGCGATCAGCGCCGGGTTGGCCAGCAGCACCAGGCCTGCGCTGTCCACTGCCAGCACCGGGTCGCTCATCGCTGCCAGCAGGGCATCGAGCTGCAGGTGACGACGCTGGCCTGGGAGGATGTCGACCACGTCCACCGATTGCACGCCCTGCACCTCGAACAGTGCATCATGCAGTTCTTCGAGCACGGCGGGGCTGAGGGTGGGGGCGTCGATGTAGACGTTCGGCGGGACCATCTCCACGGCGTCCAGGTTGAGGTGGCGGGCACCGAGCAGGGCGAGGACTTCCTGGGTGATGCCGACGCGGTCGATGAAGCTGACG
Organism: Pseudomonas sp. SIMBA_067; assembly: GCF_046534675.1. Lineage (NCBI taxonomy): Bacteria > Pseudomonadati > Pseudomonadota > Gammaproteobacteria > Pseudomonadales > Pseudomonadaceae > Pseudomonas > Pseudomonas sp. SIMBA_067. Next base: position 232,833 of record NZ_JAWRYH010000005.1, on the reverse strand, counting down.
TGGATGCGCATGAGGAGGCGAAAGGTGGTGGCCGGGGAGGGCGGTAGTATGCCTTAACATTGCCGGGGCCGCTTTGCAGCCCCATCGCGACACAAGGCCGCTCCCACAAAGTTTATGCATTCTCCTGTAGGAGCGGCCTTGTGCCGCGAATGGGCTGCAAAGCAGCCCCAAAATTCTGAAATCACTCCAGATGTTCAGGCTTGATCGAGTCGCCCGACTTCACATCCAGTTTGGCGCGGATATCTTCGAACATCGCGTCGTAGATCTTGTGCGGTGAGCCAAGGGTTTCGAATTTCTTGGGCGGGGCGAGGTGGGCCTGGGCCTTGCGGCTCATCACCATCAAGAAACTGGGCAGCACCTGGTCCTTGGGCAGAAAGAACTTTTCATCAATCGTCTTGCCTTCGATGCTGCCATGCATATGGAACTGTATGCCGCGGCCTTCCTTGGGATCTTGCGTCGCTTCGTACTCGATGTTGAGGTCGTAACTGTGGTCGGTGCTGTTCAGCGCAGTGCGCTCGATATGCACGTGACCGGGTTGAAACTGAGCCATGGCGAATCCTCCCGGAGGTCGAAAACGGCGGGCGCCAGGCACCCGCCAACTGCATTCAACGGTAGCTGATCCCAGGCTTCTCGGTGGAAACCCGTGTGCCGGCAGTACCTTTGACAATGTCTTCAATGTTTTCCAGCGAACTGATCACCGCCACCTTGCCGGTTTTGCGGGCAAAGTCACTGGCAGCTTGCACTTTCGGCCCCATGGAACCGGCGGCGAAGCCGAGGCGTTCGAGTTCGTCCGGGTGGGCCTGGGCAATGGCTTTTTGCGTCGGCTTGCCCCAGTCAATGTAGGCTGCATCGACGTCAGTGGCGATGATCAGAAGGTCGGCTTCCAATTGCTCTGCCAGCAGTGCCGAGCACAGGTCCTTGTCGATGACCGCTTCGATACCTTTGAGCTTGCGGTTTTCATCGTACATGGTGGGGATGCCGCCACCGCCTGCGCAAATCACGATGCTGTTCTTTTCCAGCAGCCACTTGATCGGGCGGATTTCGAAGATGCGCTTGGGTTTCGGGCTGGCCACCACACGACGGTACTTGTCGCCATCGGCCTTGACCACCCAGCCTTTCTCTTTGGCCAGGCGCTCGGCCTCTTCCTTGCTGTAGACCGGGCCGATGAACTTGGTCGGGTCCTTGAAGGCGGGGTCGTTGGCGTCCACTTCCACCTGGGTGAGCAGGGTGGCGAACGGCACCTCGAAAGCCAGCAGGTTGCCCAGTTCCTGTTCGATCATGTAGCCGATCATGCCTTCGGTTTCTGCACCCAGCACGTCCAGTGGGTAAGCCTCGTCAGGCTTGTAGGACAGGGCCTGAAGCGACAGCAGCCCGACTTGCGGACCGTTGCCGTGGGCGATGACCAGTTCGTTGCCAGGGTGAATCTTGGCGATCTGTTCGGTGGCGGTGCGGATATTGGCGCGCTGGTTGTCAGCGGTCATGGGCTCGCCGCGACGCAGCAGGGCGTTGCCGCCCAATGCAACAACGATACGCATGGGGAATGTCCTTTACGCAGATGGGGTGAGCGCCTCGATCCTTTGTGGGAGCTGGCTTGCCGGCATCGCCGGAAGCCAGCTCCCACAGGAGCGAAGTGATTGTCAGAGGTCAGCCAGGGTCGATACCAGGATTGCCTTGATGGTGTGCATGCGGTTTTCCGCCTGCTCGAAGGCGATGCAGGCCGGCGACTCGAACACGTCGTCAGTCACTTCGATGCCGTTGGCCAGGTCCGGGTACTGTTCGGCGATCTGCTTGCCGACCTTGGTGTCGGAGTTATGGAACGCTGGCAGGCAGTGCATGAACTTGGTCCGTGGGTTGCCAGTGGACTTCATCAGCTCGGCATTCACCTGGTAAGGCTTGAGCTGCTTGATGCGCTCACCCCAGGCTTCGATCGGCTCGCCCATCGAAACCCACACGTCGGTATGAACAAAGTCCACACCCTTGACCGCCGCTTTCGGGTCTTCGGTGAGGGTGATGCGGGCGCCGCTTTCCTCAGCGTACTTCTTGCAGCGCTCGACCAGGTCGTCATGCGGCCACAGTGCCTTTGGCGCAGCAATGCGCACGTCCATGCCGAGCTTGGCGCCTATCAGCAGCAGCGAGTTACCCATGTTGTTGCGGGCGTCGCCCAGGTAGGCGTAGCTGATGTCGTGCAGCGGCTTGTCGCTGTTCTCGCGCATGGTCAGCACGTCAGCGATCATCTGGGTGGGGTGGTACTCATCGGTCAGGCCGTTGAACACCGGTACGCCGGCAAACTTGGCCAGCTCTTCGACGATTTCCTGCTTGAAGCCACGGTACTCGATGGCGTCGTACATGCGCCCGAGCACGCGGGCGGTGTCCTTCATGCTCTCTTTGTGGCCGATCTGCGAAGAGTTGGGGTCGATGTAGGTAACGTTCGCGCCCTGGTCGTAAGCCGCCACTTCGAAGGCGCAGCGGGTACGGGTGGAGGTTTTTTCGAAGATCAGCGCGATGTTGTTGCCCTTCAGGTGCTGCTGCTCGGTGCCAGTGTACTTGGCACGCTTGAGGTCGCGGGACAGGTCCAGCAGGTAGCGCAGCTCACGGTTGGTGTGGTGTTCCAGGCTGAGCAGGTTGCGGTTGTGAATGTTGAACGCCATGATTGCTTCTCCTTGAGTCCGGTAGTGTCCCGGCCGGCACTTTGTGGGCGCGGCCGGGTGCAATGGTCGTTAGTAGTCGATCGGGTCACGCACAATCGGGCAGGTCATGCAGTGGCCGCCGCCCCGGCCCCGGCCCAGTTCGCCGGCGCTGATGGTGATGACCTCGATGCCGGCCTTGCGCAGCAGGGTGTTGGTGTAGGTGTTGCGGTCATAACCGATGACCACGCCCGGCTCGATGGCCACCACGTTGTTGCCGTCATCCCATTGTTCGCGCTCGGCGGCAAAGCTGTTGCCGCCGGTCTCGACCACGCGCAGTTTGTCTTTGTTGCCCAGCAACTGTTCGGATACCACCTCGAGGAACGAGGCATCCTGCGGCGCGATGTTCATGCCATAGGGCTTGCTGGAGTCTGGGGTGATGATGAATGGCTTGATCTCTTTCACCACCTCCGGGAACACCGTTACCAGGTCGCGGTCGCAGAAGCTGAACACGGTGTCCAGGTGCATCGCCGCGCGGGACTTCGGCAGGCCAGCGACGATGACTTTCTCGGCCGCGCCTTTCTCGAACAGGTTCTGAGCCAGTTGGCCGATGGCATGGCGCGAGGTGCGCTCACCCATGCCGATCAGCACGATGCCCTTGCCGACCGGCATCACGTCGCCGCCCTCGAGGGTGGCGTTACCGTGATCCTTGTCCGGGTCGCCGTACCACACCTGGAAGTCGGCGCCGGTGAATTCCTTGTGGAACTTGTAAATGGCTGTGGTCAGCAGGGTTTCCTGGCGTCGCGCAGGCCAGTACATCGGGTTGAGCGTCACGCCACCGTAGATCCAGCAGGTGGTGTCGCGGGTGAACTGGGTGTTGGGCAGCGGCGGCAGAATGAAGCTGGAGTGGCCCAGGTACTTGTTGTACATCTTGATCACTTCGGCGCCTTCGCTTACTGGAAGGTCCTGGCCCGCCACGCCGCCAATCAGGAACTCTGCCAGGTGGCGTGGTTCCAGCCCTTCGAGCCAGCTACGCACCTCGTTGGTCAGGCCGACACCCACGGTGTCAGAGGTAATCTTGCGGTCAAGGATCCACTTGAGGGCTTCGGGTTGCTGCACGATGTCGGTCAGCAGGTTGTGCATTTCCAGCACATCCACGCCGCGCTCGCGCATTTTGGTGACGAAGTCGAAATGGTCACGCTTGGCCTGGTCGACCCAGATCACATCGTCGAACAGCAGCTCGTCACAGTTGCTCGGCGTCAGGCGCTTGTGCGCCAGGCCCGGCGAGCAAACCATCACTTTGCGCAGTTTGCCGGCTTCGGAGTGGACACCGTACTTCTGTTTTTCAGCGGACATGGTTTCATTCCTCCAATTGAACGAAGACGTGGGTCAAAGGGTCAGGAAGCCGTCGTACAGGCCATAAGCTGCCACCAGGGCGCCAATGACCACGGCTGCGAAGATCAGTTTTTCCACGTTGGTGAAGATAGGTTGGCCAACTTCACGCTTGGCTTTGGCGAACAAAATCGCCCCAGGTGCGTAGAGCAGGGCCGAGAGCAGCAGGTATTTCACGCCGCCGGCGTACAGCAGCCAGATGGCGTACAGCAGGGCGATGCCGCCGATGATCAGGTCTTTCTTGCGTTCGGCCAGGGCCTGCTCGTAGGTTTCGCTGCGCAGTGCCAGCAGGAACGCATAGGCTGCCGACCACAGGTAGGGCACCAGGATCATCGAGGTGGCGAGGTAGATCAGCGACAGGTAGGTGCTGTTGGAGAACAGCGTGATCACCAGGAAGATCTGCACCATGGCGTTGGTAAGCCACAGGGCGTTGGCCGGTACCTGGTTGGCATTTTCGCGGCGCAGGAACTCCGGCATGGTGTGGTCTTTGGCGGCAGCGAACATGATCTCGGCGCACAGCAGTACCCACGAAAGCAAGGCCCCCAACAGCGAGATGATCAGGCCGACGCTGATCAGCACCGCGCCCCAGTGGCCGACCACATGCTCCAGTACGGCTGCCATCGACGGGTTCTGCAGCTTGGCCAGTTCCGGTTGGGTCATGATGCCCAGCGACAGTACGTTGACCAGCACCAGGAACAGCAGCACGGTGACAAAGCCGATGACCGTGGCCTTGCCCACGTCAGAGCGCTTTTCCGCCCGGGACGAGAAGATGCTCGCGCCCTCGATGCCGATGAACACCCACACGGTGACCAGCATCATGTTGCGCACCTGGTTCATCACGCTGCCCAGCTCCGGTGTACCCAGGGCCCAGATGTCGGCGGTGAAGATGTCGAGCCTGAAGGCAAACAGGCAGATCAGCGCGAACAGCACCAGCGGCACCACTTTGGCCACGGTGGTGACCAGGTTGATGAATGCGGCTTCCTTGATGCCGCGCAGCACCAGGAAGTGCACCGCCCACAACAGCACCGATGCGCCAATGATGGCGGCCGGCGTGTTGCCTTCCCCGAAGATCGGGAAGAAGTAACCCAAGGTGCTGAACAGCAGCACGAAGTAGCCGACGTTACCCAGCCAGGCACTGATCCAGTAGCCCCAGGCCGAGGAAAAGCCCATGTAGTCGCCGAAACCGGCCTTGGCGTAGGCATACACCCCGCCATCCAGGTCAGGCTTGCGGTTGGCCAGGGTCTGGAACACGAACGCCAGGGTCAGCATGCCGACCGCGGTGATGCCCCAGCCGATCAGCACGGCGCCAACCCCTGCACTGGCGGCCATGTTTTGCGGCAGCGAGAAGATCCCGCCGCCAATCATCGAACCGACGACAAGTGCAACTAACGCGCCGAGCTTTAGTTTTCCGGATGAATCAGACATTTAACAACTCCTGCCAGGAGAAAGTTGACGTCAGCATAAATCCGACGCCGATGCCGTAAGCTGACTTGTGTCAGTTTAAGGCGACGTGAAGGAGGAAATTTCCTTCACGGGTGCTCCTGGAGAGTGCCGACAGCTAAAGCTGCAAGCCTTGCGCGCTGGCACCTCCATGTCTTTCTAGAGCAAACGCTCTGTTCAGCCTGCGATGCTTGAAGCTAGCCGTTTTTGACGCTTTCGCAAATTTTTCACAATAATTTTGAGTTTTATCGGGAACTGTTCTAGTTGCTGTCCAGCTGCTAGCTTTTAAGGAAGGATGCATAGACAAAGCAGTTATGAGTGCTATAGCTTGAGTGGCGGGTTCTCTTATAAGTAACCACATTTATATGGCCTGCAGGGCTGTTTCAAAGGTATGACAGCGCGTAAAAAAATGGGGGATGCATGAGCGAACCGGGACAGAAGCTGCGCCTGGGCGCGCTGATCGCACTGGTGGTCGGCTCGATGATCGGTGGCGGGATCTTCTCGCTGCCACAGAACATGGCGGCGCGTGCCGATGTCGGGGCGGTGCTGATCGGCTGGTGCATCACCGCCGTCGGCATGCTGGCCCTGGCGTTTGTGTTCCAGACACTGGCCAACCGCAAGCCGGAACTGGACTCGGGGGTGTACGCCTACGCCAAGGCAGGGTTCGGCGACTACATGGGCTTCTCGTCAGCCTGGGGCTACTGGATCAGCGCCTGGCTGGGTAATGTCGGCTATTTCGTACTGCTGTTCAGCACCCTGGGCTTTTACTTTCCGGTTTTCGGCGAAGGCAACACGCCGATCGCCATCGGCTGTGCCTCGTTGCTGCTGTGGTCAGTCCACTTTCTGGTTCTGCGCGGCATCAAGGAAGCTGCGTTCATCAACCAGGTGACCACCGTGGCCAAAGTGGTGCCGTTGCTGATGTTCGTGGTGATTGCGGCGTTCGCCTTTCGTGCCGATATCTTCACCCGTGACATCTGGGGCTTGAGCAACCCGCAATTCGGCAGCGTGCTGGAGCAGGTGCGCAACATGATGCTGGTGACCGTGTTCGTGTTCATCGGCATCGAGGGCGCCAGCGTGTACTCCGGGCGCGCCGAGCGTCGTTCGGATGTGGGCAAGGCTACCGTTATCGGTTTTCTTGGTGTGCTGGCGCTGCTGGTGCTGGTCAACGTGCTTTCGCTGGGGGTGATGACCCAGCCTGAACTGGCCGGTTTGCAGAACCCGTCGCTGGCCTCGGTCCTGGAGCATATCGTCGGCCCTTGGGGGGCGTTGCTGATCAGCCTCGGCCTGGCGGTTTCGCTGCTGGGTGCGTTGCTGTCCTGGGCGCTGCTGTGTGCCGAGATCCTGTTCGCCACGGCGCGGGACAAGACCATGCCGCGCTTTCTGGCCAAGGAAAACGCCAACCATGTGCCCTCCAACGCCCTGTGGCTGACCAACTGCATGATCCAGGGCTTCCTGCTGATTACGCTGTTCTCGGCCGGTACCTACACCAGCCTCATCTACCTGGCTTCGTCGATGATCCTGGTGCCTTACCTGTGGTCGGCGGCGTATGCCGTGCTGCTGGCTGTGCGTGCAGAAACCTACGCCGGGCAACCGGGGCTGCGCCGCAAGGACTTGCTGGTGGCGCTGGTTGCCTTGCTGTATGCCGTGTGGCTGTTGTATGCCGGCGGGCTCAAGTACCTGCTGCTGTCGGCGCTGCTGTATGCCCCCGGCGTGATCCTGTTCGCCAGGGCCAAGCATGAGCAGGGCCAGGCATTGTTCACCACATGGGAAAAGCTGATTTTCGCCGCCGTGCTGGCGGGCGCTGCACTGGCGGCCTACGCCCTGTATTCAGGGTTGTTGAGCTTGTGACGGGGCAGGGCAGGCGTGTTCCGGGCGTGACCAGATCCACAGGTTGCCCAGGGTCATGCCGGCGATTGCCACGAACACCGGCCAGTGGTGCTCCAGAAACGTCAGCATCAGGCCCGCGCACAGCAGCATGCTGATGGTAGCGCTTACCTTGGCCCGGCGCTGGATCACCTTGCCGTTGCGCCAGTTGTAGAGAATCGGCCCGAACAGCCGGTGGTTCTCCAGCCAGGCAGACAGGCGCGGCGAGCTGCGGGTCGCCGCCCAGGCGGCCAGCAGGATGAATTCGGTGGTCGGCAAACCGGGTATGACGATCGCGACCAAGCCCACCCCGAGGCTCACGTAAGCCAGGATTCCATACAACAGGCGGGCGATCTTCGAGCGGGCAGGTCGGGTCATGGTCTCACTGCAAAAAGCGGTTCGGCCACCGGTAGGGTGGCCGGGTACGGCGTATCAGACCAGCGCGGCATCCGCAGCATAGGCATGTTTGAGCAGTTCGGTGAAACGCTCGAAGGCGGCAACTGCACCGCGTTCGGCAGCGGCTTCCTCTTCAGCGGACAGCTCAAGGCCATCGAGGATGCGGGTGAACTGCTTCCAGCCTTCGGCACGGCCACCGGCTGGCTCGCCCAGGTGGCGGGCACCGAAGGTGTCGGACAGCTCCAGGGCCACGGCACGCTTGATCAGAAACGCAGCGCCCAGTTTGGAGCCTTCAGAGACGAAGATCCAGCCCATTGCCTCGCCCAGGCTCGGCTTGCCCACGGCGCCTGGCACGGCGGCTGGCACTTCGGTGTCGAGGTCGGCGAGGTCCAGGCGGGCCTGGTCGGCACGGCAGCGCTCGGCCAGGTCGGGGACTATGGCGTTCAGCTGCGGATCGTTGTACAGGGCTTGCAGCTCGGACTGGAACAGGTACTGGGCAACGACGAAGCGGGCGAAGCTTTCGCGGCTGTCGAAGGGCGCGTGGGATTTGACCAGGCCATCCAGCTCGGCGTGCGGGGCGTGGGTGATCTGGTTCAGGCGCTGGGAGCGCAGGGCTGGGCGTTCGGTCATGGGGGCAGTCCTTGGAAAGAGGGGCATCTAGATACAAGACGAAACAGCGGCGGCGGGACAGTAAAAAAACTGCGTTTTTGGCTTGAGAGCGGCAGCGTCTGTGGAATCGAGCGCCGCCCGCGCGGCGCTCGATCTCACAGGCGATTCAAAGTTAAAGCCCTCAGATATCCCAAACCACATTGATACCGAAGTTGCGCCCCGGCATGGTCAGGCGGTCGATGTTGGCTGGCTGGGTCACAGCCGCTTCACCTTGGCCGTCGTAGCTGCGTACCGAATCCCACTGCCAGTACTTCTTGTCGGTGAGGTTGTACAGGCCGGCGTTGATGGTCACGTCGTCGGTGACCTTGTAGTAGCCGGTCAGGTCCAGCACGCCGTAGCCCGGGGTGCGGAACTTCGAGCTCGAACCGTCTGGCGAGTAGAAGCTGGAGTCGTCGACACGGGTCTTGCGCTTGACCAGCGTCCAGCTCAGCAGGCCGCCGTAGTTCTGCTGCTCGTAACCAAGGCCGAACACGCCCTTCAGCGGGTTGACGCTGTTCAGTGGCTCACCAGTGTCGTCGTTACGACCATAGGTGTAGGCAATCGAACCCTGGGTATACAGGCCTTGCGGCGCGCCGAAGTGGTCGAGGTTCAGGCGGCCCTTGACCTCGGCACCCTTGATGGTGGCGTGCTTGATGTTGTTGGCCTGGAAGGTCTGTTCCAGATTGGCGCTTTGCACCGCATCTTCGTCGATGAAGTCGCGGTACTTGTTGTAGAACACCGCCACATCGAAGTTACCTGCGTCGAAGTTGCCACGCAGGCCCGTTTCGTAGCTCTTGCTCTTTTCCGGTTCCAGGCCTGGGTTGCCTTCTACGCGGTAACCTTCCTCAAGGTTCACGAACTTTCCGTACATGGCCTTGGCGGTCGGAGTACGGAAGCCTTCGGCATACTGACCATACCAGGTGTAGTTGTCGTTGAAGGCGTAGGTCAGGCCGAACTTGGGCGAGACGCGGTGCCACTTCTTGTCCGAGTCGTCCTGGGAGGTGGGTGCCGTGCCGGTGGACTCCAGGCCACGCAGGAATTCGTCGGTGAACTTGGGTTCCATGCGCGTGTAGTCGTAGCGCGCACCGGGCATGAAGGTCCAGTTGTTCCAGCGGATTTCATCCTGCACGAACAGGCTGTAGGTGTTCACGGTCGGGTCCGGGAAGTCGCTGACCAGAACCTGGCCGTCTGCCGGGCGTTCGGCGCCTGCGGCGGAGCAACCGGAGCCCACGGCCAGGCAGGTGCCCGTGCCGCTGCGCGTACCGGTGATTTTCTCGTGCTTGATCGTGGTGCCATAGGTCAGCAGGTGGTCGGTGGCGCCGATGCTGAATGCCTTGTCCAGCTGGGCATCGAAGACCCACTGGCGGTCCTTGTAGGTCGTGTCACGCGTGCGCAGTACCTGGCGGCCAGGCGGTGCGTAGACTTCTTCGGTGTGCTGGTCGGTCTTGGCGATCTGGTAGTTGAGGCTCCACTTGACGTGGTCAGCGACCAGCGAATCCAGGCCGAACTCATGGTTGATGCCAAAGCGCTCGCGGGTGATGGTGTCGTTGCCACTGCGCGCCTTGTAGTAACCCATGCCGCCAAAGCCCGGAATGAACGGCCCGCCCACCGCGCTGAGGATGTTCTGGTCGCGGTCATCCTTGTAGCGCTCGTAGGTGAAGCCCAGGCGCGCGTCGTCGTCGTAGTTCCAGCCCAGCTTGGCCAGCACGTTGGTGGTGCGCACGTCCATCGGGTTGGCTTCGGTGCGCGACAGGCCGGCACCGCTGTGGCTGCCGTGGGTTTCGGTCTCGTGGCCGTTACGCTGGCTCAGGTGCAGCAGGCCATCGAAATCACCCTCCCGGCCGGCAACGGTGGCGGAGGTCAGCCAGCTTTCGTCGGCCGAGCTGTAGCCGGTCTTCAGCCGCGCACCCACGTCTTTGCCGGGCTTGATGATGTCGTCGGGGTCGAGGGTGAAGTAGCTCACAGCGCCGCCGATGGCATTGCTGCCGTACAGCACCGAGGCCGGGCCGCGGAGGATTTCCACGCGCTTGACGGTTTCCGGGTCGACGTAGTTGCGTTGGGTCTGGGCGTAGGGGCCGTAGAAGAAACTGTCCGGGATCGATACACCGTCGACCTGGGTGAGGATCCGCTCGCCGTCGATACCACGGATGTTGTAGCCGTTCAGGCCGCTGCGCTGGCCGGTGCCGGCCACCGATACGCCCGGCTCGTAGCGCACCAGGTCCTGGATGTTGTTGACGTTCTGCCGGTCCAGCTGCTCTCGGGTCTGCACACTGACGGTGCTTGGCACCAGGCTGACGTCCTGAGCACTCCGGGTTGCGCTGACGGTCACCTGCTGCAGGGCGATTACGTTGCCGCCAGCCTGGCGCTCAAGCACCACGTTGCCGTTGCTGATCTTGCGAAAACTCAGCCCGGTACCGTGCAGCAGGCGCTTGAGGGCGGCATCTGGCGGCAGCGAGCCTTGTACACCCGGCGAAGCCACGCCGTCGGCCAGCTCGGCGCTGAAGCCGACTTGCCAGCCGGTGACCTGGCTGAAGGCGTTGATCGCCGACACCAGCGGCTGCTGGCCGATGCTGAAGCGGTAGTCACCCATGCGCGGGCTGCTGGCCCGGGCCGGTTCGGCGGCCAGCGCTGGCAGGCTGCAAGCGCCGCTGGCGAGCAGGGCCAGGGTCAACAGGGACAGTTGCCCGGTTCGGCGGGGAAGGGTGGACGTGCGGGTAGGACCAGTGGACATCGAAAGCGCTCCCTGATGCGCGGGCTGTTATAGATGATTGCTGTTCTCGCTTTCAAACAAGAATCAGTTGCATTGGCTATAACGAGACGGGCGGGGCAGGGCGATCGCGTAAAAATATTTTCGGGGTCAGTTCAGAATCACCAGCGCAGGATACTCATGCAGCTGTGCCGAGGTGATATGGGCCAGTGCGCGCAGGGTTTCCAACGGCTGGTCGAGGCGGTAATTGCCGGTGACTGAAACGTCTTCGAGCTGGGCATTGCGGTTGATGATCCAGCCGGGATAGTAGCGCCGCACTTCAGCCAGCACCTGGCTCAGTGGGCAATTCTCGAACACCAGACGGCCGTCGACCCAGGCCAGGTCCTTTTGCATGTCGGCGCGTTGGCGCTGGCCGAAGCCCTGCGGGCCCACGCTGATGCTGTCGCCGGCACTCAGGCGGATGCGCTGGTCGCGTGCGCCTTGCAGGTCGACATCACCGCGTTGCACCCGCAGCTGGGCCTCGCCATCGAGGTAGCGCACGGCAAAGTCGGTATCGCGCACCTGTGCGCGCAACGGCCCGGCCTCTACTTCAAGCGGCAGCAGTGCGCCCTCCGGTATCTGGAAGTAGGCCTCACCCTGCAGCAGGCGGGCGACCGGGCGGCCGTCCCGGCGGTCGCTGGCAAATGCCGAGTTGGTGTTAAGCAGCACTTTCGCGCCGTCTTCCAGTTGCAGGCGCTGGCGCTCGCCCACCACCGTCAGGTGGTCGGCCTGCAGGCGGGTGGGCAGGTCGCCAACGGTGAACAGGCCGACCAGCAGCACCGCAGCGGTGGCCAAGGGTTTCCAGTGGCTGCGCAAGCGCCCGCGCCATGAGCGGCGCTGCTGCTGGTGCATCTGCGTGGCAGCCTGGTGCAACGGCATACCGTTCCACAGTGCTTCTGCCTCGACATAGGCCTCGGCGTTTTCCGGTGCGGCGCTCAGCCAGGCTTCAAAGGCCTGGGTGTCTGCGGCATCGGCGCATTGCAGGCGCACCAGCCAGTCCAGCGCCTCGTCCATGGCACGAGCACGGGCACTAGGCCCGGCAGGTGACGGGCGAGGGGCAGGGCTGTCGGTCACGGTGAATCCTTGAATGGTTTTTTGCGAATGATCAAGGCTAAGACGGGGTGTGGCAAGGGCTTTGCGTCGCCGTTCGCCTGCGGTCAGCTTACTTGAGGCGTTCGGCAACACCCATGCAGATCGCCATGATCAGTTTCAGTTCCTTTTGCACCGTACTGGGCGAAACACTGAGTTGTTCGGCGATTTCCAGGTAGGTGGCGCCGTGCAGGCGGCTGAGGATGAAAATGCGCTGCTGGCGTTCACTCAGCTGGTTGAGGCTGACGCTCAGGTGCTTGAGCAGCTGCTCGGCGTGGGCGGCATCCTCGCTGCTGGTGGCGGGTGCGGCCACGCTGTGCAGCACTTCGTCGGGCACGTCGTCGACCAGCATGCGTGCCTGCACCCGGCGTGCGCGCAGGTGGTCCAGTGCCAGGTTGCGCGCGGTCTGGAACACGAACGGCTCGATGTGCTCGATGGGCCGCTCGCCCAGGGCGCGCGAAACCCGCAGGTAGGTTTCCTGCAGCAGGTCTTCGGCCGTGCTGGGGTTGCCAACCATGCGCTGCAAGGTACGCAACAGGGTGAGGCGCTGGACGAGGAAGACGGAGTTGAACCGGGACTGACTCACGGGGGGACCTGGCCGACGAAAAGTTAATGATAATGCTTATCATCTGTAGCGTTGGTCAAGTGTGGATGTGTTAGGAAATGGTAAAGATTGTGAGCTCCCAGTCGCTGCGCATTCCTTGTAGGAGCAGCCTTGTGCTGCGAAGAGGACGGTAGCCGCACAGAAAATGATGGGCTTTACCGGCCTCTTCGCAGCACAAGGCTGCTCCTACAGGGGAGCGTATGCCCTATGGATTACCGGGCCTGGCACAACGCCAGGCAGTTATCCAGCATGCGGTTGCTGAACGCCCACTCGTTGTCATACCACGCCAGCACCTTGAGCATGCGCCCGTTGGCCCGGGTATGGTTGGCATCGAAAATCGACGACAGCGGGTTGTGGTTGAAATCGCAGGAAACCAATGGCAACGCGTTGTAGCCCAATACCTTGGAATGCTGGCTGGCTTCGAGGAACAGTTGGTTGACCTGCTCGGCCGTGGCCTCGCGCTTGAGGTTGACGGTGAGGTCCACCAGCGACACGTTGATCACCGGCACCCGCACTGCCATGCCAGTGAGCTTGCCGGCCAGCTCCGGCAGCACCAGGCCCACGGCCTCGGCGGCGCCGGTCTTGCTGGGGATCATCGACTGGGTGGCCGAGCGCGCCCGGTACGGGTCGCTGTGGTACATGTCGGTCAGCACCTGGTCATTGGTGTAGGCGTGAATGGTGGTCATCAGGCCTTGCTCGATGCCGAACTCGCGGTGCAGCACCTGGGCGATCGGTGCCAGGCAGTTGGTGGTGCAGGAGGCGTTGGAAATGACCTGGTGCGAGGCCCGCAGGATGTCATGGTTGACCCCGTACACCACGGTGGCATCGGCACCTTTGGCCGGCGCCGAGACAATGACCTTGCCCGCCCCTGCCGCAAGGTGTGCAGCGGCCTTGGCGCGGTCGGTGAACAGCCCTGTGCACTCGAACACCACGTCGATCGCCTCGGCTTTCCAGGGCAGTTCGGCCGGGTTGCGGATGGCACTGACCGCGATACGGTCACCATTGACCGTCAGGCTTTCGTGGTCGGCCTCGACCGTGGCGTCGAACGTGCCGTGCACGCTGTCGAACTTGAGCAGGTGAGCATTCATGGCGCTGTCGCCCAGGTCGTTGATGGCGACGACCTGCAGGTCCTGGCGGTAGCCTTGGGTATACAGTGCGCGCAGGACGTTGCGACCGATGCGGCCGAATCCATTGATGGCGATGCGTAGGGTCATGACAGTACCTCTGGCAGTCCGAGTGAAACCTGTGGCAAAAAGGAGCTTCACTGAAACGGTTTTGTTGTTGGAATTACAAGATTATTCACTAGCCGATAGAAAACAAGCCTTTTTAGTGGCAGTATTTTGTTTAAACATACAACGAGTGGTTGGGCGATGCGCCTCCACCGATGCAGCAGGCTCCTTTGCTTGAGCCTAGGCCGCAATCGTTTGGAGGGGAAATGCCCGGTAAACCGCCCTTACAATTAGCCTGGAGTCCAGTACATGCATCCGCGCATCCTTGAGGTCACCCAGCGGCTGATCGAACGCAGCCGAGCCACCCGCGAACGCTATCTGCAGCTGATTCGCGGCGCGGCCAGTGAAGGCCCCATGCGTGCCAGCCTGCAATGCGCCAACTTCGCCCATGGCGTGGCCGGCTGTGGCAGCGAGGACAAGCAGACTCTGCGCCTGATGAACGCGGCCAATGTGGCTATCGTCTCGGCCTACAACGACATGTTGTCTGCCCACCAGCCGTATCTGCACTTCCCCGAGCAGATCAAGCAGGCCCTGCGCGAGGTCGGTTCGGTCGGGCAGTTCGCGGGGGGCGTGCCGGCCATGTGCGACGGCGTGACCCAGGGTGAGCCTGGCATGGAGCTGGCCATCGCCAGCCGCGAAGTCATCGCCATGTCCACGGCGGTAGCGCTGTCGCATAACATGTTCGATGCCGCGCTGATGCTGGGCATCTGCGACAAGATAGTCCCAGGCCTGATGATGGGCGCGCTGCGCTTCGGCCACCTGCCGACCATCTTTGTCCCGGGCGGGCCGATGGTGTCCGGCATTTCCAACAAGCAGAAGGCCGATGTGCGCCAGCGTTATGCGGAAGGCAAGGCCAGCCGTGAAGAGCTGCTGGAGTCGGAGATGAACTCCTATCACAGCCCGGGTACCTGCACCTTCTACGGCACCGCCAATACCAACCAGCTGGTGATGGAAGTGATGGGCCTGCACCTGCCGGGCGCCTCGTTCGTCAACCCGTACACGCCGCTGCGCGACGCCCTCACCGCCGAAGCCGCGCAGCAGGTCACGCGCATGACCAAGGCCAGCGGCAGTTTCATGCCGTTGGGCGAAATCGTCGACGAGAAGGCACTGGTCAATTCGATTGTCGCCCTGCACGCCACGGGCGGCTCGACCAACCACACCCTGCATATCCCGGCGATCGCCCAGGCGGCAGGTATCCAGCTGACCTGGCAGGACATGGCCGACCTCTCCGAGGTGGTGCCAACCCTGTCCCACGTCTACCCCAACGGCAAGGCCGACATCAACCACTTCCAGGCCGCCGGTGGCATGGCCTTCCTGATTCGCGAGCTGCTGGATGCCGGGCTGCTGCACGAAGATGTCAACACCGTGGCTGGCCACGGCCTGCGCCGCTATACCCAGGAGCCGTTCCTCGACAATGGCAAGCTGGTGTGGCGTGAAGGTCCGCAACAGAGCCTGGACGAAAGCATCCTGCGCCCGGTGGCGCGGCCGTTCTCGGCCGAAGGCGGCCTGCGGGTGATGGAAGGCAACCTGGGCCGTGGCGTGATGAAGGTGTCTGCTGTCGCCCCCGAGCACCAGGTGGTCGAAGCCCCGGCGCGCGTGTTCCAGGACCAGCAGTCGCTGGCCGATGCGTTCAAGGCCGGCGAGCTGGAACGTGACTTTGTCGCCGTGGTGCGCTTCCAGGGCCCGCGTTGCAACGGCATGCCCGAATTACACAAGCTCACACCCTTCCTCGGTGTGCTGCAGGACCGTGGCTACAAGGTGGCGCTGGTCACCGACGGGCGCATGTCCGGTGCCTCGGGCAAGATCCCGGCGGCCATCCACGTTTGCCCCGAGGCGTATGACGGCGGCCCGCTGGCGCGGGTGCGCGATGGTGATATCGTGCGGGTCGACGGTGTCGAAGGCACATTGCGGGTCATGGTGTCGGCCGAAGAACTGGCCAGCCGCGACCTGCCGCCGGCCCCCCAGGGCAATGACCTGGGCTGCGGGCGCGAGCTGTTCGGCTTCATGCGCATGGCGTTCAGCCCGGCAGAACAGGGCGCGAGTGCCTTCACCTCGGCCCTGGAGAACCTCAAATGAAGGACCTGCTGGTTGGCGACATTGGTGGCACCAATGCCCGTTTTGCGTTGTGGCGTGACAACCAGCTGCATGAGGTAAAAGTCTTCGCCACTGCGGACTACACCAGCCCGGAGCAGGCTATCGAGGCTTATCTCGAAGACCAAGGTATCGCCCGTGGCGGGTTGGCGGCTGTATGCCTGGCGGTAGCCGGGCCGGTCGATGGCGATGAATTTCGCTTTACCAACAACCATTGGCGCCTGAGCCGTACGGCTTTCTGCAAGACTTTGCAGGTTGAACGGCTGTTGCTGATCAACGATTTCACCGCCATGGCGCTGGGCATGACCCGCCTGCGCGAAGGGGAGTTTCGCGAGGTGTGCGCTGGGCAGGCTGACCCGTTGCGACCTGCGCTGGTGATCGGGCCAGGCACAGGCCTGGGCGTGGGTTCGCTGCTGCGCCTGGGCGAACAGCACTGGCATGCCTTGCCGGGGGAGGGCGGCCATGTCGACCTGCCAGTGGGCAATGCGCGCGAAGCGGCGATCCATCAGCAGATCCACGGCCAGATCGGCCATGTCAGTGCCGAGACCGTGCTCAGTGGCGGTGGCCTGGTGCGGCTGTACCAGGCAATCTGTGCGCTGGATGGCGATACAGCCCGGCACAAGACCCCGGCGCAGATTACCGACGCAGCGCTGGGCGGCGAGCCACGGGCGCTGGCGGTGGTCGAGCAGTTCTGTCGGTTTCTTGGGCGCGTGGCGGGTAACAATGTGCTGACCCTGGGCGCGCGGGGTGGGGTCTATATTGTCGGCGGTGTGATTCCGCGTTTTGCCGAACTGTTCCTGCGTAGCGGTTTTGCCGCGAGTTTTGCCGACAAGGGCTGCATGAGTGGTTACTTCGCCGGTGTGCCGGTGTGGCTGGTAACGGCGGAGTTTTCCGGCTTGCTGGGGGCCGGTGTGGCCCTGCAGCAGGCCTTGGACCACAGATAAATGTAAGGGGCCGCTGATAGTTCCGGCACAGCACGGTCCCGGTAGGAGCGACCTTGTGCCGCGATGGGGCGCGAAGCGGCCCCAATAACAGGCAACCAAGACCTGTAACTAACAAGAGGAAGGACCACCTTGAGCACTGCCGGCAAATCGATCCTGATGGTCGACGACGACCAGGAAATCCGCGAACTGCTGCAAACCTACCTGAGCCGCTCAGGCTTCCAGGTGCATGCCGAAGCCGATGGAAAAGGCTTTCGTCGCGCCCTGGAAACCACCCCCTGCGACCTGGTCATCCTCGACGTCATGCTGCCCGACGAAGATGGCTTCAGCCTGTGCCGCTGGGTGCGCCAGCACCCGCGCCAGGCACGCGTGCCGATCATCATGCTCACCGCCAGCTCCGACGAAGCCGACCGAGTCATTGGCCTGGAGCTGGGCGCCGACGACTACCTGGGCAAACCCTTCAGCCCTCGCGAACTGCAAGCAAGGATCAAGGCCCTGCTGCGCCGCGCCGAATTCGGTCAGTCGGCACCGGGCAGTGCGGTGCTGGCTTTCGACGACTGGCGCCTGGACACGGTCAGCCACCGTCTGTTCCACCACGACGGCGAAGAGGTGATTCTGTCCGGCGCCGACTTCGCCCTGCTCAAACTGTTCCTCGACCATCCGCAGCAGATTCTCGACCGCGACACCATAGGCAACGCCACCCGTGGTCGCGAGCCGATGCCGCTGGACCGCATCGTCGATATGGCGGTCAGCCGCCTGCGCCAGCGCCTGCGCGATACCGACAAGCCCCCGCGGCTGATCCGTACGGTGCGTGGCAGCGGCTACCTGTTGGCGGCGCATGTCTGCAGTGCGCCCTGAGCGGCGCTGGCGCCTGCTGCCGCGCTCGCTGCTGGGGCGCATGCTGCTACTGACCCTGCTGGTGGTGCTGCTGGCCCAAGGCTTGTCGAGCATCATCTGGGTGGCGCAGTTGCGTGCCAGCCAGCTGCAGGGCCTGCGCGCCAGCGCCAGCAGCCTGGCCCATTCCATGAGCGCCAGCGTCAGTTACTTCCGCTCGCTGCCGGTGGCCTATCGGCCGATGGTGCTCGACCAGTTGCGCAGCATGGGCGGCACGCGGTTTTTCGTCTCGCTCAACGCCAAGCCGCTCGACATGCCGGTGCTGCCCATCACCCCGCGCAAGCAGGCGGTGATCGATGTGTTCCAGCAGGTACTGCATGAGCGACTGGGCTCGCAGATGGATATTTCCGTTGAGTTCGTCGCGCCCGACGATCTGCGCATTTTCAACAGCGGCCTGAAACTCGACGAGCTGCCACGCTCCTGGGCGCATTACTCACTGACCCTGGAGCCGCTCAACCCGCCGGTGCTGGTGACGCAGATCCGCCTGGGCGAGGGCGAGTGGCTGTACATCGCCTCGTTGCTGCCCGAGCCCTATACCAGCCTTGAGGCCGAACGCCTGCCACGCCAGCAGATCGGTTTCATCGTGCTCACCACCGCCTTGCTGCTGTTGTTCATCGGTTTGCTGGTGCACTGGCAGAGCTGGCCGCTCAAGCGCCTGGCGCGCGCTGCGCGGGAGATGTCGCTGGGCGCCGATGTGGCGCCGGTGGCGGAAGGGGGTGGTAGCGAGGTGGTCGAAGTAAGCCGGGCGTTCAACAGCATGCGTGAGCGCATCAGCCGCTACCTTACCGAACGCAGCCAGCTGTTCAGCGCCATCTCCCACGACCTGCGCACGCCGATCACCCGCCTGCGGCTGCGTGTCGAACTGTTGGAGGACGAGCGCCTGCAGGCCAAGTTCAGCCAGGACCTGGACGAGCTGGAGCTGCTGGTCAAAGGTGCCTTGCAGTGCGTGAAGGACACCGATATCCACGAGAACATAGAGCCGGTCGACCTCAACCAGGTGCTGGAGATTCTGGCCGAGCCTTATTTGCGTGATGGCCGTATCACCGTCGAAGGTCGGGCGCTGGCGCCTTACCCAGGCAAGCCGCTGGCGCTGCGGCGCTGCATCGGCAACCTGATCGACAACGCCATCAAGTACGGCGCGCAGGCGCGGCTGCGCATCATCGACAGTGCCGAGGGCTTTGTGCTGCAGGTGGACGACCAGGGGCCGGGCGTACCGCAGCAGCAGCTGGAGCAAGTGTTCGAGCCGCATTTCCGCCTGGCTGGACAGCAGCAGGGCTATGGGCTGGGGTTAGGGATTGCGCGCAACATTGCCCATAGCCATGGTGGCGAGGTGAGCTTGCTGAACCTCAGGCAGGGTGGCTTGCGGGTGACTTTGCACCTGCCGCGGGGCATGGAGTGAAGCGTTGTGTTGCCTGCGCGGGCAATGTAACCAAACGATGACATTCACGCATCGCTTCGTTACCTGGCGGGGTGGGCACGCTGTTTAGACTCCATGCAACGCAAGCGACCGACTTGCACGGCATAACAACAAGAAAGGTGCTTCGATGAATCCCACGCTCCGTCTCGCTGCCGCAATTTCCCTGGCTTCCTTACTCCCGCTCAGTGCCCAGGCTGCCGAAGCCAAAGGCAGTGTCGAGGTGGTGCACTGGTGGACCTCCGGTGGTGAAAAAGCAGCCGTCGATGTGCTCAAGGCCCAGGTCGAGAAAGACGGCTTTACCTGGAAGGATGGCGCCGTCGCTGGCGGTGGCGGTGCCACGGCCATGACGGTGCTCAAGAGCCGCGCCGTAGCCGGCAACCCGCCGGGTGTCGCACAGATCAAAGGGCCAGACATTCAGGATTGGGCGGCCACCGGCCTGCTCGATCGCGATGTGCTCAAGGATGTGGCCAAGGAAGAAAAGTGGGACACATTGCTCGACAAGAAGGTCGCCGACACCGTGAAGTACGAAGGTGATTATGTCGCCGTGCCGGTGAACATCCACCGCATCAACTGGCTGTGGATCAACCCCGACGTCTTCAAGAAAGCGGGCATCGACAAGGCGCCCGCCACCCTCGACGAATTCTACGCTGCTGCCGACAAGCTCAAGGCCGCCGGCTTCATCCCGCTTGCCCATGGCGGCCAGCCGTGGCAGGACAGCACGGTATTCGAAAGTGTGGTGCTGTCGGTAATGGGCGCCGAGGGCTACAAGAAGGCCATGGTCGATCTCGACAACGCCGCCCTGACCGGTCCGGACATGGTCAAGGCGCTGACCGAACTGAAGAAGGTTGCCACCTACATGGACCCGGACGGCAAAGGCCAGGACTGGAACCTGGAAGCGGCCAAGGTCATCAACGGCAAGGCCGGCATGCAGATCATGGGCGACTGGGCCAAGAGCGAATGGACCTTGGCCAAGAAAACCGCCGGCAAGGATTACCAGTGCGTGCCGTTCCCCGGTACCGAAAACGCCTTCCTCTACAACATCGACTCGCTGGTGGTGTTCAAGCAGAACAACGCCGGCACGTCTGCCGGCCAGCAGGACATTGCCCGCAAAGTGCTGGGCCAGGACTTCCAGAAGGTCTTCAGCGGCAACAAGGGGTCGATCCCGGTGCGTAACGACATGCTTGCCGACATGGGCAAGCATGGCTTCGATGCCTGCGCGCAGGCGTCGGCCAGGGACTTCCTGGCCGACGCCAAGAATGGCGGCTTGCAGCCGAGCATGGCGCACAACATGGCCACCACGCTGGCCGTGCAGGGCGCGTTCTTCGATGTGGTGACCAACTACATCAACGACCCCAAGGCCGACCCGGCCGATGCGGCGAAGAAGCTGGCGGCGGCGATCAAGGCTGCCCAGTAAAGCTGACAATCATCCTGTAGGAGCAGCCTTGTGCTGCGAAAGGGCCGGGATGGCTTGAGGCATTGCTGTGCCTGCAATGGCCTCTTCGCAGCACAAGGCTGCTCCTACAGCAGTGCGTGCCGTTTCTGAAACGGGGATCTGAACCATGACCACGACTACCGCCCAACTGCGGGCCTCACCCCTGGACGCGCTTCAGCGCTGGCTGCCCAAGCTGGTGCTGGCCCCCAGCATGTTCATCGTCCTGGTGGGCTTCTACGGCTACATCCTCTGGACGTTCGTGCTGTCCTTCACCACCTCGACCTTCCTGCCCACCTACAAATGGGCCGGCCTTGCGCAATACGCGCGGCTATTCGACAACGACCGTTGGTGGGTCGCCAGCAAGAACCTGCTGCTGTTCGGTGGCCTGTTCATCGCCATCAGCCTGGCCATCGGCGTGTTGCTGGCGGTGCTGCTGGACCAGCGCATCCGCCGTGAGGGCTTCATCCGCACCATTTACCTGTACCCCATGGCGTTGTCGATGATCGTTACCGGCACCGCCTGGAAGTGGCTGCTCAACCCCGGCATGGGCCTGGACAAGTTGTTGCGCGACTGGGGCTGGGAGGGCTTTCGCCTGGACTGGCTGATCGACCCCGACCGGGTGGTGTATTGCCTGGTGATCGCTGCTGTGTGGCAGGCGTCGGGCTTCATCATGGCGATGTTTCTGGCCGGCCTGCGCGGGGTCGACCCGTCGATCATCCGTGCGGCGCAGATGGATGGCGCCAGCCTGCCGCGCATCTACTGGACCGTGGTGCTGCCCAGCCTGCGCCCGGTGTTTTTCAGTGCACTGATGATCCTTTCGCACATTGCCATCAAGAGCTTCGACCTAGTGGCGGCGATGACCGCTGGCGGCCCGGGCTACTCGTCCGACCTGCCGGCAATGTTCATGTACTCGTTCACCTTCAGCCGCGGCCAGATGGGTATGGGCTCGGCCAGCGCCATCCTCATGCTCGGGGCGATCCTGGCGATCCTCGTGCCGTACCTGTACTCGGAGCTGCGGAGCAAACGTCATGCATAGCCCTGTCGACAAACCCACGCTCAGCCTCAGCCGCATCGCCATCCACGCGGTGTTGCTGAGCGCCGTGCTGCTGTACCTGGTGCCGCTGGTGGTGATGCTGCTGACCAGCTTCAAGACCCCTGAAGACATCAGCACCGGCAACCTGCTGAGCTGGCCGGCGGTGATTACCGGCATTGGCTGGGTCAAGGCCTGGAGCACGGTCAGCGGTTACTTCTGGAACTCGATCATGATCACCGTGCCAGCGGTGCTGATCTCCACCACCATCGGCGCACTGAACGGCTATGTGCTGTCGATGTGGCGCTTCCGTGGTTCGCAGCTGTTCTTCGGCCTGCTGCTGTTCGGCTGCTTCCTGCCATTCCAGACCGTGTTGCTGCCGGCCTCGTTCACCCTCGGCAAGCTGGGCCTGGCCAGCACCACCGGCGGCCTGGTGCTGGTGCACGTGGTCTACGGCCTGGCCTTCACCACGCTGTTTTTCCGCAACTTCTACGTGAGCATCCCTGATGCGCTGGTCAAGGCCGCGCGCCTGGACGGGGCCGGGTTCTTCACCATCTTCCGGCGCATCATCCTGCCGATGTCCACGCCGATCATCATGGTCTGCCTGATCTGGCAGTTCACTCAGATCTGGAACGACTTCCTGTTCGGCGTGGTGTTTTCCAGCGGTGATTCGCAACCGATCACCGTGGCCTTGAACAACCTGGTCAACACCAGCACCGGAGCCAAGGAATACAACGTCGACATGGCGGCAGCGATGATCGCCGGCCTGCCAACCCTGCTGGTCTATGTGGTTGCAGGCAAATATTTCGTGCGCGGGCTGACGGCCGGCGCGGTAAAGGGGTAAGTCATGGCAACGCTCGAACTTCGCAATGTGAACAAGTCCTACGGCAGCGGCCTGCCGGACACCCTCAAGGACATTCAGCTGTCGATCAAAGATGGCGAGTTCCTGATCCTGGTCGGCCCCTCTGGCTGTGGCAAATCCACCTTGATGAACTGCATCGCCGGCCTGGAGCAGATCACCGGCGGTGCGATCCTCATCGACGAGCAGGACGTCAGCGGCATGAGCCCCAAGGACCGTGACATCGCCATGGTGTTCCAGTCCTACGCGCTGTACCCGACCATGAGCGTGCGCGAGAACATCGAATTCGGCCTGAAGATCCGCAAGATGCCGCAGGCGGCCATCGATGAAGAAGTGACGCGGGTCGCCAAGCTGCTGCAGATCGAGCACCTGCTGGCGCGCAAGCCGGCACAACTGTCCGGTGGCCAGCAACAACGGGTAGCCATGGGCCGCGCGCTGGCGCGGCGGCCGAAGATCTACCTGTTCGATGAGCCGCTGTCCAACCTCGATGCCAAGCTGCGGGTCGAGATGCGCACCGAAATGAAACTGATGCATCAGCGCCTGAAGACCACCACCGTTTACGTCACCCATGACCAGATCGAGGCCATGACCCTGGGTGACAAGGTGGCGGTGATGAAGGACGGCATCATCCAGCAGTTCGGCACCCCGCAGCAGATCTACAACGACCCGGCCAACCAGTTTGTTGCCAGCTTCATCGGTTCGCCGCCGATGAACTTCATTCCGGTGCGCCTGGCCAGGCAGGACGGCCGCTTGCTGGCGCTGCTCGACAGCGGCCAGGCGCGCTGCGAGTTGCCCCTGGGGCTGGCAGCTGACGAACTGGATGGCCGCGAGATCATCCTGGGCATCCGCCCTGAGCAGATCGCCCTGGGCGCTGTGCAGGGCAATGGCTTGCCGGGTATTCGCGCCGAGGTGCAGGTTACCGAACCTACCGGGCCCGACTTGCTGGTGTTTGTCACCCTCAACCAGACCAAGGTGTGCTGCCGCCTTGCGCCGGATGTGGCGTGCAGCGTGGGTGACACCCTCAACCTGCAATTCGACCCGGCCCGGGTGCTGCTGTTCGACGCCGACAGTGGCGAGCGCATACGCCTGGCCAGCACTGTCGCAACCGCAAAGGACAACGTGGCTCACTTGAAAGGCCGTTGACTCGTCTACACCATCAATAAGAAAAAAGAGGACGCAAAGGGATGGAACAGCGCAAACGTATCAGGACATTGGGCTCGCTGGCTTTGCTCGCCGTTGTCGGCAGCAGCGGCGCGCAGGCTGCCGAGGCTTTTTCCAGCGAATCGAAATGGATGACCGGGGATTGGGGCGGCACTCGTACCGAGTTGCTGGAGAAGGGCTACGACTTCACCCTCGACTACGTCGGGGAGGTGGCCGGCAACCTGCATGGTGGCTACAACGACGACAAGACTGCACGCTACAGCGACCAGTTTGCCCTTGGCGCACACCTGGACCTGCAGAAGATCTTCGGTTGGCACGATGCCGAGTTCAAGCTGGCGATCACCGAGCGCAGCGGCCGCAACCTGTCCAACGACCGCATCAGCGACCCGCGCGCCGGGCAGTTCAGCTCGGTGCAGGAGGTGTGGGGCCGCGGCCAGACCTGGCGCCTGACCCAGATGTGGATCAAGCAAAAGTACTTCGACGGCGCGCTGGACGTGAAATTCGGCCGCTTTGGCGAGGGCGAGGACTTCAACAGCTTCCCGTGCGACTTCCAGAACCTGGCCTTCTGTGGCTCGCAAGTGGGCAACTGGGTGGGCGGCATCTGGTACAACTGGCCGGTCAGCCAGTGGGCGCTGCGGGTGAAGTACAACATCACCCCGGAATTCTTCGTGCAGGTCGGCGCCTTCGAGCAGAACCCCTCCAACCTGGAAACCGGTAACGGCTTCAAGCTCAGCGGCAGCGGTACCAAGGGGGCAATCCTTCCGGTGGAAGCGGTGTGGTCGCCCAAGGTCAACGGCCTGCCGGGGGAGTACCGTCTGGGTTACTACTACAGCACGGCCAAGGCCGACGATGTGTTCGACGACGTCAACGGCAACCCGCAGGCGCTGACTGGTGGGGCATTCAAGTCGCATTCCAGCAAGCACGGTTGGTGGGTAGTGGCGCAGCAGCAGGTCACCGCCCAAGGTGGCGACGTCAACCGCGGCCTCAGCCTGTTCGCCAACTTTACCGTGCACGACAAGGCCACCAACGTGGTCGACAACTACCAGCAGGTGGGGTTGGTCTACAAAGGCGCCTTCGACGCCCGGCCCAAGGATGACATCGGCTTCGGTGTGGCGCGTATTCATGTGAATGACGACGTGAAGAAGCGCGCCGAACTGCTCAACGCCCAGAGTGGTATCAACGATTACGACAACCCAGGCTTCGTGCCGCTGCAACGCACCGAGTACAACGCCGAGCTCTACTACGGCTTCCACGTCACCAATTGGCTGACCGTACGGCCCAACCTGCAGTACATCAAGAGCCCGGGCGGGGTGGACGAAGTGGACAACGCGCTGGTCGCAGGCTTGAAGATTCAGTCGTCATTCTGAGGGCATTTGTTGTAAATTTACGCCAATCCCTTTTCGGTTCCCGGCACCCACTGGCCTGCAGTGGTTGTCGGGGATAGGCCGAGACAGCGCTATCTCAAACAACAAGAGCTCTGAACCATGCCCGAACATCCGCTCCATCGCTTCTTTTCCTCGCAGCGGCCAAGGCCGACATTCGAGTGGGAGCGTTACCAGCAGCGCGATGTGCTGATCATCGATCACCCCCGTTGCCAGGCGGTCTTCAGCCGCCAGGGCGCGCAGCTGCTGCACTTTCAGCCGGCAGGTGAACGGCCTTGGTTGTGGTGCGCCGAGCAGTGGCCGCAGGTGGGGGCGATCCGTGGCGGCGTGCCGGTGTGCTGGCCGTGGTATGGCCGTCACCCCAGTGAGGACCTGTGGCCGGCCCATGGCTGGGCGCGCCTGCTGGACTGGAAGCTGGTGGACAGCCGCGAAGACGATGAGGGCGTGACCTTGAAGTGGCGCCTGGACCTGTGCGACTGGCAGGTCGACCTGCACGCAAGGCTGGGCAGCCGTATGGAGCTGAGCCTGAGCACCGAGCACCAGGACAGCGAACCCTGCCAGCTGAGCCATGCGCTGCTGGCGTACTGGCGTATCAGCGACGTGTCCGAGATAGCGCTGTCCGGGTTGGAGGATATCGAAGGTTACGACCGCCTCAACCGCCAGGCCTGCCGTGAAGAGGGCGCGCTGAAGCTCAAGGGCGGCTGTCAGAAGGTTTACCCCGGCACGCCGAGGGTGCAGCTGCAGGACCCGGCCTGGCAGCGCGAGCTGTGCATCGATACCGGCGACAGCGACGACACCGTGGTCTGGCACCCGGGTAACCGACCGCTGATGGGCGTGACCGGCCGTGAAAGCCAGCGCTTTGTCTGTGTCGAGGCCGCCAGCGGCAGTGGCGAGGGCCTGAGCCTGGCGCCGGGGCAGCGTGCCCACCTGCGGCTGCAGGCGCACCGGCTCAGTTGAGTTCGTCGTCCTCGATCGGGTAGCGGCTGGCGTTCAGGCTTTCCTTGATCTTGCGCAGGTGCGGCTGGAAGTCGACGCCGCGGCGCAGGGTCATGCCAGTGGCCAGCACATCGAGCACGGTCAGCTGGATGATCCGCGAGGTCATCGGCATGTAGATGTCGGTGTCTTCCGGCAACGGGATGTGCAGGCTCAGGCTGCAGGCGTTGGCCAGCGGCGAGCCTGCGGCGGTCAGGCCCAGCACCGAGGCGCCGTTTTCACGGGCCAGGCGGGCCACTTCGACCAGTTCGCGGGTGCGCCCGGTGTAGGAAATGATCACGAACAGGTCGCCAGTGTGGGCCACCGAGGCCAGCATGCGCTGCATCAGTACATCGGCGTGGGCCGACACCGCCAGGTTGAAGCGGAAGAACTTGTGCTGGGCGTCCAGGGCCACCGGGGCCGAGGCGCCCAGGCCGAAGAAGTGGATCTGCCGGGCCTGGATCATCATGTCCACGGCGCGGCTGACCTGCTGCGGGTCCAGTTGCTGGCAGGCGCCGTCGAGCGAGGCGATGGCACTGGCGAAGATCTTCTGGGTGTAGGCTGCCGGGTCATCATCGGCCTCTACCGCGCGGCTGACGTAGGCGGCGCCGCTGGCCAGGCTCTGTGCCAGTTGCAGCTTGAGCTCGGGGTAGCCGCTGACGCCAAACGAGCGGCAGAAGCGGTTGACGGTCGGTTCGCTGACCTTGGCCGCCTGGGCCAGCGCAGCAATGCTGAAGCGGGTGGCTTGTTGCGGGTTGAGCAGGATGACTTCGGCGACTTTGCGTTCGGCCTTGTTCAGCTCGTCGAGGCGTCCCTGGATCTGCTCCAGGAGGTTTCGCACGCGGTCCATGGGTGTGTCCTTGGGTCGGGAAGACAGCCGGCTGACGAAGCAGCAGGCTTTTTGCACGGTCGTCTATCGTACTGTCGGTGCGGGTGGCGCACCACTTGTCTGTAATACTTGTGTTTAATGTTGTGGTTTTTACTACATTATCCCTTGAAAACCGTATTCGAAAGCGGTATTCCTAGACCAACTTTAGGAAAGAACCTACATCATGGCTGCGATCAGTGTCGATCCTTGCACATTTGCCCTGTTTGGCGCCCTTGGCGACCTGGCGTTGCGCAAGCTGTTTCCTGCGCTCTACCAGCTCGACCGTGCCAACCTGCTGCACCCGGACACCCGCCTGCTGGCGCTGGCCCGCGAGGCAGGCAGCGCGCAGGAGCACCTGAACAGCATCGAAGCCCACCTGCGCCGGCATGTGCCCGAGGCCGATATCGAGCCTGCTGCATTGGGCCGCTTCCTGGCCCGGTTGAGCTACCAGCACCTGGACTTCCTGCAACCTGAGGGTTACCAGGCCCTGGCCGAGCAGTTGCCGGGCGACCTGCCGCTGATCGCCTACTTCGCCACGGCGGCAGCGGTGTACGGGGCCATCTGCGAAAACCTCGACAACGCCGGGCTGGCCCCGCGTACCCGGGTGGTGCTGGAAAAGCCCATCGGTCACGACCTGGAGTCGTCGCGACGGGTCAACGATGCCGTGGCGCGGTTCTTCCCCGAAAACCGGGTGTACCGTATCGACCACTATCTGGGCAAGGAGACGGTGCAGAACCTGATTGCCCTGCGTTTCGCCAATAGCCTGTTCGAAACCCAGTGGAACCAGAATTCCATCTCCCACGTGGAGATCACCGTTGCCGAAAAGGTCGGTATCGAAGGCCGCTGGGGCTACTTCGACAAGGCCGGCCAGCTACGCGACATGATCCAGAACCATCTGCTGCAGTTGCTGTGCCTGATCGCCATGGACCCGCCCAGCGAGCTGTCCGCCGATGCCATTCGTGATGAGAAGGTGAAGGTGCTAAAGGCCCTCGCACCGATCACGGGCGAGGGTTTGAGCACCCAAGTGGTGCGTGGTCAGTACATTGCCGGCTACAGCGAGGGCAAGCCGGTACCTGGCTACCTGGAAGAGGACAACGCCAACGCCCGCAGCGACACCGAAACCTTCGTCGCCCTGCGTGCCGATATCCGCAACTGGCGCTGGTCGGGCGTGCCGTTCTATCTGCGCACCGGCAAGCGCATGCCGCAGAAGCTGTCGCAGATCGTCATCCACTTCAAGGAAACGCCGCACTACATCTTCGCCCCGGAACAGCGTTTGCAAATCGGTAACAAGCTGATCATTCGCCTGCAACCGGACGAAGGCATTTCTTTACGGGTGATGACCAAGGAGCAGGGCCTGGACAAAGGCATGCAACTGCGCAGCGGCCCGTTGCAGCTCAATTTTTCTGACACCTGGCGCAGTACGCGGATTCCGGATGCCTACGAGCGCCTGTTGCTCGAAGTGATGCGTGGCAACCAGAACCTGTTCGTGCGCAAGGACGAAATCGAATATGCCTGGAAGTGGTGCGACCAGTTGATCGCTGGCTGGCGTAATGCGGGCGATGCGCCCAAGCCATACGCGGCGGGCTCCTGGGGGCCGATGAGCTCGATTGCATTGATCACACGCGATGGGAGGGCGTGGTATGGGGATATCTGAACTGAAATTGCCGGCAGCCGTGAAGGTTCACGAGCTGGCCGACGCCAAGACGCTGGCTGCAACCCTGGCCCATGATGTGGCCGAGCGCCTTCGTGCAGCCATTGCCGCCAAGGGCCAGGCCTGCGTGGTGCTGTCTGGTGGCCGCAGCCCGGTGCCATTCCTTGAGAAGCTGGCCAGTGAACACCTGGACTGGGCCAAGGTTACCGTCAGCCTGGCCGATGAGCGCTGGGTGCCGGTGGAGCATGCTGATAGCAACGCTGGCCTGTTGGCCCGCCACCTGCTCACGGGGGCGGCGGCCAAGGCCCGCTTTGTTAGCCTGTACCAGCAGGCGGAAAACCTTGATGCCGCTGCGCTCAAGGCCGACCAGGCCTTGACCGGGCTGCCGCCGATCGACGTGCTGGTGCTGGGCATGGGTGACGATGGCCATACCGCCTCGCTGTTCCCCGCCAGCCCCAACCTGGAAGCAGGCCTGGACCTGGCCAGCCCGCGTCGCTGCCTGCCGTTGCTGGCGCCGAGCGTGCCGCACCAGCGCCTGTCGATGACCCGCTCGCTGCTGGCCAGTGCCGCCTTCATCGCGCTGTCCGTGCAAGGGCCGGGCAAACTCGCTACCCTGCGCGCCGCGCTGGCTGGCAACGACCTTACTGAAATGCCGATTCGCGCTTTTCTTCACGACCCCCTGGACATCTACTGGTGCCCATGAGCCAAGGATCCACTGTCATGACCACCCTCGAACGCCCACAGCCAAAGCTCTCCATGGCCGACAAGGCCGCCCGGATCGATGCCATCTGCGAAAAGGCGCGCATCCTGCCGGTGATCACCATCGCCCGTGAGGAAGACATCCTGCCGCTGGCCGATGCCCTGGCCGCCGGCGGTATCCGTACCCTGGAAGTGACCCTGCGTTCCCAGCATGGGCTCAAGGCCATCCAGGTGCTGCGTGAGCAGCGCCCAGAGTTGTGTGTAGGGGCCGGTACCGTGCTTGATCGCAGCATGTTCGCCGCTGTCGAAGCAGCCGGTGCACAGTTCGTCGTCACCCCAGGCATTACCCAGGACATTCTCGAAGCGGGCGTGGACAGCGAAATCCCGCTGCTGCCAGGCATCAGTACGCCCTCCGAAATCATGATGGGCTATGCCCTGGGCTACCGCCGGTTCAAGTTGTTCCCGGCGGAAATCAGCGGCGGCGTTGCGGCGATCAAGGCCTTTGGCGGCCCGTTCGGCGATATTCGCTTTTGCCCAACCGGCGGCGTTAACCCGGCCAATGTACGTAACTACATGGCCTTGCCCAACGTGATGTGCGTGGGCGGGACCTGGATGCTCGACAGCAGCTGGATCAAGAACGGCGACTGGGCGCGGATCGAAGCGTGCAGCGCGGAGGCGATGGCACTGTTGGACGCCAGCTGAATTTGTTGTGTGCTTTACAGCTTGAGGGGCGCTTGGTCAGCGCCCCTTTTTTTATGGGCGTTTTTTGTGTGACCGGGTCGCCGGTGCAAGAAGCCTTTCCCGATTATCGATACCGAATACGACGATTACGATGGCGCTGCAATCCTGAATGCAAAGCGGAGAGTTTGTATGAGCTTCATCGATAAAGAAATGATTAGAACGATTGGCAACTTTCCCCATAAGCGGGGAGCTTATGAAATAGAAACTTATTTGTATGGCGTAGACGGTAAGGTCAATCCTGGCTGCTGGATACTTGGCGACACCGTTTACGGTGACATGTATGTCGTCAATCAGAACTGGGGTACCTACTCTACCCCGATAATGGCGTATCTGGAGTATGCGGGAATGGCACGGGTCCCCAGTAGCGTAACGCATACTGAAGAAGTGTCTACGGTGGAGGGGTATAGCCGCTCGTTCTCTTCCTCTGTAGAAACAGAGGTCAACCTCGGGACGGGATTTCTGGGGAGCGTTGTGGGTGGGAAGCTGACATCCACGACCACTCAGGGTATTAGCCACTCGACTACGCGGTCCCGGAAAATTGAATTGGAAGGGCCGGGTATTTTCAACTTTTATCAGATGCACATGGTCTATGCGCATTGTGTTACAGGTGCCGGAAATTTCGCGGATTTCTTTAAATACGCAAAGGCTAAAACCTACGCCAAAGCGGGTAGGAAGGACAGGGAGGATCTGTGCATACTTACGTCTATTGCAACCAGTTCAATCATCACGGTAGCTGCTGAAAATTCGGTCAAGCCGCTAGGGTGGGATGAAATTCAAGAGGCAGCGTTGGTGAAGGGCCATCAGTTCCCGGAAAATAGTGGCCGATGGGTATTCAATTATGGTGCTTACTTCACACCCGGTAATCGCTATTAAATTCTGACAGAAAAAAACCGCATCATGGATGCGGTTTTTTTGTAGCTGGAACCATCAGGCTGCTTTGGCTTCCTGCTGACTCAGCGAGCGGTTCAGCGCGCTGAACAGGGCCTTGAAGCTGGCCGTGGTGATGTTCTCATCGATACCCACGCCATGTACCGGGCGGCCACCGGCCACGCGCAGTTCGATGTAGGCAGCTGCCTTGGCGTTGGTGCCAGCGCCAATCGCATGCTCGTTGTAGTCCATGATCTCCACGGCAATCGGCAGGCCGGCCACCAGTGCTTCCAGGGCGCCGTTGCCCTTGCCGCGCCAGTGCAGTGTGGTTTCGCCTTCGCCAGCAACTTCCACTTCCACGGCGCTGTGGCCGTTTTCTTCCTGCAGGCGGTGGCTGACCAGCGCGTAGGGCGCGTTGGCCTGGAGGTATTCCTTGTGCAGCAGGCTGTAGATCTGCTGGGCGGTCATTTCCAGGCCCAGGCGGTCGGTTTCACCCTGTACCACCTGGCTGAATTCGATCTGCATGCGACGCGGCAGGCTGATGCCATATTCCTGCTCGAGCAGGTAGGTGATACCGCCTTTGCCCGACTGGCTGTTGACGCGGATTACCGCTTCGTAGCTGCGGCCGATGTCGGCCGGGTCGATCGGCAGGTATGGCACTTCCCACAGTTCGCCATCCTGCTGCTTGGCGAAGCCCTTGCGGATGGCGTCCTGGTGCGAGCCGGAGAAAGCGGTGTGGACCAGGTCGCCCACGTACGGGTGACGTGGGTGCACCGGCAGCTGGTTGCACTCTTCGACCACTTTGCGCACGCCGTCGATGTCGGAGAAGTCCAGCAACGGGTCGATGCCTTGGGTGTAGAGGTTCAGTGCCAGGGTCACCAGGTCGACGTTACCGGTACGCTCGCCGTTGCCGAACAGGCAACCTTCGGCACGGTCGGCGCCGGCCATCAGGCCCAGCTCGGTGGCGGCGATGCCGGTGCCACGGTCGTTGTGGCAGTGCAGGCTGATGATCACGCTGTCGCGGCGGCTGACATTGCGGCAGAACCATTCGATCTGGTCGGCGTAGATGTTCGGCGTGGACACTTCCACGGTGGCCGGCAGGTTGAGGATGATCTTGTGCTCGGGCGTCGGGTTCCATACCTCGATGACCGCGTCGCAGACTTCCTTGGCGAAGTCCATCTCGGTGGCACTGAAGGTTTCGGGCGAGTACTGGAAGGTCCACTGGGTTTCCGGCTGCTGGGCAGCGTACTTGACGAACAGCTTGGCCGCGTTCACCGCGATGTCCTTCACGCCTTGCTTGTCCTGGTTGAAGACAATGCGGCGGAACGACGGGCTGGTGGCGTTGTACAGGTGGACGATGGCCTTCTTTGCGCCGCGCAGCGATTCGAAGGTGCGTGCGATCAGGTCTTCACGGGCCTGGGTCAACACCTGGATGGTGGTGTCGTCCGGGATGTGGCCGTCCTCGATCAGGGTGCGCACGAAGTCGAAATCGGTCTGCGAGGCAGACGGGAACGACGCTTCGATTTCCTTCACGCCCACCTGCACCAGGGTCTTCCAGAAGCGCAGTTTCTTCTCCGAATCCATCGGCTCGATCAGCGACTGGTTGCCATCACGCAGGTCGGAGCTGCACCAGATCGGCGCGGCGGTGATGGTCTTCGACGGCCAGGTACGGTCGGGCAGGTCGATGGTCGGGAAGGCGCGGTACTTCTTCGAAGGGTCTTTAAGCATGGACATGGAAGCAATCCTTTTGTGTGCGGCCGAGATCGGGCCTGCCGAGCGATAACGAGATGAAGAGGCGAGGCGACGCGATTCAGCCTGGTAGTCGGGCGCTGACCAGGCAGAGGCTGCGATGTTGTCGGAGCAGGATGAGGGTGCTGAAGGTTTTCATGCCTTCAACCCTAACCAGAGAGGTCAGGGATGGCAAGTGCTCGGGAAAAATTGAGAGAAATGCTTAAAAAAAGCCATTGAGCGAGATTTTATGGCTGTAATTAGCTGAGTGTTTCTTTATTTTTGCGCGGTATATTTCGATGGCGCAACCCAGTGGTATGGGTGATGACAGTGCTGGCCTCAGGGTTGGAATGCGCCAATGAAAATCGCCGGGTCCACCCGCGCATCATTCAGGCTGACGTTCCAGTGCATGTGCGGCCCGGTTGCCCGCCCGGTCGAGCCCACGCGCCCGACCACCTCGCCACGGCGCAGTTGCTGCCCCACCTGCACATCGATCTTCGACATATGGCAGAACATGCTGATAAAGCCCTGCCCATGGTCGACGAACACCGTGCGGCCATTGAAGAAGTAATCCCCCACCAGGATCACCTTGCCATTGGCCGGGGTCTTGATGGGTGTGCCCGCCGGCACCGCGAAGTCCAGCCCGGCATGGGGGTTGCGCTCCTCACCGTTGAAGAAGCGGCGCACGCCGAATTTGCTCGACAGCGGGCCGTTGACCGGCTTGTCGAGGATCAGGTTGCTCGGCAGGGTAGGGCTGAAGCTACGGTAGGCCTTGATCTGCTCGGCCAGTTCGCGGTCGATGCGCTTGAGGTCGGCCGGGTTCGGGTTCACCTGGCGAGTGTTCTTCAGGGTGATGCGCTGTTCAGGGTACTTCTTGCTCCCGACGCTGAAGGGCAGGGTGCGGCCGTCCTGGCTCAGCACGGCTGTACCGGGCTTCTGGGTCAGCGGGATGCCGACGATGGCCAGCCAGTTGTCCTGCTCCTTCACCACCAGCACCGGCTTGCCGTCGAAACGGGCGCTGGGCGCGCTGGTGGCGGGGCCCAGGTCAACCACCGCCACGCCACCCGGCACCGGCTTGTTCAGTGTGCGGGTGATATAGCTGGCCTGGGCGCCGCTAGCCAGCAGCAGGAGGGAGAGGGCGAGTAGGGGCGCGAGCAGGCGGGGCATGTGTCAGTCCAGTAGTGAAAGAGTGACCGGGGTCAGGTGGTTGTCTTCGACCCGCACCTGCAGTTCGCCTTCGTTCAGGCGGGCGGTGAGGCGCTGGCCGTTGCGGGTCTGTTCGGCACTGCGAATGGCCTGGCCCTGGTCGTCCAGCAGGATGCTGTAGCCGCGGGCGAGGGTGGCCAGCGGGCTGACCACTTGCAGGGTTTGCAGCTGGGCCTGGAAGCGTTGGCGACGGTCTTTCAACACATCGCGCATGGCCCGGGGCAGGCGCTCGGCCAGGCTGTCGAGGCGCTGGCTCAGCAGTTTCAGATTGCGCCCCGGGTGCTGCGCGGCCAGGCGGGTGTCCATGCGTGCCAGGCGCTCGCGGCGCTGGTTGAGGCTGAGCATGAAGGCGCGGCGCAGGCGCATGTCCAGGTCGTCCAGGCGCTGGGCTTGCTGACGCAGGCGCTCGCCCGGGTGACGCAGGCGCCGGGTCAGTGACTCCAGGCGCAGGCGGTCATGGGTCAGACGGTTCTGCATGCGCAGCAACAGGCGCCGTTGCAGGCCGTCCAGCCGTTGCTGCAAGCCACTGTTGTCGGGGGCCAGCAACTCGGCCGCGGCAGACGGCGTGGGAGCGCGTACGTCGGCGACGAAGTCGCTGATCGACACGTCGGTTTCATGGCCCACGGCGCTGACAATAGGGGTGACGCATGCGGCCACGGCACGCGCCACGGCTTCTTCGTTGAAGCACCACAGGTCTTCCAGCGAACCACCACCCCGGGCCAGGATCAGCGCATCGAAACCAAGGCTGTCGGCCAGGCGAATGGCGCGCACGATCTGCGCGATGGCTTCGCGCCCCTGAACCGCCGTAGGGATCAGGTTCAGTTCCACCTGTGGGGCTCGGCGGCCAAACACGCTGATGATGTCGCGGATCACAGCGCCGGTAGGCGAGCTGATGATGCCGATCCGTTGAGGATGGGCCGGTAGCGGTTTTTTGCGTTCGGTGCTGAACAGCCCCTCGGCACTGAGCTTTTCCTTCAGCGCCTCGAAGGCAAGGCGCAATGCGCCGTCACCGGCTGGCTCGACGGTGTCGAGAATCAGCTGGTAGTCGCCACGCCCTTCGAACAGCGAAACCTTGCCGCGTACCCGCACCGCCAGGCCGTCGCGCAGGGCCTGGCGCACCCGCGTGGCGTTTTGCCGGAACAGCGCGCAACGCACCTGGGCGCCGCTGTCCTTGAGGGTGAAGTACATGTGGCCGGATGCCGGGCGGGCAAGATTGGAGATTTCGCCTTCCACCCAGACGCTGCGGAACACGTCTTCCAGCAGCACGCGGGCGCGGCCGTTGAGTTGGCTGACGGTAAGGACCTCACGGTCCAGGCCGAGTCGTTCGAAGGGGTCTTTGATCATGGCGGGCATCATCGCAGTTGCAGGCAGAGAGCTTCAAGCAATATGAACCTCCATTTGCCAGATTGGCGCCACCTCAACTCAGACCTGACATATTGTACATAGGCTCAAATTGAGGCACGGCGACGACTGGGTGAATTGGCTCGTAACTCATGTGCCTGCATTCTGATATCTGTTACCTCCGTTGTGTTCGGAGTTGTAGTTTGCACCGATTGTTGTATCGCCGACGGGAGGTCGGTGAGCGAAGAGTTTTCACTGCTTTGCAGGCTCTCCATTGACGCGTAAGGGGTCGCTTCAGCGCTACCGATAACCTCCTGCGGGCGGGGTTGTGCACGCTGCGTCAGTTCCCGTTGCAGGGTGAGAGCTCGCTCAGTTTGTGCAATTAGATCTGCGGCTTCAGTCGTTTCTTGCTGCTGCGCAAGCCTCTCGAATGCCGAAGTCAGGCTGGGTCGCCTGGAAGAGGTTGCCCGGCGTGTTTGGGCAATACGTTTCGGAGGCGCTAAATGCCCAGATGGGTCAGCAAAGTTCACCGGGTCACCCGCACAGTAGGCATAGCTATTGATTCCCCCTTTGCCGAAGGGGCTCAGGCTATCTGGCGAAAGGAAACGCAATAGGCGTGGGTTGTAGGCGCGATATCCTCTGCCCAGCATGTAGTACTCAGATTGTTGGTCTTGGGGTTCTCCGTTGAATCCCAGCCAAGTTGTAGGGTGGCCTTCCGATTTGCGGTGCCCGTAAGGGCAGTACGGCGTTGCGCGTTGAAGTGCGCAGCACTTGATGCTTTGCAGTGGTTTGAACGCTTCCATGGCGTGAGCCCTGCTTCGTTTCCAGATGTTATTCAAACCCTCTAGCGGGGCAAACTCAACTGGCAGATTTGACTGGTAGGGTGGTGGCTTGGGTCAACGCTGCATCGCTGCCACGAACTGCCGCACCATCTGCCCCGCATCACGTCGGCAAGCCAGCGCTACGGTGCTCTCGCAGCCCCCTTCCAGCGCCACGAAACTGACCGAAGCCGATGCAATTTCACGCATGCACGCTGGCAGTAACGCCACCCCGAACCCCGCCTGAATCAGCTGCAATTGTGTAGTTTTGCGCGACAGCACCTGCGCCGCGCGCGGAAAGAAGCCGGCCTCCATGCACAACGAAGCCGACAGGTAACTCAGCCCGCCACGGTCCCGGTGCGGGATGGAAATAAAGCGTTCTTCCCTCAATTGCTCCAGTTGAACGTGCTGCGCGTTGGCCAACGGGTGCCCAGCGGCGACCGCCAGCAACAGCGGTTCGCTGAACAGTTCATGCAGCATCACGCCTTCGTGCTGGCGCAGCACTGGCAAGCGCAGCAGGCCAATGTCCAGCCGGCCGGCCGCAATATCTTCCAGTTGGGCCTCCGACGACTGCTGCGCGATCTCCAGCGAAACTCCCGGGTTTTCCCGCAAATAGTCCCCCAGGCGAGCCAGCAACGGGCCGATCAGCGGCACAGTACTGGAATGATTCAGGCGCAGGCTGCCCTGCAACCCCTCCCCAATGTCGCGCGTTACGCGCTCAGCTTGCGCCAGGTCGGCCAGCAAGCGGCGTGCCCGTTCCA
This sequence comes from Pseudomonas sp. SIMBA_067, assembly GCF_046534675.1. NCBI lineage: Bacteria > Pseudomonadati > Pseudomonadota > Gammaproteobacteria > Pseudomonadales > Pseudomonadaceae > Pseudomonas > Pseudomonas sp. SIMBA_067. The sequence continues at coordinate 195,943 of NZ_JAWRYH010000005.1, read as the reverse complement.
GAAAGGCCTGGCCGGCCAGCGTCAGGCGCGGCAGGCGTGCCGTGCGTTCGAACAGGGGCGTGCCCAATTGCTGCTCCAGCTCCTTGATCTGCCGGCTCAGCGCCGACTGGGCGATGTACAGCCGTTCGGCGGCGCCGCTGAAGCTGCCACACTCGGCAATTTCCACGAAGTAACGCAACTGGCGGATCGACGTCATGTCATGCCTTTTCGAGATGGCTTTGGCGATAAAGGCATATTAGTCGGCATGGCTCATCGCTGGCTAACCTTGGCCTGTCTTCCCAGGAATTGCTGCCATGCTAGCCCAACTGTCTTTTTCCGGCCTTGACTGGTTACCCATCCTGCTGGGTGTTGGTGTTGCCTACATCGTCTTTGGTATTGCCGGTTTCGGTACCGCGCTGGTGGCCGGGCCGGTACTGATCCATTTCATGCCGTTGTCACGCATCATCCCGCTGCTGGTGCTGCTGGACTTTGTTGCCGCGTTCGGCAACCTGCTGCCGTCGCGCCGGGATGTGGTGCGCAGCGAGTTGTTACGGCTGTTGCCGTTCATGGCCCTGGGCTGCACGTTGGGCGTGGTGTTCCTGCTGCAACTGAAGTCCGACCTTTTGCTGCTGTTGATGGGGGTGTTCGTGACCGCCTATGCGTTGTACGGGCTGGCAGTGAAAGTGCGGCCGGCCAGCCTGTCGGGGTTGTGGGCGGTGCCGATGGGTACGGCAGGCGGGTTGTTCGGGGCGCTGTTCGGCAGCGGCGGGTTTCTTTATGCCCTTTACCTGAGCGCACGGCTGGAAGTGAAGGAACAGGTACGCGCCACCCAGAGCGCGCTGATCAGTTGCAGCACGGTCGTACGCCTGACGCTGTTCCTGATCGCCGGTGTGTATGCCGACCAAAGCCTGTTGCTGCTCGCCGCCTGCTTGCTGCCAGTCATGTTCGTCGGCCTCTGGGTGGGGCGCCGGCTGACCAACCGGCTGTCCCGTGAAGCCTTTGTTCGGCTGGTCACCTGGCTGGTGCTGGCCAGTGGGCTGGCGTTGATTGGTCGCTACCTGAGCGCCTGAGCGGTAGAATTGCGTCATTACCGGCGTTTTTCAGGCTTGTCCCGTACATGAACACCCAGAGCATCATCGTTCCCAAGCTGTCCACCGTCCCGGTGCATGAAGCCCGCGCCCGCGCCATCCTGCGCTGGCTGGTGCGCGAGAAGGTCGTCGAAGAACAGCTGACTACCTGTGGCCGCACCGGCAACCGTATGGGCCATGCCCTGGCCGCAGGGGCGCGCAAGGTGGCCCTCCACCCGGAAAAGCTGCCCTTCGACCAGCAGGTCAACGGCATGGAGGTGGTGCTCAAGCGCTGCATCTACACCCCCACCGAAGGCTTTCTCGAAGAAGCCGGTTGCCCGGAGTGCCGGCGCGAGGTGGGCGAGCCGCTGTTCGAAAGCCTGGAAGAGTGGTCGCCGGCGGTAACCGACAACTTCACCTGCCCGCTGTGCGGCTTTGAAGATGACATCAATGGCTTCATTTACCTGCAGCCATGTGCCTTTTCCAACCTGGGGTTCATCTTCAACAACTGGGGCGAGGCCGGGTTTACCCAGGCCTTTCTCGACAGCTTTGCCGACTGGCTCGACCAGCCGGTGGCCGTGGTGCAGGTAAAAGTGCCACAAGGCTGACCGAAGGCCCTTATTTTGCATTGAGCGGCGCGCCCTGCATGAGTATAATGGCGCGCTTCCATTTTTCCCGCCCGGGAGCCCCCGCGATGCTGCGTATCAGCCAAGAAGCCCTGACCTTCGACGATATCCTCCTTGTACCTGGCTACTCTGAGGTACTGCCTAATGAAGTCAGTCTCAAGACCCGTTTGACCCGTGGCATCGAGCTGAACATTCCGCTGGTTTCCGCCGCCATGGATACCGTGACCGAAGCGCGTCTGGCCATTGCCATGGCCCAGGAAGGCGGCATCGGCATCATCCACAAGAACATGACCATCGAACAGCAGGCCGGCGAAGTACGCAAGGTCAAGAAGTTCGAGGCTGGCGTGGTCAAGGACCCGATCACCATCGAAGCCGACGCCACCGTGCGTGACCTGTTCGACCTGACCCGCCTGAACAACATCTCCGGTGTTCCGGTGCTGGCGAACGGCGACCTGGTCGGTATCGTCACCTCCCGTGACGTGCGCTTTGAAACCCGCCTGGACGCCAAGGTCCGCGACGTGATGACCCCCAAAGAGCGTCTGGTCACCGTCCGCGAAGGCGCCGACAAGAACGAAGTCCGCGAGCTGCTGCACAAGCACCGTCTGGAAAAAGTCCTGATCGTCGACGACAAGTTCAGCCTCAAGGGCATGATGACCGTCAAGGACATCGAAAAAGCCAAGGCCTACCCACTGGCCAGCAAGGACGACCAGGGGCGTCTGCGCGTCGGCGCTGCGGTCGGCACCGGCAAGGACACCGGCGAGCGCGTTGCCGCCCTGGTTGCCGCTGGCGTTGACGTGGTGGTTGTCGACACTGCCCACGGTCACTCCAAAGGCGTGATCGACCGCGTTCGCTGGGTTAAAGAAACCTACCCGCAAGTGCAGGTGATCGGCGGCAACATCGCCACCGGCGCCGCAGCCAAGGCTTTGGCCGAAGCTGGCGCTGACGCCGTCAAGGTCGGTATCGGCCCAGGCTCGATCTGCACCACCCGTATCGTTGCCGGTGTCGGCGTGCCGCAAATCAGCGCCATCGCCAACGTCGCTGCTGCACTGGAAGGCACTGGCGTGCCACTGATCGCCGACGGCGGTATCCGCTTCTCCGGTGACCTGTCCAAGGCCATCGTTGCCGGTGCGTCCTGCGTGATGATGGGTTCGATGTTCGCCGGTACCGAAGAGGCCCCGGGTGAAGTCGAACTGTTCCAGGGCCGTTCCTACAAGGCCTACCGCGGCATGGGCTCGCTGGGTGCCATGGCACAGGCGCAAGGCTCGTCCGACCGTTACTTCCAGGACTCCTCGGCCGGCGCCGAGAAGCTTGTTCCTGAGGGGATCGAAGGCCGCGTGCCTTACAAGGGCGCCCTGGCCGCGATCATCCACCAGCTGATGGGCGGCCTGCGTTCGTCCATGGGCTACACCGGCAGCGCAACCATCGAAGAGATGCGCACCAAGCCGGAATTTGTACGCATCACGGGTGCCGGCATGGCCGAGTCCCACGTGCATGATGTGCAAATCACCAAAGAAGCCCCTAACTACCGCGTAGGCTGAGGCTTCCAGCAATATAAGGATGCGGGGCTGTCACGACAGCCCCGCGTCGTTTCCGATTTCCACTGACGAGATTGAGTCATGGCCCTCGACATTCACGCTCACCGCATCCTGATCCTCGATTTCGGTTCCCAGTACACCCAGCTGATTGCCCGCCGCGTGCGCGAAATCGGCGTGTACTGCGAACTGCACCCGTTCGACATGGACGATGAAGCGATCCGCGAATTCAACCCGCGCGGCATCATCCTCGCTGGCGGCCCCGAGTCGGTCCACGAAGCCAACAGCCCGCGTGCCCCGCAGGCTGTGTTCGACCTGAACGTACCGGTGCTGGGCATCTGCTACGGCATGCAGACCATGGCCGAACAGATGGGCGGCAAGGTCGAAGGTTCCGAGCTGCGTGAGTTCGGTTATGCCCGCGTAGACGTGGTCGGCAAGAGCCGCCTGCTCGACGGCATCGAAGACCACGTTGACGCCGACGGCGTGCTGGGCCTGGATGTGTGGATGAGCCACGGTGACAAGGTCACCCAGATGCCGGGCAACTTCCATGTACTGGCCAGCACCCCGAGCTGCCCGATCGCCGGCATGTTCGACGATACTCGCGGCTACTATGGCGTGCAGTTCCACCCTGAAGTGACCCACACCAAGCAGGGCGGTCGCATCCTGTCCCGCTTCGTGCAGGACATCTGCGGCTGTGAGGCCCTGTGGACCGCCTCCAACATCGTTGAAGACGCCATCGCCCAGGTGCGTGCGCAAGTCGGTTCGGCCAACGTCCTGCTGGGCCTGTCTGGCGGCGTAGACAGCTCGGTGGTTGCCGCACTGCTGCACCGCGCCATCGGCGACCAGCTGACCTGCGTCTTCGTCGACAACGGCCTGCTGCGCCTGCATGAAGGCGACCAGGTGATGGCCATGTTCAAAGAGAACATGGGCGTCAAGGTGATCCGCGCCGACGCTGAAAAGCAGTTCCTCGACAACCTGGAAGGCGAAGCCGACCCGGAGAAGAAGCGCAAGATCATCGGCCGCACCTTCATCGACATCTTCGATGCCGAAGCCAGCAAGCTGGATAACATCCAGTTCCTCGCCCAGGGCACCATCTACCCGGACGTGATCGAGTCGGCTGGCGCCAAGAGCGGCAAGGCCCACGTGATCAAGTCGCACCACAACGTGGGTGGCCTGCCGGAGGAAATGAACCTCAAGCTGGTTGAGCCGCTGCGTGAACTGTTCAAGGACGAAGTGCGCAAGATCGGCCTGGAACTGGGCCTGCCGTACGACATGGTCTACCGCCACCCGTTCCCGGGCCCGGGCCTGGGCGTGCGTATCCTGGGTGAAGTGAAGAAGGAATACGCCGACATCCTGCGTCGCGCCGACCACATCTTCATCGAAGAACTGCGCAAGGCCGACTGGTACCACAAGACCAGCCAGGCATTCGTGGTGTTCCAGCCGGTCAAGTCGGTGGGTGTTGTTGGCGACGGTCGTCGCTACGCCTGGGTCGTGGCCCTGCGTGCCGTCGAAACCGTGGACTTCATGACTGCGCGTTGGGCACACCTGCCATACGAGCTGCTGGAAACCGTCAGCGGCCGTATCATCAACGAAATCGACGGTATCTCGCGCGTTACCTACGACGTGTCGAGCAAGCCGCCGGCCACCATCGAGTGGGAATAAGTTGAGCCACAAGGGCGCCGCAAGGCGCCCTTGTCGTATCTGCGCCTTGCCTGGCTCAAGGAGCAATGTGTTGCATGCCGCGTAATCTCAGCCGGGCATGAAGCTCGGCAAGGTTTTGAAAGCGACGTTCATGAATGGCCGGCCAGTCGGGGCGCTCCACGTAGTAAAATCGCCCATCGCGCTTGATCAGTGTGCGTCGCAAGGTCGAATCCCGGCTGCGGTTGATCAGGTATTCCTGGCCATTGGTACGTTCGATCGCGTAATCGCCAGGCCTTACCAGCAGGCTTTCAAAATCCGGTGATGGCGGGCGGGTGGTCAACACTCCGGCGCGTAGCCGCAGGTCGCTTTGCACATGCCTTAACGCGCCATCGTCGTCCAGGGCATCCACACCAGGGTCTGTGCTGTAAGCGTCAGGTTCGCCGATCGGGCGGTCTTCGACACGAAGGCCTAGCGCGCCTTCTGTTTCAGCCAGGCCGGTGACGCCATGGAAGGTGTTGGCGTGGGTACTGCCGACCAGCGCAATCCATTTTCCCGAGCCGCGCGCTGCCTGGTCTGCCTCGATAATCAAGTGTGCATGGAAGTTCATCATGCGCTGGCGTGCCACATCGGAAACGGGTGTCGCCCACGCCTGGCGGTAACTGGCCATGCAGTCGATGGACTGTATGCGTACGCCGTTTTTCTGTGCGCTGACCAGTACCTGCCGAAAGGTGTAGCGGCCTTCGGCGTCGGTGCGGTGGCCGACATCCTGGCCTTCTACATAGCGATCCAGCTCCTGCGGCATCACGCCTGTGCGGTTGAAGGTATCGATGTCTGCTTGCTGAAAGTCGGTGGTGAAGTGCTCCATGTACAGTGTGTTTACCTTCAGCTTGCGTAGCAGGCGCATGTTGTCGATCAGCAATCGCTTGCTGCCAAGGCCACTGTGCGCTTCGCCAATCACCAAGCCGTTAGTGTTCTGGTACAGGGTTTTGAAAACGGTTTTGGATGAAGCGTTGGCGGGGATTTCGGGTATCTGTGGACGTGGCGGTGTTTGCACTGTGGCCATGAACGCATCGGCATCGGCCGCCAGTTGATCACGTACCTGGCGGAAGCGGGCTATGGCGGCCTGTCGATCCGGGGCGTCGAGGAACGCTCGCGCACCTGTAATCTCATCATCGGAAACATCCTTCAGTGAGGCGCGCAAGTCAGCTGGTATTTCGTAAGGGGTGCCGGGCAAGGGCGGCACGCTTGCGCTTGCCGACGGTCGGCCCCAGATTTTCAGGCTCGAAAGCATACCCCCGTTGAGGCCGAGGCGTTCCACTGGCTGCCACTGGCCTGCGCCATCCAGGCGGATGGGTAAGCTTTTGTAAAATGAGAAAGGGTTTTCAGGATCGACGATGGTCCAGGATCTCAGTTCGGGTACAAAACGCACTTGGTAAGGCATCTCATCGATCAGTGCGTAAAACTGCCCATCTTGCAGATGGATACCTTCAAGAAATCCTGTACCAGGTTTGCCGCCAAGTACTACATTCGTCTCGAAAGGGCGTAGTGCAGCCCACCTTTCGCTTGGCTGGAAGGGCTGAGGTACCCAGGTTTCAATCGCGTCCGCCACCTCTGAAGCACTTTCATCAGTGGGTTCCCCGCTGTGTTCATGCGCTGATTCTTCCGCCGGTATCGGGGCTTCCCCTTCCTCAGTCGCAGTGCCTGCTTCAGCCACCTCTGCGACCTCGTCAAGGGGTTTGCCGGGTGCGCTGAGCAGAAAGGTCGCGTTGAACAGTGTCTCGATGGCGGCGAAAATCGCGCCGGTAATACCCGCCTTGCGTTCACGCGTGGTGTGCCCGTGAATCGCCTGGTAGATGTTCAAACCCATTTCAGCAATGCCAGCCCCCACCAGCGCCAAAGCTACCGGCCAACTCACTGCCGCCATGGGGCCGAACACCTGCACGCCCGCTTTCAGATAACCGATCCACAATTGTCTGCGCAGGTCGGCGTTGGAGCGCAAAGAGAAATGCGCATCATCGATCATCCGCTGGCGAGCTTTGTTGCGCAGCCAGTCGAAGGCATCCTCTTCAATTGCCAGGTCGAGGGTGTTGAGACCGGTGTAATCCTGTTTGCTCAAACCATGAAAGAGCAGATCAATCAGGTGATTCAGCCCGACTTTACCGTCAGCCTCTTCGCGATCGTCGAGGGAGAAATGTGCCAGAAAACGGGTTCGGTTTTCGACATAAGTGCAGTTCGTGAGCACCCAACAGAACAGTGCCAGGTCATTTGGAAAGTAATGTAGACCGTCGACATCGCCCGGCATGTAAATCAGCTGGCTGCCATTGGCCAACTGCAGGCGAAGGATGTCCGTCGCCACATACCCGCCAATGTCCAGCGCGCATACGCGCGTTGCTCCACCCGGCAAGACCCTTTGTTGCAGTGCTTCCAGCGACGGCGGCCAGGTCGTCTCGCCCACCAGGGCATGAGCGATATCCTGGCCGTGGCGGGCTAGCTCGGATGAGGGATCTTCCGCGCATGCCTCCAGTAATTTGCTCATGAAGTTGGCTTTGGCCAACGTGCGGAAGTTCTCTGAATGCTCGGCCCAGAAAGACGTCATCCGCGTTTTGAATGCCGTGGCAAAATCAATGCTCCAGAAATAATCCAGAACATCCTTGGCTTGGAGTCGAACTTCATTGCGCTCGTCATACGCGTCTTTGCCTGGCCCATCGCTGTAGAAGCCAGCGAGATAACTGAGCACGTCTGCGTTGTCCTGGGCCTGGGCATCGAAGCGGTGCATCACCAGTTGTGGCAGGGTCAGGGATTCATACGGCTGATCCAGGTGTTGCCAACCGTTGAAGGTTCGAGGGCTGCTGACGGCGGTGTGAAAACGGTGCAGGTAGACATTGTCGGGCTCCAGCGCTTTCAGATCATGGCGCGCGAGGAGTTGTTGCGCGACTTCACGCGCCAGCTCGCGTATGTCAGGGCAGTCCTCAGTGAGGTGTGCGGCGAGGGTCATCAGCATTTGCTGGTCGCCAGGGAGGGTGTCGGTAAGCATCACGGTGGTCCAGTTGAAGTGAAAGGGTGCCAGCTTCGAACGGCCGTGAGCCAGGGCGGTGGTGCTTATTGCTTGTCAGGTCGCTTCGGGATGCCGGGTTTTCACTTAATATTTCCCATTTGCAGGTGTATCGTATTCGCCCTTTATCGCCAGCCACGGCTGGCAGCTTGATTGCGCAGAACACGAGGTACCCGCACCGATGTCCTTCACCCGTCGACAAATGCTCAAGGGCCTGACCGGCCTGGTTGTGGTTGGCCTGGGCGCCGGTGGCGCGGCGCGTTACTGGCTCGGCAAAGTCGAAGATGACAATGCCGGGCATGATTACGAGCTGATCGCCGCGCCGCTGGATGTCGAGCTGGTGCCAGGCTTCAAGACCGAGGCCTGGGCGTTCGGGCCGTCGGCACCGGGCACCGAGCTGCGCGTGCGCCAAGGCACCTGGTTGCGGGTGCGCTTCATCAACCACCTTCCGGTGGAGACCACTATTCACTGGCACGGCATTCGGCTGCCGCTGGAAATGGACGGCGTGCCTTATGTGTCGCAATTGCCGGTCAAGCCGGGCGAGTACTTCGACTACAAGTTCCGCGTGCCGGATGCTGGCAGCTACTGGTATCACCCGCATGTCAGTAGCTCCGAAGAGCTCGGCCGCGGCCTGGTCGGCCCGCTGATCGTCGAGGAGCGTGAGCCCACCGGGTTCCAGCATGAGCGCACGTTGAGCCTGAAAAACTGGCATGTGGACGAGCAGGGCGCCTGGCTGCCTTTCAGCATCCCTCGCGAGGCGGCGCGCAATGGCACCGCAGGGCGCTTGATCACCATCAATGGTCAGGCCGGCTCGGTCACCGAGCTGCCGGCTGGCCAAGTGGTGCGGGTGCGCCTGCTGAACCTCGACAACACCTGGACGTACCGCCTGAACCTCAAGGGCAACTGCGAGGCGAAAATCTATGCCCTCGACGGCAATCCGGTGACCCCGCGACTACTGGAGGACGAGTACTGGCTCGGCCCCGGCATGCGCATCTGCCTCGCCATCCGTATTCCCCAGGCCGGCGAGGAGATCTCCCTGCGCGATGGTTTCGTGCGCCTGGGTACCCTGCGTTCGGTGGCCAGCAATGACGCGCCGAGTGACTGGCCGCCAGCGCTGCCGGCCAACCCGATCGCCGAGCCGGACCTGGAGAATGCCGAAAAGCTCAACTTCAATTTCGAGTGGGCGGCCGGCGTCTCGGTCACCCCAGACCCGGGCAAGCCGTCGAGCATGTGGCAGATCAACGGACAGGCCTGGGATATCACCGACAAGACCTGCGCCGACCGCCCCATCGCCACGTTGAAAAAGGGCAAGAGCTACATCTTCGAGCTGAAGAACATGACCCAGTACCAGCACCCGATCCACCTGCATGGCATGAGCTTCAAGGTGATCGGCTCCAACCGTCACGACATCAAGGAGCCGTGGTTCACCGACACCTACCTGCTGGGCAAGAACGAGCGCGCACAGGTGGCACTGGTGGCGGATAACCCGGGCACCTGGATGTTCCATTGCCACGTCATCGACCATATGGAAACCGGCCTGATGGCCGCGATTGCGGTGGTCTGATGCGCCCGCAAATCGTCGATCGCAGCCGCGATCAGGAATTCATGCGCCTGGCCCTGGCCCTGGCCGCCGAAGGTGCGGCGCTGGGCGAGGTGCCCGTGGGGGCGGTGCTGGTGCAGCATGGGCAGGTGATCGGCCAGGGCTTCAACCGGCCGATCATCGACAGCGACCCCAGTGCGCATGCCGAGATGGTGGCCATCCGTGCAGCGGCGAAATCGGCCAGCAATTACCGCCTGCCCGGCAGCACCCTGTACGTGACCCTGGAACCGTGCAGCATGTGCGCGGGGCTGATCGTGCATTCGCGGGTGATGCGCGTGGTATTTGGCGCGCTGGAGCCCAAGGCAGGTATTGTGCAGAGCCAGGGGCAGTTCTTCGGCCAGGGGTTCCTCAACCACAGGGTGATGGTGGAGGGCGGGGTGTTGGCGCAGGAGTGCGGCCAGATCCTCAGCGACTTCTTCAAGGCCCGCCGGGCCAAGACCTAGCGCTCCAGAGAGGCGCGGTTCCTGTAGGAGCAGCCTTGTGCTGCGAAGAGGCCCGCATGGCATTAGATTCTTTGTGGCTATACCGGCCTCTTCGCAGCGCAAGGCTGCTCCTACAGGAAATCTATTGGCCTGAGGGCAATGGTGCCTACATCGGCGGCGACTGGTCCGCCGGCTTGGTCTTGTTGACCCCGGGCACATGCAGGTTGCCTTCGGCCACCTGGCCTTCGAGCTGCGGCTGGGTCACCCAGGTAAGGATGTCGTAGTAGCGGCGAATGTTGGCCACGAAGTGCACCGGCTCGCCGCCACGGGCATAACCGTATTTGGTCTGGCGATACCACTGCTTCTGCGACAGGCGCGGCAGCATCTTCTTCACGTCCAGCCACTTGTTCGGGTTGAGCTTCTCGCGCTTGGCCAGGGTACGGGCGTCTTCCAGGTGGCCACTGCCGACGTTATAGGCAGCCAGGGCGAACCAGGTGCGGTCCGGCTCCTGGATACTGTCGTCCAGCTCGGCCTTGATCTTCATGAAATACTTGGCACCACCCTGGATGCTCTGTTTCGGGTCCAGCCGGTTGGACACACCCATGGCCTGGGCGGTGCGCTGGGTCAGCATCATCAGGCCGCGAACACCGGTCTTGGAGGTGACCTCCGGCTGCCACATCGATTCCTGATAGCCGATGGCGGCCAGCAGACGCCAGTCCACCTGCTCGACCTTGGCGTAGCTCTTGAAGTGCTTTTCGTACTTGGGCAGGCGCTGTTGCAGATGCTGGGCGAAGGTGTAGGCACCCACATAACCCAATACGTCGACATGGCCGTAATAACGGTCTTTCAGGCGTTGCAGGGTGCCGTTCTTCTGCGCCTTGTCGAGAAATTCGTTGATTTCGTTAAGCAGGCTGTTGTCTTCGCCGGCTGCCACTGCCCAGCGTTGGTCGCGGGTGTCGCCCACGTCGAAGGCCACGCGCACGTTGGGGAAGTACACCTGGTTCATCGCCAGCTCGTTGGAGTCGACCAGGGTCAGCTCGATCTGCCCTTCGTCGACCATGCGCAGCAGGTCGACCACCTCCACGGCATCCGACTCTTCATATTCCAGGCCGGGGTTCTGTTTTTTCAGCTCGGCCAGCAGGTCGGCATGGCTGCTGCCTTTGAGCACCATGATTTTCTTGCCGACCAGGCCCTTGGCATTGGTCGGGCGCGGGCGGCCGTTGCGGTAGATGACCTGCGGGGTCACTTCCAGGTACGGGTGCGAGAATTTCGCCTGGGCCGTGCGCCGCTCGCTGCTGACCAGGCCGGCGGCTGCCAGCACCGGGCCGGAGGGTTTGCCGAGGTCGTCGAACAGCTCATCGAGGTTGTCGGCAGTCTCGATCTCCAGCTTCACCCCGAGATCGTCGGCGAAATGCTTGACCAGCTCGTACTCGAAACCGGTTTCGCCGTTGCGATCCTGAAAGTAGGTGGCCGGGCTGTTGCGGGTGATCACGCGCAGCACGCCATCCTCCTTCACGCGCTCGAGGGTGCTGGGTTTTTCAACGCAGGCACCGAGCAGCAGAAAGAGTCCGGTTGCGAGAAGCCATTTGGCGCAACGCTGGCGCAAAGCAGTGTGGGCGAACATAGGTTGCAGTATACGCAAAGGACCGGTTCAACCATATCTCGACAACGGTTAGCTTGTCTGGTAGCGGGTTTTGTGGTTTGAGGGGCTTGCCTGGCGATGCGCCGCGCGGGCGGCGCTCGATTCCCCAAGCGCTGAAGAACCCAAGGCGAACCCCTCGGAAATCTGACCCGAAAGTCCGGTTACGCCGCCCGGCAGCCGTGGCGTAGAGCGGGTGCCGAAAGCCATCGAATTAGGCTAGAATGCACGGCCTCTAAGCACACCCCTTCCTGAGGCTGTCCCGACGATGTTGATCCTGCGCGGCGCTCCTGCCCTTTCTGCCTTTCGCCACGGTAAATTACTCGAGCAACTGAGCCAGAAAGTCCCCGCTGTTACTGGTTTGTATGCCGAATTCGCCCACTTCGCCGATGTCGATGGCGAGCTGACCGCCGACCAGCAGCAGGTGCTGGGCCGTCTGCTCAAGTACGGCCCGAGCGTGCCGGTACAGGAGCCGACCGGCCGCCTGTTCCTGGTCGTGCCGCGGTTGGGCACCATTTCGCCGTGGGCCAGCAAGGCCAGCGACATCGCCCACAACTGCGGCCTGCAGTCGATTCAGCGCCTGGAGCGCGGTATCGCCTACTACGTTGCCGGCACCCTGAGCGACGCTGATGCCGCACTGATTGCCGCCGAATTGCACGACCGCATGACCCAGCGCGTGCTGGCCCAGCTGGAGCAGGCATCCGACCTGTTCAGCCACGCCCAGCCCAAGCCGATGACCTCGGTGGATATCCTGGGCGGTGGCCGTGAGGCCCTGGCCCAGGCCAACATCGACCTGGGCCTGGCCTTGGCCGAAGACGAGATCGACTACCTGGTCGCCGCCTTCCAGGGGCTCAAGCGCAACCCGAACGACATCGAACTGATGATGTTCGCCCAGGCCAACTCCGAGCACTGCCGCCACAAGATCTTCAACGCCAGTTGGGACATCGACGGCCAGGCTCAGGAAAAAAGCCTGTTCGGCATGATCAAGAACACCTACCAGATGCACAGCGAAGGCGTGCTGTCTGCGTACAAGGACAACGCCTCGGTCATCGTCGGTAACGTGGCCGGCCGCTTCTTCCCGAACCCTGAGACCCGCCAGTACGGCGCGGTGCAGGAGCCGGTGCACATCCTGATGAAGGTGGAAACCCACAACCACCCGACCGCCATCGCCCCGTTCTCCGGCGCCTCCACCGGCTCTGGTGGCGAAATTCGCGACGAAGGTGCTACTGGCCGTGGCGCCAAGCCCAAGGCGGGCCTGACCGGCTTCACCGTGTCCAACCTGCGCATTCCGGGCTTCGAACAGCCTTGGGAGCAGGCCTACGGCAAGCCTGAGCGTATCGTCGACGCCCTCGACATCATGATCGAAGGCCCTCTGGGTGGCGCAGCGTTCAACAACGAATTCGGTCGCCCCGCCCTGACCGGTTACTTCCGTACCTTCGAGCAGTCGATCAACACTCCGCACGGCGAAGAAGTGCGCGGCTACCACAAGCCGATCATGCTGGCCGGTGGTATGGGCAACATCCGTGAAGACCACGTGCAAAAGGGCGAGATCACCGTCGGCGCCAAGCTGATCGTGCTCGGTGGCCCGGCCATGCTGATCGGCCTGGGCGGCGGCGCCGCTTCGTCGGTGGCGACCGGTGCCAGTTCGGCTGACCTGGACTTTGCTTCGGTACAGCGCGAAAACCCGGAAATGGAGCGCCGTTGCCAGGAGGTCATCGACCGCTGCTGGCAGCTGGGCGACAACAACCCGATCGCCTTCATCCACGACGTGGGCGCCGGCGGTATCTCCAACGCCTTCCCCGAGCTGGTCAACGACGGTGGCCGTGGTGGCCGCTTCGAGCTGCGTAACGTGCCCAATGACGAGCCGGGCATGGCCCCGCACGAAATCTGGAGCAACGAATCGCAAGAGCGTTACGTGCTGGCCGTCAGCGCCGTCGACTTCGAGCGCTTCCAGGCCATCTGCGAGCGTGAGCGTTGCCCGTTTGCCGTGGTCGGGGAAGCAACCGAAGAGCCACACCTGACCGTAAGCGACAGCCACTTCGGCAACACGCCTGTGGACATGCCGCTGGACGTGCTGCTGGGCAAACCGCCGCGCATGCACCGTTCGGTTACCCGCGAAGCCGAGCTGGGCGATGACTTCGACCCGAGCGAGCTGGACCTGGACAACGCCGTCCAGCGCGTGTTGAACCACCCGGCCGTGGCCAGCAAGAGCTTCCTGATCACCATCGGCGACCGCACCATCACCGGCCTGGTTGCCCGCGACCAGATGGTCGGCCCTTGGCAGGTACCGGTCGCCGACTGCGCCGTCACCGCCACCAGCTTCGACGTCTACACCGGTGAAGCCATGGCCATGGGCGAGCGCACCCCGCTGGCGCTGCTGGATGCCCCGGCGTCCGGCCGCATGGCCATCGGCGAAACCCTGACTAACCTGGCGGCCTCGCGCATCGATAAGCTGTCCGACATCAAACTGTCGGCCAACTGGATGTCCGCTGCCGGCCACCCGGGTGAAGACGCCCGCCTGTACGACACCGTCAAGGCTGTCGGCATGGAACTGTGCCCGGAGCTGGGCATCACCATTCCGGTCGGCAAAGACTCGATGTCGATGAAGACCAAGTGGAGCGATGAGGGCGGCGAGAAGAGCGTCACCTCGCCAATGTCGCTGATCATCACCGGCTTTGCCCCGGTCACCGACATCCGCAAGACCCTGACTCCTGAGCTGCGCATGGACAAGGGCGAAACCGACCTGATCCTGATCGACCTGGGCCGTGGCAAAAACCGCATGGGCGCCTCGATCCTGGCCCAGACCTACGGCAAGATCGCTGCCCAGGCACCGGACGTCGACGACGCCGAAGACCTCAAGGCCTTCTTCGCCGTAATCCAGGGCCTGAACGCCGACGGCCACCTGCTGGCCTACCACGACCGCTCCGACGGCGGCCTGGTCACCACCGTGCTGGAAATGGCCTTCGCCGGCCACTGCGGCCTCGACCTGCAACTCGACCCGCTGACCGACAACCGCAAGGACGTCCCGGCCATCCTCTTCAACGAAGAGCTGGGTGCGGTCATCCAGGTTCGCCAGGATGCCACCCCGGACGTACTGGCACAGTTCAGCGCCGCTGGCCTGGGTGAAGAGTGCGTCGCGGTGATCGGCAAGCCGGTCAACAACGCCGAAGTGTCCATCAGCCTGAACGGCGAAGTGCTGTTCGACGACGACCGTCGCATGCTGCAGCGCCAGTGGGCCGAGACCAGCTACCAGATCCAGCGCCTGCGCGACAACGCTGACTGTGCCGACCAGGAATTCGACCTGCTGCTCGAGGAAGACAACCCGGGCCTGTCGGTCAAGCTGGGCTTCGACGTCAACGACGACATCGCCGCACCGTACATCAAGAAGGGCGTGCGCCCGCAAGTGGCCATCCTGCGTGAGCAGGGCGTCAACGGCCAGGTCGAGATGGCAGCCGCCTTCGACCGCGCCGGTTTCGCCGCCATCGACGTGCACATGAGCGACATCCTCGCGGGCCGTGTCGACTTCGAGGCCTTCAAGGGCCTGGTCGCCTGCGGTGGCTTCTCCTACGGTGACGTGCTGGGTGCCGGTGAAGGCTGGGCCAAGTCGGCGCTGTTCAACGCCCGTGCCCGTGACGCCTTCCAGGCCTTCTTCGAGCGTACCGACAGCTTCGCCCTGGGTGTGTGCAACGGTTGCCAGATGATGTCCAACCTGCACGAGCTGATCCCGGGCACCGAGTACTGGCCGCACTTCGTGCGTAACCGCTCGGAGCAGTTCGAGGCACGCGTGGCCATGGTCGAGGTGCAGAAGTCGAACTCGATCTTCCTGCAGGGCATGGCCGGTTCGCGCATGCCAATCGCCATCGCCCACGGTGAAGGCCATGCCGAGTTCGCCAACGAAGCGGCACTGCTGGAAGCCGACCTGTCCGGTTGCGTGGCCCTGCGCTACGTCGACAACCACGGCAAGGTCACCGAAGCCTACCCGGCCAACCCGAACGGCTCGCCGCGTGGTATCACCGGCCTGACCAGCCGGGACGGCCGCGTGACCATCATGATGCCGCACCCGGAGCGTGTGTTCCGCGCCGTGCAGAACTCCTGGCGCCCGGATGAGTGGCAGGAAGATGCCGCGCTGATGCGTATGTTCCGCAACGCGCGGGTGTGGGTGAACTAAGGCGTGTACAAGCTCGCCTTCTTCGTCCCCGCCAGCCACGTCGAAGTGGTCAAGGCCGCTGTGTTCGCTGCGGGTGGCGGGCGCATCGGTGACTATGACCACTGTGCCTGGCAAACCCTGGGCCAAGGCCAGTTCCGCCCGTTGGACGGCAGCCAGCCGTACCTCGGGCAAACCGGCCAGGTCGAGGTGGTAGAAGAGTGGAAGGTGGAGCTGGTGGTGGCTGACGACCTGATTGCCCAGGTCGTCGCAGCGCTCAGGCAAAGCCACCCGTACGAGACGCCAGCCTATGAGGTCTGGCGGCTCGCCGAGTTCTAGACCGCATCAAGGCCATCGCCGGCAAGCCAGCTCCCACAGGGATATCACCCATTTCAGATCCTGTGATATCCCTGTGGGAGCTAGCTTGCCGGCGATAGGGCCCTGTCAGTCAGCCACAATCTCCTTGCCTTGCCCAGGCTGCTTCAACATTCCACAAGCCAGCAACCCCACCTCGAACAGTACCCACATCGGCACCGCCAACATCGTCTGCGAAAACACATCCGGCGGCGTCAGGATCATCCCCACCACAAAGCACCCGACGATCACGTAGGGCCTGCTGCGCCTCAGTGTGGCTACATCTGCCAACCCCACCCAGACCACGATGAACGTCGCCACCGGGATCTCGAACGCCAACCCGAACGCCAGGAACAGCGCGAGGATGAAGTCCAGGTACTGGCTGATATCGGTCATCATCGCCACGCCGTCCGGCGTTACGCTGGCAAAAAAGCCGAACATCATCGGGAACACCAGAAAGAACGCGAACGCCATGCCGGCATAGAACAACACGATGCTCGACACCAGCAGCGGCAAGGCAATGCGCCGCTCTCGGCGGTACAGCCCCGGCGCCAGAAAACCCCAGGCCTGGTGCAGCAGCAGCGGCATGGCCACGAACAGCGCGCACATTGCGGTCAGCTTGAAGGGTGTCAAGAATGGCGAGGTGACGCTTGTGGCGATCATGCTCGCGCCTTCCGGCAAAAAGCGCCGCAGCGGCTCGGATATGAGCGTGTACAGCGTCTGGGCGAAAGGGAACAGGCCGGCGAACACCACTGCTACCAGCGCCAGGCAACGCACCAGGCGTTTGCGCAGGTCGCGCAGGTGTTCGGTCAGCGGCATGCCGGCCGCCGGGTCCATGGCAATACTCATGAGGCGTTTTCCTTGGGCAGCGTGACGGTGGCCGCGTCATTGGCCGGCTCCGTGTGCAGGCTGATGCCTTGGCGGATCTCCTGTTCCAGGCGCTGCAAGGGGGCGCTGTCGAGGTCGGGCAACTCGATCTCGCGCTCTACCTGCGTGCGCAAGGCATGCAGGGCCCGGCGCGCCTGGCCCAGGCCGCGGCCAAGGGTGCGCGCTGCCACCGGCAGGCGCTCCGGGCCCAACACCAGCAGCGCGACGACGCCAACCAGCAGCAGCTCGCTGAAGCCTACCTCGAACATCAGGCCTGACGGTCCGCTTGAGGCTGCTGCGTGGCCTGGCCGGTCAGCGGGGCCTGTTGCTGAACCTGCGCCTGGCCAGGTGCGTTGGCGTCAGCGTCGCCGCCCATGGACTTGCGAAAACCCTGGATCGCCTCGCCCACATCGCTACCAAGGCCCTTGAGGCGCTTGGTACCAAACAGCAGAAATACGATCAGCAGTACGATCACCAGTTGCCAGATTCCAATGCCACCCATTGCGACCACTCCTGTAAGGTCATGAAAAGGAACGGCAATCCTGCCTCGTGTAGATGACGTGCACATGACGAACGGGCATTGCCATCTACCTGCAACACGCCGCGTGTTGACTGGCGTCTTTATTCCACGAGCGAGGCACGCACGGATGGGTGGCAGGCAACAGCAGGGTGCGGCCCTGCTGATGGTGATGGTGGTGCTGGCAATGCTGGCGGCGGGCATGGCCTGGCTGGTGGAAGATGGCCGGCGCCAGGTGGATGAAGTGCGCCTGCTGCACCAGCGGGTGCAGGCGCGGGCCATGGAGCAGGCTGGCCTGGCCTATGCCGGGCAGGCCCTGCGCGACCCCGCCTGGCGGCTTAGCCCGCTGTTTTGGCAGGCCTTGCGTGGGCAGCCGCTGAACTACGATTTTGGCGCCGGTCAGGCGCAACTGCGGGTGCGCGACCAGCACACCTGCTTCAACGTCAATGCGCTGCTGGGCGCCGATGGCGAGCGTGCCGAACGCCAGTTGCGCTACCTGCTGGGCGACGACATGGCTGCCGAGCGCCTGGTCGATGCGCTGGCCGACTGGCTCGACGCCGACAGCGACACCCGCCTGCAGGGCGCCGAAAGCGCCCAGTACCTGCGCCAACAACCGCCGCGCCTGGCGGCCAACCAGCCGATGCTCGACACCAGCGAGCTGAACCTGCTGCTGGAGCCGGACGCCGCTCGCCAGGCTCGTTACCCGATGCTGTGTGCCTTGCCCCAGGTCACCGGCTGGCGCCTGAACGCCAATGCGCTTGGGCTGGAGCACCTTCCGTTACTGGAGGCGCTGTACGAAGGGCGCTATTCGCGGTCGTTGCTCAGCCGCATCATCAGTGGGCGGCCGGCGTCGGGGTACGTGGATGCAGCCGCGTTGCGCCAGGCGCTGGGGGTGGTGGATGACGAAACGTTCGAACGGCTGAGCGAAGGGTTGCTGCTGAACAGCGGGTATTTCCTGTTGCAGTTGTCGTTCGAGGAAGAGGGGCGGGCGATACGCAGCGAATTCCAGGTGGAAGCGCTGGGGGTGGTGCAATGGCATGCCCGGGTGCCGGCGCAGCAAGTGCGGGTGCGTAGCCGGGAGCCGATAGCCTGGTAAGGCTGGGGCTGCTTTGCAGCCCATCGCGACGCAAGGCCGCTCCTACAAGGGATCGCTTACCCCCTGTAGGAGCGGCCTTGTGCCGCGAATGGGCCGCAAAGCGGCCCCTGTACGCTGGACGATCAGGCAGTCCCGATCTCCCCGCCATCATTGCGCTGAATCACTACCGTCGAAGCCCGCGGGCGAACGGTGGCACCAGCCGGCGTAGCATCGGTAGCCTTGTCGGTATACGGCCAGTTCCCCGGGTGCTGAATGTTGACGAACAACGTCTTGTTGTCCGGGGTAAAGGCAATCCCGGTCACTTCGCACTCATTCGGCCCAACAAAGAAGCGGCGCAGGTCCACCTGGTTCTGTGCGTTCACCGGCACTTGCTTGCCGGTAGCGTCCACAAGGTCGGTAGGGATCACTGCCAGCAACTGGTCGTTGGTGTAATCAGTGAGGGTACTTTCGCCGTTGTCGGTCTCGAACCACAGCACGCCACGGCTATCGAAGCTCATGCCGTCAGGGCTGGCGAACTGGTTCAGTTCGGTCAGGCCGGAACGGTTGATGTCGGCAGTACCGGCGGCGTTTGCGCCGAACACGAAGATGTCCCAGTTGAAGCTCAACTGGTCGTCGCTGTCGTGCCAGCGAATGATGTGGCCGTGGCGGTTCGGGCCTCGCGGGTTGGCCGCATCGACCTTTTCCGGAGTGCGCGCGCTGTTGTTGGTCAGGGTCAGGTACACGTCGCCGTTCAGCGGGTTGACCGTCGTCCATTCCGGGCGGTCCATCGGCGTTGCGCCCACGGCATCGCCAGCCCCACGGGTGTTGAGGATGATGCCTGGCAGGTCACCATACAGCGCACCCAGGGTGCTGCCACCCGTGGTGGCGGTGGCCACGTCCAGCAGCAGCCATACGCCGGTGCCATCGGCATTGAAGCGCGCCACATAGAGCTTGCCCTGGTCCAGGTACTTGGCGCCGGTGGCGAGGCGGTCGGCCGGGTTGGCATCGGCGGCATCCCACACAGCGGTGGACACCCACTTGTACAGGTACTCGTTGTTCGAGTCGTCACCCATGTACCACACCAGCGGCTTGCCGGCGACTGGCAGGCCTGGGGCGCAGCCCTCGTGGCGGAAGCGGCCCAGCGCGGTGCGTTTGGTGGCCAGGGTGCTGCTGTTGTACGGGTCGATCTCGACGATGTAACCGTAGGTGCTGGCTTCGTTGCGGTAGTCGTCGGTGGCGCTGGCGCCCTTGACGGTGACGTCGAAACGGGCGAACTCGTCGGCCACTTCGGTGCTGTCACCGGCAGCGCTTTCCCACTTGTACTGGCCTCTGGAGGTGCCCACGCCAATACGGCGCTGGTCTTCGGGGCGGGTGCCCTTGTTGACGAAGATGCCCGGCCAGTTCTCTTCACAGGTCAGGTAGGTGCCCCACGGGGTGTAACCGTTGCCGCAGTTGTTGTTGGTGCCACGGCAGTGGGTACCGGCGGTGGAGTATTTGGTCTTGACGTGGTCGGTGCCGCGCAGCGGTCCGGTGATTTCCATGCGCGACGCTGTGGTGAAGCGGCGGTTCAACGGGTCGTTGTCGACCACCTGCCAGCGGCCGCTGACTTTCTTCAGGCGCACCACGCCAGCCCCATGGGCGTTGATTTCCTTGCGCACTTCCTCGACCGGGCGCTTGCCGTTGACATCGGTGGTCGGGCCGGCCGGGTGCAGGGCGGCGGCGTCGATGTACTCGAAGTTGATCGCCAGCAGGCCGTCTTCCGAGCTGCCGTTGATGGGGAAGAAGTGCATGCCGTCATGGTGCATGCCCATGGCGTTGGCTTGGTCGGTCGAGGTGTTGCTGCCGTCGGACTTCCATGGGTTGGCGTTGCTGTTCAGCGGCGTGCCCCACGGCGCCAGCACGTAGGCGCTGTAGCCGGCGGCAACCACACAGGCGTCGGTGCGCGAGCCCGGGATAGACTGGAAGCCCAGTGCCAGTTTCGGTACTTCCGGCTCGGTGACAGGCGGCTCGGTCACCGGTGGCTCGGTGACCGGATCATCGTGATCGGAACCACCACCGTCGAAGCAGCCTGTCAGGCCGGTACCGGCAATCATGGCGATGGCGGCGCCCAGGCTGCCGCGCATCACGCTGCGGCGGCTGAGGTAGGCGTCCATGACGTTGGCCATCGGCATGTTGGCGCTGTGGTTCCGGTCCAGGTTGTCGCCGGTATCTCGACTCATCAGGGTGTCCTTGTAGTGGCTGAGTTAGAGGAACCCGCGACTTTAGTGAGGAAATATGATGATTGATTGGCAGAAATGTTAAGGGGTTTTTAAAACGGCTCGCTCTTAGAAGGTCTTCTGACAGATCAATTTGGAATGTCTGTCGGATTTCTGCCATCAAACTGTAATGCCAACGCCGCAACATCCGGGGCCCGGAATGAATGTGGAAAAGGATGGCAGGTGCGATGGCGAGCAGTGTGCACAGGCGCGAAGTGATCGGCTGGATGGGTGTCGGGGCATTGGCACCGCTGCTCGGCGCTTGTTCCGCCTTCCCTGGGCAGCAGGGCAGCAACGCCGGGCTCGATCTGCTGTACGTGGCCGATACGCTCGATGCCCGCCAACCCGGCCAGGCCGTGGTGCCAGCGACCCGCCTGGGGCCGGTCAGCCACTTGGGCCGCGCGCCCTGGATGACCGGCAGCAGCGCCCGCCTTGCCTACCCGCACCTGGCACCTCTGCTCGATGCCAGCCAGGCAGCCGCCGCGCAGCTGGGCGGCTATGCGGTGCTGGCGGCGCTGCTGGAGCAACTGCGCGGCGAGGCCGGCGCAGGCAACAGCCTGACCCTGGAGAATGGCCAAGGCTGGAACGGCAGTGGCCTGGCCTACCTGACCCAAGGCGAAAGCGGGGTGCAGGGCAGTCAACTGCTGGGCACCGAAGCGCGGGTCAGCAGTGACGAGCGTGTGCTGTGGCCACAACGCAGTACCGGGCTGTATCGCCAAGCTGGCGGCGTTACCCTCGGCGCAGGCCTGGCGGACGCGCAACGCAAAGCCCTGGGCCTTGAAGCCTTGCACGTCTTCGAGCGCGGCGGTGCACGGATTGCCGTGGTCGGCGTGACCGACCCCTATGCCCAGGATCAGAAAGCCTCCCTCAAACTGTGGTACCAGTCGCTGCAGCCGGTGTTCGAGCAGGCCCGGCGCGAGGCCGACCTGGTGGTGGCCATGGCCGATGTCGGCACCGGCCCCGGCCTGTGGCTGGCCGAGCGGGTGCCGCAAATCGATGTGCTGTTGTGCGCCCGTGGCCAGGACCTGTGGCCGGCGCCCGTCGAGGTAACCCAGGCCAGTGGTCGGCGTGTGCCGGTGCTGTTTGCCGGTTGCCGGGGCAGCGGTGCCTTCCGCCTGCGCTGCCAGCGCGTGGCCGGGCTGTGGCAGTTCGACGGGCGGTTCTTCCCGGCCTTTGAACAGCAACTGGCGCCTGCCGCGCAGCTGCGTGTGGGGGCATTGCAGGCAGAACTGCGCCAGCAACGTGCCGGCCATGCGGCGTGGCTCGATCAACCGCTGGCCCGCGCGCCACAGGCCTTGTGGCGCCGTGATACCCGTGGCGGCAGCTGGGACCGCCTGCTGCATCAGGCCTTGGCCGATGACAGCGGCATGCCCGTGCTGTTGCCGGGCCTGCGTTACGACTACCCGCTGCCCAAAGGTGCGTCGATCACACGGGAACACCTGATCAGCCTCACCGGTGGCTACCCGGCACCGGTGGTCGAAGCGCCGGCCCGGCAGGTGGAACAAGTGCTGGAGAACGCTGCAGAGCAGCTGTTCGGCGACCCGCTGCTGCTCGACAACAGCCAGGACCTGCCGCGCTGGCAGGGCCAGGCCTGGGGTGTCAGCTACAGCCCGCAAGGCAAGCGCATCACTGGGCTGGAGCCGGTGCAGGGCCTGTGCCGCACCTTCGGCCTGCAGTTTGAAAGCCAGGCTGGCGAACCCCTGTGGCAACGGGTCGAAGCCTGGCTCGCCCGCCAACCTGGCGACTGGCAACTGGCGCCGCTGCAACTGCCCGAAGTGCGTTACGTGCAGGGGCACCCGGGCTGGCACCCACGGCAGTTGGCCTCGTGACACTCGCCTCGCGCTTTTTCACCGGCGCTGGCCTGACGCTGGCCGGCTGGCTGGCCGCCCAGTGCGTGCTGCAACTGAGCCGCCAGCCGCAGCCGGCCATGGCGCCGACGGCAGCCGTAAGCCCGCTGCCAGGGCTGATGGTCGGTCACTGGCAAGCGCCCATCGACGACGGCGCCATCGCCATCACTCGCCTGCCATTGCACTACCTCGGCGGCCTCAGGGCGCAGCCGCTGTCTTCCAGTGTGGTGGTGCTGCGCTACGGCGAGCAGGTGCGCACCCTGGCCCGCGGTCAGCGCCTGGCGCCGGGGATCGTGCTGCAGGACATCGACACCGATGGCCTGATTTTCAACAACCAGGGGCGGCGTGAACGCCTGCCCTGGCCGCCACGCCCCGCCGTGACCGGCTTCAAGCGGCAAGGATGAACGATGCCTGTTAGATACTGCGTGGCCGCCGTGCTGAGCCTGGCCCTGGCCACAGGCCTGCCTGAGGCCCGCGCCGAAGAGCCGGTGTTCGATGAAAATGGTACGCCGATGTACGAGGTGAACTTCGTCGACACCGAACTGGGCGAGTTCATCGACAGCGTGTCGCGCATCACCGGCACCACCTTCATCGTCGACCCCCGGGTCAAGGGCAAGGTCACCGTGCGCACCGTCGACCTGCACGACGCCGATGCCATCTACGACATCTTCCTGGCGCAGTTGCGCGCCCAGGGCTACGCCACTGTCGACCTGCCCAACGGCAGCGTGAAGATCGTCCCCGACCAGGCCGCGCGCCTGGAGCCGGTGCCGGTGGAGGCGGGTGGGCAGCAGGGCGAAGGCAGTGACAGCGTGGCGACGCGGGTATTCAACGTGCGCAACGCCGCCAGCGAGCAGGTGCTGGGCATCCTCAAACCGCTGATCGACCCACGGGTCGGTGTGATCACACCGTACCCGGCGGCGCACCAGTTGGTGGTGACCGACTGGCGCAGCAACCTGGACCGAATCGCCAGCCTGCTGCGCCAGCTCGACCGCCCCCAGGAAGCACCTGGCAACGGCAGTACCCAGGTCATCTACCTGCGGCACGCCAATGCAGGTGAAGTGGTCAAGGTGCTGCGCGGGCTGAGCCAGGAAGGCATGGCGCCGGCTGAAGGCACGGGCGAAGGCGAGGGCAAGGACAGGCCGGTAATGGCCGCCGCCGGTGGCCCGGGCATTCGCCTGGAGTACGAAGAAGGCACCAACGCTGTGGTCATGGTCGGCCCCGACAGCGAGCTGGCCGCCTACCGCACCATCGTCGAACAGCTGGATATCCGTCGTGCCCAGGTGGTGGTGGAGGCCATCATCGCCGAGGTGTCCGACAGCAGCGCCCAGGAGCTGGGTGTGCAATGGCTATTTGCCGACGAAAAATTCGGCGCCGGCATCGTCAACTTCGGCAGCAACGGGGTGAACATCGCCAATATCGCCGGGGCTGCTGCCAGTGGTGACAACGAGGCGCTTGGCGACCTGTTGTCCGCGACCACCGGCGCCACGGCGGGCATCGGCCATTTCGGCGGCGGGTTCAACTTTGCCATGCTGGTCAATGCACTGAAGGGCAAGAGCGGCTTCAACCTGCTGTCCACGCCCACCCTGTTGACCCTGGACAACGCCGAAGCGTCGATCCTGGTCGGCCAGGAAGTGCCCTTCGTTACCGGCTCGGTCACGCAAAACAACGCCAACCCGTACCAGACCATCGAGCGCAAAGAGGTCGGGGTGAAGCTGCGTATCAAGCCGCAGATCAACATCGACAACAGCGTGCGCCTGGACATTGTCCAGGAGGTGTCGTCGATTGCCGAGTCCAGCGCGGCCAGCGACGTGATCACCAACAAGCGCGAGATCAAGACCAAGGTCATGGTCGAAGACAATGGCTTGGTCATTCTCGGCGGCCTGATCAGCGACGAGTTGAGCACCAGCAACCAGCGCGTGCCGCTGCTCGGTGATATCCCTTACCTGGGCCGGCTGTTCCGCTCCGATGCCACCAGGAACACCAAGCAGAACCTGATGGTGTTCATCCGCCCGCGCATCCTGCGGGACGGGCCGAGCCTGGCCGGGCTCAGCGAAGACAAATACCGCACCCTGCAGCAGACCACACCGCTGCAATTGCCGGACCTTGCAGAGGGCACGCCGCTGTTGCAGGTGTTCCCCTCCAGCCGCGCACGCCTCGAAGGCGGTGCCTGGTGATGTTGCCGTATCGCCAGGCACGCCAGAGCGGGGTGGCCATGACCACGACGGAACAGGGCTGGCAGCTGTGGCTGCGGCCCGACGCCGACAGTGCCCAGTTGCAGGAACTGCTGCGGGTACATGGCCAGCCCTGCATGCTCGAATACCTGGAGCCTGCCGTGTTCGACGAGCGCCTCGGCCAGCTGTACCAGGCCGGCGATGGCGCCAATCAAGCGCTGATCGAAGGCATCGGCGACCAGGTCGACCTGGACAGCCTGATGAGCGAGATGCCGCAGGTCGAAGACCTGCTGGAAAGCGATGACGAAGCCCCGGTAATTCGCCTGATAAACGGCCTGTTCGGCCAGGCGCTGCGCCTGCGCGCCTCGGACATCCATATCGAAACCTTCGAGCAAAGCCTGGTGGTGCGCCTGCGCGTCGATGGCCACCTGCGCGAAGTGCTGCGCCCGCCGCGTGCGCTGTCGGCCATGCTGGTGTCGCGGATCAAGGTCATGGCACGGCTGGATATTGCCGAGAAGCGCCAGCCCCAGGACGGCCGTATTACCCTGCGCGCGGCAGGGCGCGAGGTGGATGTGCGGGTTTCGACCCTGCCCGGCATTCATGGCGAGCGCGTGGTCATGCGTGTGCTCGACAAGCAGGCCAGCTTGCTCGCACTGGGCAACCTGGGCATGCCGCCCGCGGTGTTGCAGGGCCTGCGCAGTTGCCTGGCGCGGCCCAACGGTATCGTGCTGTCCACCGGCCCGACCGGTTCGGGCAAAACCACCACCCTGTACGCCAGCCTCAACAGCCTCAACGATGGCAGCCGCAACATCCTCACCGTCGAGGACCCGGTGGAGTACGCCATCGCCGGCATTGGCCAGACCGCCATCAACCCGCGTGCAGGGCTGACCTTCGCCAGTGGCCTGCGCGCCATCCTGCGGCAGGACCCGGACGTGATCATGCTCGGCGAAATCCGTGACCAGGAAACCGCGCAGATCGCCGTGCAGGCCAGCCTGACCGGGCACCTGGTGCTGTCCACCCTGCACACCAACAGTGCCGTGGGTGCGGTGACCCGCCTGCGCGACATGGGCATCGAGCCGTTCCTGATCGCCTCGTGCCTGCGCGGTGTGCTGGCCCAGCGCCTGGTGCGACGCTTGTGCAGTTGCGCCGTGGCGCAGCCGCTGCAAAGTGCCGAGCGTGACCTTTGGCCAGAATTGACGGCGCTGGGCAGCACTTACCACGCGGTCGGCTGCGAGCAGTGCCAGGGCAGCGGCTATGTCGGGCGCCTGGGCCTTTACGAATTCATCGAACTGGACGCCGGCCTGATCGGCTTGCTGTATGACGGCGCCAGTGAACTGGCCATGCAGGACTACCTGGCCGAACGCCGGCAGAGCCTGGTGGCGATGGCCAGCGACTGTCTCGCCCGTGGCGAAACCAGCCTGGCCGAAGTACTGCGTGTGGTGCAGGGCTAAACCATGCCGACCTATCGCTACGTGGCCGTCGACCTCGCCGGCAAGACCCGCAAGGCCAGCGTGCAGGCTGACAGTGAACGCCATGCGCGCCAGTTGCTGCGCGATCAGGGGCTGTTTGCCCGCCAGTTGCAGCGCCAGGACATCGGTAATCGGCAACCCCGACGCCAGCGTTTGAGCCGTGCCCAGCTGTGTGAACTGACCCGTCAGCTGGCCACATTGACCGGTGCCGGCATCCCCTTGGTCGATGCCTTGGGCACCCTTGAGCGTCAGTTGCGTCAACCTGCCCTGCACAGTGTGCTGGTGGCCCTGCGCGGCTCCCTTGCCGAAGGCCTGGGCCTGGCCCGCAGCCTGGCGCGCCAGGGGGCGCCATTCACTGGCTTGTACTGCGCGCTGGTCGAGGCCGGCGAACGTTCCGGGCGCCTGGCACAGGTGTTGACCCGGCTGGCCGATCACCTGGAGCAGGTGCAACGGCAACAACACAAGGCGCGTACTGCGCTGATCTACCCCACCGTGTTGATGGGCGTATCGCTTGCCGTGGTCATCGGCCTGATGACCTTTGTCGTGCCCAAGCTCACCGAACAGTTTGCCCACGCCGGGCAAAGCCTGCCGCTGATCACCGCGTTGCTGATCGGCCTGAGCCAGGGGCTGGTGCAGGCCGGGCCCTGGTTGCTGGGCCTGGCGCTATTGATGGGCGTGCTCGGCACCTTGCTGTTGCGCAAGCCGCACTGGTGCCTGCGCCGCGACCAGATGCTGCTGCGCCTGCCTCGTATCGGCAGCCTGTTGCAGGTGCTGGAAAGCGCACGCCTGGCACGCAGCCTGGCGATTCTCAGCGGCAGTGGCGTAGCCCTGCTCGAAGCTTTGCAAGTAGCTACCGAAACGGTCGGCAACCGGCGCATCCGCCTGGCCATGGAGCAGGTGCGCCAGCAAGTGCAGGGTGGCACCAGCCTGCACCGTGCGCTGGATGCCAGCCAGCAATTCCCGCCGCTGCTGGTGAACATGGTCGGCAGCGGCGAGGCCAGCGGCACCCTGGCCGACATGCTCGAGCGCGTGGCCGACGACCAAGAGCGCGGCTTTGCCCGCCAGGTGGATACCGCCATGGCGCTGTTCGAACCCCTGATGATCCTGGTGATGGGCGCCGTGGTGCTGTTCATCGTGCTGGCGGTGCTGCTGCCGATCATGCAACTCAACCAGGGCCTGCAACTGTGAATACAAGGAGTACTGCCATGCAGCATCGACGTAACCGCCAGCGCGGTTTCACCCTCATGGAAATCATGGTGGTGATCTTCATCATCGGCCTGCTGATCGCCGTGGTCGCGCCCAGCGTGCTGGGCAACCAGGACAAGGCCATGAAGCAGAAGGTGATGGCCGACCTGGCCACCCTGGAGCAGGCGCTGGACATGTACCGCCTGGACAACCTGCGCTTTCCCAGCACTGAACAGGGCCTGGCCGCGCTGGTGAAAAAGCCGAGCCAGGAACCGCAGCCGCGGGCCTGGCGCAGTGACGGCTATGTGCGCCGCCTGCCGGAAGACCCATGGGGCACCCCGTACCAGTACCGCATGCCCGGTGAGCATGGCCGGGTGGATGTGTATTCGCTGGGTGCCGATGGCCAGCCGGGCGGTGAAGGCCAGGATGCCGACCTGGGTAACTGGGCGCTGTAAGGGTGAGCCGTCAGCGGGGCTTCAGCCTGATCGAGCTGCTGGTGGTGCTGGCCATCGCCGGCCTGATGACGGGGCTGGCGGTGGCCGGCCTCGGCAGCGGTCAAGCGCCTGTCGATCAGGCCCTGCAACGCCTTGCCAGCGAAACCCGGGCCCAGGCGGCGCTGGCAAGGCATGCGGGGCAACTGCGTGGGCTGCGCTGGAATGGGCAGCGCCCGGAGTTCGTGCGGCGTGAGGGCAATGCCTGGGTGGTCGAGGCGGCCGGGCTTGGCGACTGGCCCAAGGGCCTGCACCCGGACTGGCCCGCCAGCCCGCAGCCCCACTTGCTGTTCACCCCGCACGGCTGGGCACAGCCGGGCAGCGTGCGCTGGCGCTGGGCCGATGGCAGCCAGCAATGGGCGTGGGGCCGCGATGGCCGCTTGCAGGTGGCGGTTGCGCCATGAAGCAACGTCAGCGTGGCTTCACCTTGCTGGAGGTCACTGTGGCCTTGGCGATTGCCGCCGTGCTGGCGGTGATCACCAGCCAGGTCCTGCGTCAGCGCCTGGCCGTACAAGATAACCTGCAACAACACCGCCTTGGCCTGTTGTGTGCCCGTGAACTGCAAACACGTTTCGCCGTTGAGCAATTCTGGCCTTCTGCCAATCAAGTGAAGGGTGAACTGAGCCAGGGTGGCCTGCCGTGTCATTGGCAACTGCAACTGCGCCGCACCGGCGTGCGTGACCTGCGCCGTGGCGAACTGCAACTGTACGCCGACCGCGACCAGCGCCTGCCGCTGGGCCAGTACACCGTGTTTCTGGAACGCCCATGAAAAGCTCCCCACCACTCCGCGGACCCGGTAGGAGCAGCCTTGTGCTGCGAAGAGGCCAGTGTGGCCACAGCAAATCTGCCAGTCATTCCGGCCTCTTCGCAGCACAAGGCTGCTCCTGCAAAGGTTCTGTGCAGGCATTGAACCCGAGCATCAATACATGAAGCGCCGCCAGGCAGGCCTGACCCTGATCGAACTGATGGTGGCCCTGGCCCTGACAGTCCTGCTCGGCATCATGCTCGCTGCGTTGGTCAATGGCTGGATGAAAGTGCGCGAACGCCTGCAAGTGACCACCCAGGAAACCTCGGTGCTGGATTTCTGCCTGGCCCTTGAGCGGCGTTTCGACAGCCCGGTGCTGCGCCGCGTCTACGACCAGCGCCTGCCCCTGGCCAGCCGCTGGCTGGACTGGCAACCGGCAAGCAACCAATTACAGTGGGTCGCCACCACCGGCCTGCCGGAAGCCGAAGGTGGCTCGCGGCTGCAACGCCAGCGGCTGCGCTTCGAGGCCCGTGAGCAGCGCCTGCTGCTGGAAAGCTCGGTCGACCTGTACGCCGCCGCCACGCCGCGCTGGGTCCAGCGTGAGCGGCTCGTCCGGGTTGGCGCCATGAACGTCCTTTATTACCAGGGCGGCCAGTGGCTGGCCTGGCCTTCTGACCAACCTGCGCACCCCGGCCGTGGTGTGCGTCTGGAACTGCAGCGTGATGGAGCACCCTATGTCTGCACCTTCGCCCTCCCGTGGGGGCGCTCATGAAATTTGAATGGCGACAGCGCGCACCTGCTCAACCGTGGTTGTTGCTGCGCCCGGGTGTTGTCTGGCACTGGGCGCTGGCCGAGGGCGGCATCGTGCAAAGCCAGGGGCAGGGTGAGCCACCGGCAAACCTGCAAGCCCGGGTTGCCCTTGTTCTGCCTACCGAGGCCTGCAGCGTCTTCCACGTGCCTGCCCCACCCGGGCTCAAGCGTGAGGAGTGGCCGTTGTTGCTCGAAGACCGCTTGCTGCAACCGCCGGACGAGGTGACCTGCGCCTGCCTGGCCCGCCAGCCCGGCCACCTTCGCTTGCTGGTGGTGGCGCGTCAGCAACTGGACGACTGGCGCGGACAGTGTGGCGTATGGGGCTTGCAGGTAGAACGTTGCTGGGCGGAGTTGCAGTTGCTGCCCAGGCCTGAGGCAGGCAGTGCCTGGCATTGGCAGCGAACGCCCGGCGTGTCCTTGTACAAAGGGCTGGCCGAGGACGAGCAGGAGCATTGGCTGGCATGGCCGCAAGCACTGGGTGAAGCGCCGCGGCAACCCTGGGCACACATGCAAAGCGTGCCACTGAGTGGCGACTGGCCAAGCACGCTGGCACCGCTTGACGCGATGCCCGGCCTGTTCGAGCGCGCTCGCAAGGTACCTTCGTTGCCCATCGTTTCACGCCCGCAGCAACGCCTGTTGGCCGCCTGCCTGGTACTGGCGGCAGTCTGGGGTGGGCTGTGGTTGAACCAGCAGTGGCGTCAGGCACAACTCTGGCGCGCCCAGGTGTTTGCCGTGACGGGTAAGCAGGCCAGCCCACGGCACGTCGCGCAGGCGCTCAAACGCCTGCGGGAAAGCGAGCTTCAACAGCAAGTACGCACCCGCCAGCTCGAAGACCTGCAGGCAGCCTTGCAGGCCTGGCTGCAGGATCACCCTGGCTGGCGCTTGCAAGCGGTGCGCTTCGATGGCCAGCGCTGGCACCTGCGGTTAGAGGGCGACGGCGCCGCGCCACCCTGGCAGGACATGGCCAACGCCGCCGGTGCTGCCGTACAGATACAAGGTGGCGAAGTGGTCTTTGACCTGGGAGTAGCAACATGAGCCGGGACTGGATACAGCGTCATCGGCTGAAGGTCGCCTGGCTGCTGATCGCCGTGTTGCTGACCTTTCTGGCCCTGCGCGAGGGCCTCGCGCAATGGCGCGAGCTCAGCCAGTGGCAGGGGCTGGCAGAACAAGCCGCAAGCCTGCATGGCGGCCAGGGCTTGAGCCTGGAGCGTCTGAAGCAGTCGGCTGAAGCGCGACGGGTCGTACTGGCCGAGGTCGATGCGCAAGGCAAGACCTGGCAACTGCGTGGCCAGGTGGCCGATGAGCGGGTGCTGCAGGGCTGGTTGCAATCCCTGCATGAAGAGGGCGCAACGCCGCTGCAATGGGGGCTGGAACAGGATGGCAAGGCGTTGCGCTTCGACGTGGTGGTGCAGCCATGAGCCGTAAAGGTGTGGCGTGGGTCCTGCTGGTTTTCGGCCTGACCGTGCTTGTTGAGCTGCCCGCCGCCTGGGTCGCTCGCGGGGCTGGGCTGCCAGTGCGTGAGGCCAGCGGCAGCCTGTGGCAGGGACAGGCACAACAGTTGGGGCCAGTGGGGCCCCTGCGCTGGTCGGTGCAGCCTTGGCGCTTGCAGGCGACTGCGCAGTTGGGGTTCCAGGGGCAGGCCTGGCAGTTACGCGCCGAAGGCTGGCCGTGGCGCTGGCGGCTGGAGGCAACGGCGATGGGCGCCCAGGCGACGGTGGCCACGGATTATCGCCTGGCCGGGCTGTGGCAGGGCACACTCCGTATGCAAGGGGCAGGGCGGCAATGCCTGGGCAGCGAAGGCCGTTTCACGGTGAGCGACCTGGCGCTGAGCGAACCGTGGTCACTGGGCCTGGGGCAGGGCTGGCTGGAAATGGACTGCCGCAGTGGCTGGCGCCTGCGGGGGCAACTGGCGCAGCAGGGGCAACATGAGCTGTTCGTGGATGCTGACCTGCCAGGGCGGCGGGCCCAGGTGGTGGTCGAGCTGCAACCGGAGGCGGCGTTGGTGCCCTTATTACGAGGTGCGCGGTGGCTGGGGCCGCAGGCGTTGGCAGGGCAACGCGACCTGCGCTGGTAAGCTGTGGGAGCAACTGTCTTTCACCATCACTCCGGCGGCCGCCTCACCTTGTAGGAGCAGCCTTGTGCTGCGAAGAGGCCGGTAAGGCTAAAGATTATCTTTGGCTGCAATGGCCTCTTCGCAGCACAAGGCTGCTCCTACATGAGACCGTGTTTTCTTCAGGGCCGAATCTCGATCAGCGTGCCATCGCGCACCAGTTCCCAGACTTCCTGCATGTCACGGTTACGCATGGCAATGCAGCCATCGGTCCAGTCCAGGGTGTGGAAATACCACTCCGGGTACTCGTCGTTGATCGGCGTGCCGTGAATCATGATCATGCTGCCGGCACTCACCCCTTCGCGGGTGGCGCGGGCGGCATCGCTCACGTTCGGATAGTTGATGTGCATGGCCAGGTTGAAGCGGTCGCTCTGCTTGCGCCAGTCCAGCCAGTACAGGCCTTCGGGGGTTTTCTTGTCGCCTTCGCGTTCCTTGGCGCCCTTTGGTTGCTTGCCCAGGGAAATACGGTAGGTTTTCAGCGGCTCGCCGCGGCTGATCAGTTGCAGGCGACGCTCGGACTTGATCACCAGCACCTTGTCGATCAGCGGTTGCATCGCCTGCTGTGAAGGCGATGGCGTTTGCGCTGCCGGCACGGGCTTGCGAATGATGGTCTCGGTGAAAGCCGCTTGGGACACCGAGGTAACGCAAAGGCAGAAAAGGGCAAGCAACCAGCGCATGTAACGGTATCCCTGAAGGCTTCTTCTAAGTAGAGGTCGAGGTCGAGACGTTCATCGGCGGCAGGTACTCATGGCCTATGGGGTAGTGCTGCCCGATGCGGTCGCGATAGTAGCATTCTAGTGTGCGTGTGACGGTGCGGAAAGCCAGCTCGCCCCACGGTATCTCATGTTGCTCGAACAACCGCACTTCCAGGCTTTCGACACCCACATCAAACGCCAGGTCTGCCAGCTCTGCGCGGAAGAACACATGCACCTGGTCGATGTGCGGCAAATCGAACAGCTGGTACAGGCTCATCGGCCCGACTCGGGCGCAGGCTTCCTCGACGGTTTCGCGACGGGCGGCCTGGTCGAGGGTTTCGCCGTTCTCCATGAAGCCGGCGGGCAGGGTCCAGAAGCCGCGGCGTGGTTCGATGGCACGCCGGCACAGCAGCACCTGGCTGCCCCAGGTCGGTAGCACGCCGGCGACGATGTTGGGGTTCTGGTAATGGATGGTCTGGCAAGACTCGCAGACATACCGCAGGCGGCTATCGCCTTCGGGAATCCGCTGAGTGACCGGCTGGCCGCACGCGCTGCAGAATTTCATGTGGGGTTCCCTTTTGTTCAAGGCTATCTTGGCGCGCCGGCAGGGCCGCCGCAAGCGCGGGGGCTTGGGTGCTTCGCGGCTTTGGTGCATCATGCAAGGCAGGCCTTGGATACGAGCGTGCGCAATGCTGGACGAGCTACTTCGCCGAATGAGCAATCACCAACCCGCATCACTGGAAACCGACCGGCGGTTCCCCGAAGCGGCGGTCCTTTTGCCCATCACCCGCAGCGAAGCGCCCGAACTGGTCCTGACCCTGCGCGCCCAGGGCCTGTCCACCCATGGTGGCGAAGTGGCCTTTCCCGGTGGCCGACGCGACCCGGAAGACCCGGACCTGGTGTTTACCGCCCTGCGTGAAGCCGAAGAAGAAATCGGCCTGCCCCCTGGGCTGGTGGAAGTGATAGGCCCGCTGAGCCCGCTGATTTCGCTGCATGGCCTTAAAGTGACGCCATTCGTCGGGCTTATTCCCGACTTCGTCGAATACCGCGCCAACGATGCCGAAATCGCGGCAGTATTCACCGTGCCGCTGGAATTCTTCCGCCAGGACCCGCGTGATCATACCCACCGTATCGATTATCAGGGGCGCAGCTGGTACGTGCCCAGCTACCGCTATGGCGAATACAAGATCTGGGGGTTGTCGGCGATCATGATCGTCGAACTGGTCAACGTGCTGTTCGATGCCGGCATCAGCCTGCACCAGCCCCCTGAGCGTTATATCGAAAACTGAGCGGGGCCTGCCCCGCCGTCTGCGTTCCAGCCTGAGGAGCATGCATGAAATACCGCCTGGGCGACCTGCGGGTCGAAAGCCACCCCACCAGTTGGGCCGCACCCAACGCCACGCTGATCGGCAACGTGCGCCTGCAGGCCAATGCCAGTGTGTGGTTTGGCGCGGTGCTGCGCGGGGATAACGAGCTGATCGATATCGGCGAAGGCAGCAACGTGCAGGATGGCACGGTGATGCACACCGACATGGGCTCGCCGCTGACCCTGGGCAAGGGCGTCACCGTTGGTCACAACGCCATGCTGCATGGCTGCACGGTAGGCGACTACAGCCTGGTCGGTATCAATGCCGTGATCCTCAATGGCGCGCGCATTGGCAAGCACTGCATCATCGGCGCCAATGCACTGATCGCCGAGGGCAAGGAAATCCCCGACGGTTCGCTGGTGGTCGGCTCGCCCGGCAAGGTCGTACGTGAATTGACCGAGCAGCAGAAGCGCATGCTTGAAGCCAGTGCCGCGCATTACGTGCAAAATGCCCAGCGTTATGCGCAGGAGCTGGTGGTTGATGATGAGTAAGGTGGTAGAGCGGCCGGTGGCTTCGCCGTGCGTAAGCATTTGCGCGCTGGACGAGCAGGATATCTGCACGGGCTGCCAGCGTACCGTGGCGGAGATTGGCCGCTGGGGGCGGATGGACAACGATGAGCGCCGGGCGGTGCTGAAGCTGTGCCATGAACGGGCAGTAGAGGCCGGCCTCATCCTGTAGGAGCGGCGTTGCCTGTCGAGGGCGCCAGCGGTAATCTGTACGGCTTGCCCATAGACTACCCGCCATGTTCTATCTGATTGCCTACATCAGCAGCGTAGTGCTGATCAACTACGCCTTTTCCAGCGCGCCGCACCTGGACATCATCTGGTCCGCCTGGGGCGGCCTGGTGTTCATCCTGCGCGACATGGTGCAGACCCGCTTCGGCCATGGTGCGCTGGTTGCCATGCTGGTGGCCCTGGTGCTGTCCTATGTCACCTCGGAACCGGCCATCGCCCTGGCCAGCGCCACCGCGTTCTTCATTTCCGAGCTGATCGACTGGCTGGTGTTCAGCATCACCCGCCGGCCGTTGCGCGACCGCCTGTGGCTGAGCTCGGCGCTGAGCATCCCGGTGGATACCTTCATCTTTTTCGGCATGATCGGCGCCCTGACCCCGGCAGTGATCGGCACCGCCATGGCGTCGAAGTTCGCCGGTGTCACTGCCGTGTGGCTGGCCATGGCATTTCGCGCCCGACGGGCTGCCGTCGCCGGTTGATGGTGTAGAATAGCGGTCCTTTTTCAGCGGGCGGCGCATAGCCTGGCGCGGCCCCGGACGCCTTCGAGGACCTGAAATGACCCGTATCGGAACCCCCTTGTCGCCCACCGCGACCCGTGTACTGCTGTGCGGCTGTGGCGAGTTGGGCAAGGAAGTGGTGATCGAGCTGCAGCGCCTGGGCGTCGAAGTGATCGCCGTCGACCGCTACGCCAATGCCCCGGCCATGCAAGTGGCGCACCGCAGCCACGTGGTCAACATGCTCGATGGCGTTGCCCTGCGCGCGGTGATCGAGGCCGAGAAGCCGCATTATATCGTCCCGGAAATCGAAGCCATCGCCACCGCCACCCTGGTCGAGCTGGAAAACGAAGGTTTCAACGTGGTGCCGACAGCCCGCGCCACGCAGCTGACCATGAACCGTGAAGGCATCCGCCGTCTGGCCGCCGAAGAGCTGGACCTGCCAACCTCGCCGTATCACTTCGCCGACACCTATGAAGACTACGCCAAGGCCGTGGCCGATGTCGGTTACCCATGCGTGGTCAAGCCGGTGATGAGTTCGTCTGGCAAAGGCCAGAGCCTGCTGCGCAGCGACGCCGACCTGCAGAAGTCGTGGGACTACGCCCAGGAAGGCGGCCGCGCCGGCAAGGGTCGGGTGATCGTCGAGGGCTTTATCGACTTTGAATACGAAATCACCCTGCTGACCGTGCGCCACGTCGGCGGTACCACCTTCCTGGAGCCGGTTGGCCACCGCCAGGAAAAGGGCGACTATCAGGAGTCGTGGCAGCCGCAGGCCATGAGCCCGAAAGCGCTGGCCGAGTCGCAGCGCGTGGCCAAGGCTGTTACCGATGCCCTGGGCGGTCGTGGCCTGTTCGGCGTGGAACTGTTCGTAAAGGGCGACCAGGTGTGGTTCAGCGAAGTGTCGCCGCGCCCGCATGACACCGGCCTGGTCACCCTGATTTCCCAGGACCTGTCGCAGTTCGCCCTGCATGCCCGTGCCATTCTCGGCCTGCCGATTCCGGTGGTGCGCCAGTTTGGCCCGTCGGCCTCGGCGGTGATCCTGCCAGAAGGGCAGTCGCAGCAGACCAGCTTCGCCAACCTGGGCGCAGCGCTGAGCGAACCGGATACCGCCATTCGCCTGTTCGGCAAGCCGGAAATCAACGGCACCCGCCGCATGGGCGTGTGCCTGGCGCGTGATGAGTCGGTCGAGTTGGCGCGGGCCAAGGCGACCCGCGCTTCGCAGGCGGTAAAGGTCGAGTTCTGATTCGAAACCGCAGGGGGCCGCGTTGCGGCCCATTCGCAGCACAAGGCTGCTCCTACAACGGCAACGCACGTCCCTGTAGGAGCAGCCTTGTGCTGCGAATGGGGCGCAACGCGGCCCCCATTGCTTACAGCTCGGTATTACGGGTCTCTTTCAGGCACAGCACCGCAATCAGGCTGATCACCGCCGCAGCCGACACATAGCCCCCCACCCAGCTCAACCCGCCCATGCTCACCAGCTTCTGGGCAAAGAACGGTGCCGCCGAGGCCCCGACGATCCCGCCCAGGTTATACGCCGCCGAAGCCCCGGTATAACGCACGTGAGTCGGGAACAGCTCGGGCAGCAGTGCCCCCATCGGCGCAAAGGTCACGCCCATCAGGAACAGCTCGATGGCCAGGAACAGCGCTACACCCGTCGTCGATCCCGAAGTCAGCAGTGGCTCCATGGCAAAGCCCGAAGCTACGGCCAGCAGGCCGCCGACGATCAGCACCGGCTTGCGCCCGTAACGGTCGCTGAGCCAGGCCGACAGCGGCGTGGCCAGGGCCATGAACACCACCGCGAAGCACAGCAGGCCCAGGAACGTCTCGCGGCTGTAGCCCAACGTGGTCACGCCGTAGCTCAGCGAGAACACCGTGGAGATATAGAACAGCGCGTAGCACACCACCATCGCCGCAGCGCCCAGCAGGGTGGGCAGCCAGTAGCTGGAAAACAGCTCGACCACTGGCATTTTCACGCGCTCGTGGCGGGCGACAGCCTTGGCGAAGACCGGGCTTTCTTCAAGTTTCAGGCGCACATACAGGCCCACCAGCACCAGCGCCGCACTGAGCAGGAACGGAATACGCCAGCCCCATTCACGGAACTGCTCGTCGCTGAGGGTCAGGGCCAGGGTCAGGAACAGGCCGTTGGCGGCCAAAAAGCCGATCGAAGGGCCCAACTGGGGGAACATGCCGAACCAGGCGCGCTTGCCTTCGGGGGCGTTCTCGGTGGCCAGCAGCGCCGCGCCACCCCATTCACCGCCCAAGCCCAGGCCTTGGCCAAAGCGCAGCAGGCACAGGATGATCGGCGCCCACACGCCAATGCTGTCATAGCCCGGCAATACGCCGATGGCGGTGGTGGAGACACCCATTAGCAGCAGCGAGGCAACCAAGGTCGATTTGCGGCCGATACGGTCGCCAAAGTGGCCGAACAACGCCGAACCCAGCGGGCGAGCGAGGAAGGCGATGCCGAAGGTGAGGAAGGCTGCCAGCATTTGCGCGGTGCCCGACCCGGATGGGAAGAATACCGGGCCGATCACCAGGGCAGCAGCAGTGGCGTACACGTAGAAGTCGTAGAACTCGATGGCGGTGCCGATGAAGCTGGCAGTGGCTACCCGCGCGGGCGAGTTGACCGGCGCGGCAGGCGCTTCGGCGTAGGTGCTGCTTGTCATTAAGTAGGTCCCTAACAGTCTGGTCCGGCTCCATGGGCATGGCCCGCGCGGTGTGCTGAGCGAAAGGGCAGGCACGGTTGCGCGGACGCCGGAGCGTTTTGTTGTTGTGTGCGCCCGACTGACGATAGCCCAGGGGGGATAGGGGCGGGGCGGGCACTGTTCGGGGTGTTGAAGCAGGACCGCGGGGCGTGTCAGTGGAGCGGACTGGCCGTGGAACGCCGGGTGCGGGTAGCAGGCGTGACGGCGGGGCTGGGTAAGCGTGACCCGAGTATAGCTATCGGGTCACGGTCCACACCAGTACCTTACTGGCACAATTGTCCTCTGTTTCGAGGATTTCCAGGCGATAGCGGCCGATCTTCAGGCAAACGGCACTTTCCGGGATGCTTTCCAGTGCTTCGGTAACCAGCCCGTTGAGGGTTTTCGGCCCGCCGTCGCAGGGCAGGTGCCAGCCCAGGGTGCGGTTGATTTCGCGCAGCGAGGCGTTGCCGTCGATGACGAAGGTGCCATCGGGCTGCGGGTGTACGTGGGGGTTTTCCAGGCTCTGTTCGTCCTCGAACTCGCCAACGATCTCTTCGAGGATGTCTTCCAGGGTGACGATGCCCTGCACCTCGCCGTACTCGTCCACTACCACACCCAGCCGGCGCTGCTGCTTGTGGAAGTTCAGCAGCTGCATTTGCAGGGGCGTGCTTTCTGGCACGAAATAGGGTTCATAGCAGGCACCGTGCAGTGCCTCCAGGGTCAGGTCGCCCTTGGGCAGCAGGTGGCTGATCAGCTTGGTGTTGAGGATTGCTTCTACCTGATTGATGTCGTTGTGGTAGACCGGCAGGCGGGTGTGGCGGCTGACGATCAACTGCTCGATGATGCGCTCGATCGGCTCGTCGAGGTTGATGCCGTCCACTTCGTTGCGCGGTACCAGGATGTCGTTGACGGTGATTTTGTCCAGCGACTGCAGGCCGTCGAGCAGGCCATGGCGAGGTGGTTCGTGCTCCTCGTCTTCGTCGAAATCATCGGCTTCCTGCGGGTGCAGGGCCACGGCCGTAGGCTGCACGCGGAACGGGCGCAGGAGCAGCTTGGCGAAACCGTCCAGCAGGCAGGCCAGCGGCTGCAGGAGGGCGAGGGGCACTTTAAGCAGGCTGCTACCGAGGCTGACGCAGGCCTGCGGGTTACGCCGGGCCAGGCGCCGCGGCACGTACTCGGCAAACACCAGCAATGTGAGGGTGGCGGCCAGCCCTGCCAGCCAGAAGCCGTGCTCGCCGCTATGGCGCTGGCCTATCAGGCAGGCGAGGCCCAGCACCAGCAGCTTGCCCAAACTGGCGCACAGCACCAGTGCCTGGGCCGGGAGCAAGGGCTGGCCGTCATCAAGGGTGCGCAGCGAGCCATTGAGCAGCAGGCGGGCGGCATCCACCGTGGTGAACAGCGCCGACCACAGCAGCGCCAGTGCCAGGGTGCCGAGTAGCGGTGCGTACGGCAGTGTGTCCATGAGCGGCCGTCAGATATGCAGGATGAATTCGCGAACCAGCTTGCTGCCGAAATAGGCCAGCATCAGCAGGCAGAAACCGGCCAGCGTCCAGCGGATGGCCTTGTGACCACGCCAGCCCAGGCGGGTGCGGCCCCACAGCAGTACGCTGAAAACCACCCAGGCGACACAGGCCAGCAAGGTCTTGTGTACCAGGTGCTGGGCAAACAGGTTGTCGAGGAACAGCCAGCCGGAGATCAGCGACAGCGACAGCAGGCACCAGCCGGCCCAGAGGAAGCCGAACAGCAGGCTTTCCATGGTTTGCAGGGGCGGGAAGTTGCGAATCAGCCCGGAGGGGTGCTTGTTCTTCAGCTGGCGGTCCTGCAGCAGCAGCAGCAGCGACTGGAACACCGCGATGGTGAACAGCCCGTACGCCAGGATCGACAGCAGGATATGCGCGAGGATGCCCGGCTCTTCGTTGATCAGCGGCACGGTGCCAGGCGGCGCGAACTGCGCCAGCAGCGCCGTCACCGCGCCCAGCGGGAACAGCAACACCAGCAGGTTTTCGACCGGTATGCGCAGGCAGGCCAGCAGGGTCAGGCCGATGACGGCCACGGCGATCAGGCTGGCGGCGCTGAAGAAATCCAGGCTCAGGCCCAGCGGGGTGATCAGCTGGAAGTACAGCGCACCGGCCTGGGCGAGCACCGCGAAGGTACCCAGCAGGGCGAGCAGGCGCTTGTCGGACTTGCGGCCCTGGGCCAGGTGCGAGCCCTGGTAGATGGCCGCCGCTATATATAGGCCGGCAGCGATCAGGTTGGGGATGAGGCTGGGAGAGGAGACCATAAGTCCTGGTTGGCGAGCCTTAAAGAGACGGAGTTTGGCATAGATTCCGCTGATCAAGGAAGACTGAAGGCTTGCGTCAGGGCATTCGCGGGCTCGCCCGCTCCCACAGGTAAGGCGCAGGTCCGCAACAGGGTTGAAATCCTCTGGGAGCGGGCGTGCCCGCGAAGGGGGCAGTGCAGCCACCGAATATCTCCCAAGGTGTGCGCCGCCGCCGCACTTCGCTATAATCGCCGCCTTGCTGTGCCCGGCGGGTGTGTATTTCCCCCAGGGTGCCTGACAAACCTCGGCTTTTACTGGGCCTGAAAGGATCACCATGTTCGAAAACCTGACCGACCGCCTGTCACAGACGCTGCGCCATGTCACCGGCAAGGCCAAGCTGACCGAAGACAACATCAAGGACACGCTGCGCGAAGTGCGCATGGCCCTGCTCGAGGCCGACGTTGCCCTGCCGGTGGTCAAGGATTTCGTCAATAGCGTCAAGGAACGTGCGGTCGGCACCGAAGTGTCGCGCAGCCTGACCCCGGGCCAGGCGTTCGTGAAGATCGTCCAGGCCGAGCTGGAAAGCCTGATGGGCGCGGCCAACGAAGACCTCGCGCTCAATGCCGCACCGCCTGCCGTGGTACTGATGGCCGGCCTGCAGGGCGCGGGTAAGACCACCACCGCCGGCAAGCTGGCGCGCTTCCTTAAAGAGCGCAAGAAAAAGACCGTGATGGTGGTATCCGCTGACGTCTACCGCCCGGCGGCGATCAAGCAGCTGGAAACCCTGGCCAACGACATCGGCGTCACCTTCTTCCCGTCCGACATCAGCCAGAAGCCTGTGGCCATTGCCGAAGCGGCCATCCGCGAAGCCAAGCTGAAGTTCATCGATGTGGTCATCGTCGACACCGCCGGCCGTCTGCACATCGACGCCGACATGATGGACGAGATCAAGGCGCTGCACGCTGCGGTCAAGCCGATCGAGACCCTGTTCGTGGTCGACGCCATGACCGGCCAGGACGCCGCCAACACTGCCAAGGCCTTTGGCGAGGCCCTGCCGCTGACCGGCGTGGTGCTCACCAAGGTTGACGGTGACGCCCGTGGCGGTGCTGCACTGTCGGTGCGTGCCATCACTGGCAAGCCGATCAAGTTCATCGGTATGGGTGAGAAGACCGAGGCCCTCGAGCCGTTCCACCCCGACCGCGTCGCTTCGCGCATCCTCGGCATGGGCGACGTGCTCAGCCTGATCGAGCAGGCTGAGCAGACCATCGACAAGGCCAAGGCCGACAAACTGGCCAAGAAGCTCAAGAAGGGCAAGGGCTTCGACCTCGAAGACTTCCGCGACCAGCTGCAGCAGATGAAGAACATGGGCGGCCTGGGCGGCCTGATGGACAAGCTGCCGAGCATCGGCGGGGTCAACCTGTCGCAGATGGGCAATGCCCAGGGCGCGGCCGAGAAGCAGTTCAAGCAGATGGAAGCGATCATCAACTCAATGACCCCGGCCGAGCGCCGCGACCCTGACCTGATCAGCGGTTCGCGCAAGCGCCGTATCGCCCTTGGCTCCGGCACCCAGGTGCAGGACATCGGCCGGCTGATCAAGCAGCACAAGCAAATGCAGAAGATGATGAAGAAATTTTCTGCCAAAGGCGGCATGGCCAAGATGATGCGCGGCCTTGGCGGCATGATGCCCGGCGGCGGCATGCCCAAGCTGTAAACAGATTCAGGCCAGTGGCGGCAACCCCGCCACTGACCGGAACCCGCTTCGGCGGGAACACCGCCGCCCCTATGATGAGGCGGCTTAATAGCAGATCAGCAGGCTGGCCGTTTTATTTGAAGTAAAAAGGCATTTGCAAATGTCCGTATATTCCTTGAGAATGTGCGGCCTTTCGGGCACCCGTGTGCCCGCTGTGCATCATGATTTGCAGCACCGACTACAG
The DNA here is from genome assembly GCF_046534675.1 of Pseudomonas sp. SIMBA_067. Classification (NCBI taxonomy): domain Bacteria; kingdom Pseudomonadati; phylum Pseudomonadota; class Gammaproteobacteria; order Pseudomonadales; family Pseudomonadaceae; genus Pseudomonas; species Pseudomonas sp. SIMBA_067. The sequence goes on along the minus strand of NZ_JAWRYH010000005.1, from coordinate 154,180 downwards.
GAACGATGTTCAATGCTTACCATTCGTCTTGCCCGTGGCGGCTCCAAAAAGCGCCCGTTTTACCAACTGACCGTAACCGACTCGCGTAACCCGCGTGACGGCTCCCACATCGAACAGGTTGGCTTCTTCAACCCGATCGCTCGTGGTCAGGAAGTTCGTCTGTCCGTTAAACAAGACCGCGTTGCTCACTGGCTGAGCATCGGCGCACAGCCGTCTGAGCGTGTTGCTCAGCTGCTGAAGGAAGCGGCCAAGGCTGCTGCCTGAACCGTATGAACGCGACGCCAGAAAAGGCTGACGACCTCATCGTCGTTGGCAAGATTTTTTCGGTTCACGGCGTTCGCGGCGAGGTGAAGGTGTATTCCTTTACCGATCCGATTGAAAACCTGTTGGATTACCGTAACTGGACGCTTCGGCGCGAAGGGTCGGTCAAGCAGGTCGAGCTGGTCAGTGGCCGTTCCAATAAAAAGGAGCTGGTCGCCAAGCTCAAAGGGCTCGACGATCGTGACGAAGCGCGTCTTCTGAGCGGTTACGAGATTTGCATCTCGCGCAGCCTTTTGCCCAACCTGACGGACGACGAGTACTACTGGTACCAGTTGGTCGGTCTGAAAGTCATCAACCAGGACGAACAGCTGTTCGGCACGGTTGATCACCTGTTGGAGACCGGCGCGAACGATGTAATGGTGGTCAAGCCTTGCGCAGGCAGCCTGGATGACCGTGAGCGCTTGTTGCCCTATACGGCGCAATGTGTGCTGGCAGTCGACCTTGAAGCCGGTGTGATGCGGGTCGAATGGGACGCGGATTTCTAACTGATGGGTAACCTTCGCGTAGAAGTCATCACGTTGTTCCCCGAGATGTTCTCGGCCATTACGGAGTACGGCATTACCAGCCGCGCGGTGAAGCAGGGCTTGTTGCAAGTCACTTGCTGGAATCCGCGGGACTACACCAGTGATCGCCACCACACGGTGGATGATCGGCCTTTTGGCGGTGGTCCGGGGATGGTGATGAAGATCAAGCCTCTGGAAGATGCGCTGGCCAGTGCCAGGCAAGCGACCGGAGCAACGGCAAAGGTAATCTATCTTTCGCCACAAGGCCGCAAGCTGGATCAGCAAGCGGTCAAAGGCTTGGCCGAACAGGAATCTTTGATCCTGATCGCCGGCCGTTATGAAGGCATTGACGAGCGTTTTATTGATGCTTATGTCGATGAAGAGTGGTCGATTGGCGACTATGTGCTTTCCGGTGGTGAGCTACCGGCCATGGTACTGATCGATGCGGTTACGCGGCTGCTGCCCGGAGCTTTAGGGCATGTAGGCTCGGCGGAGGAAGATTCCTTCACCGATGGCTTGCTGGATTGCCCGCACTACACCCGACCTGAGGTGTATGCGGATCAGCGTGTTCCCGACGTGTTGCTAAGTGGCAACCATGCACATATCCGGCGATGGCGGATGAAGCAGTCCCTTGGTAGGACCTTCGAACGACGCGCCGATCTTCTGGAAAGTCGCTCACTTTCTGGAGAAGAGAAAAAGCTGCTCGAGGAATACCTCCGCGAGCGGAACGATAGTTAACGTATCGATGGTGGATCACGTTTGTCCACCTTAGGAGCACAGCATGACTAACAAAATCATCCAGCAGCTCGAAGCAGAGCAGATGAGCAAGGAAATCCCGACCTTCGCACCAGGCGACACCGTTGTCGTTCAGGTTAAAGTGAAGGAAGGTGAGCGTTCCCGTCTGCAGGCGTTCGAAGGCGTTGTTATCGCCAAGCGTAACCGTGGTCTGAACAGCGCCTTCACCGTGCGCAAGATCTCGAGCGGCGTTGGTGTTGAGCGTACCTTCCAGACCTACAGCCCGCAAATCGACAGCCTGGCCGTGAAACGTCGTGGTGACGTGCGTAAAGCCAAGCTGTACTACCTGCGCGACCTGTCCGGCAAAGCCGCTCGCATCAAGGAAAAACTGTCCTGAGGACAGTTTGCCCGGTGGCCAAGGCCGCCTAGCGAGAAAAAAGCAGCCTTCGGGCTGCTTTTTTGCGTTTTGAACCCCCGAAGATGTGATTGCCATGACTACCCGAGACCAGGAAATCCAGCGCCGCACCGAGTTGTCGGTGACCCGCGTGACCAAGGCGGTGTTCCCCAACACCACCAACCACCACAACACCCTGTTTGGCGGCACCGCCCTGGCCTGGATGGACGAAGTGTCGTTCATTGCCGCCACGCGCTTCTGTCGCCTGCCGCTGGTGACCGTGTCCACTGACCGCATCGACTTCAAGCACCCGATCCCGGCGGGCTCGATCGTCGAATTGGTGGGCTCGGTGATCAAGGTCGGCAATACCAGCCTGCAGGTGCAGGTGGACGTGTTTGTCGAGAACATGTACCTGGACGGCCGCGAGCGGGCGATTCACGGTGTCTTCAGCTTCGTCGCCATTGATGAAGACAAACGCCCGGTGCCGGTGCTGCCAGGCGCCTGAGTATCATGCTTGCGGCGCTGGTTCGATCAGTGCCACCAAGGTCCACCCCGGTTGCGGCTGCAACGGGTTGTCGGGGCTGGCTACATGCACCCAGCCATGCCCGTCGCGAGCAAACAGCAAGTGCGCACGCTCGCCGTGCAGGGCCTGGTAGGCGTCCCAATCAAAGCCTTCGGTCAGGTTGGTGCTGTACAGCTCGGCGCCCTGATGCAAGCGGTTGGCCAGTTGCAGATACGTCATCGAGCTGGCCCCCAGCAAGTGCCCGCGGTGCTCCTCGGCCGCCCGATGCTTGTCGCTGCGTTGTTTCTCCAGGCCGCTTGCCAGCACGAACAGCCGGCCGTGGCCGAAATCATGGCGGAACCTGGCGCAGGCCAGGGCATTGATTTCGCCGGCGGGGGAGAGGCCAAGCAAGTGCCCGAGCCCGACCAGGTCCAGGTGGGCGTCGGCATGCTGCGAGGCGGGGTTGCCAAAATAAGTCGGTAGCCCGTCCATGCGCGCGGCGCGAATGTTTTCCCAGCTGGAATCCGTCAGTAAAACCCGGCAGCCCAATTGTTGCAGGGCTTTGGCGATGGCCCGGGCCGGCCCGTTGGCACCGACGATGAGAAACCCGCTGGGTGCCGGTTCGGCGACCTTCAGCAGGCGCGCCAGCGGCCTGGCCGTGGCGCTTTGCAGTACCACCGTGCCGATGATCACTGCGAAGGTGAGCGGTACCAGCAGCAAGGCGTCCTCGTGGCCGGCCTGGTGCAGGCGGATGGCGAAAATCGCCGAAACGGCCGCGGCAACGATACCGCGTGGCGCGATCCACGCCAGCAGCGTGCGCTCCCGCCAGCTGAGTGCCGAGCCTAGTGTGGCCAGCCATACGTTGAGCGGGCGTGCCAGCAACTGGATCACCAGCAGCAATGCCAATACTGCCGGGCCGAGCCCCAGCAGGGCATGCAGGTCAAGGCGCGCAGCTAGCAGGATGAACAGACCGGAAATCAGCAGCACGCTGAGGTTTTCCTTGAAGTGCAGGATTTGCCGCACATCGACCCCGCGCATGTTGGCCAGCCACATCCCCATCACGGTCACCGCCAGCAACCCGGACTCGTGCATTATCTGGTTGGCGGCGATGAAAATACCCAGCACAGCCGCCAGCGAGGCCAGGTTGTGCAGATACTCCGGTAGCCACTGCTCGCGCATGATCTGCCCCAGCAGCCACCCACCGGCCGCGCCCAGGGCAGTGCCGCAAAAAATCACCCCGGCAAAGGTGGTCAGGCTGTGGCTCAGGCCGTTGCCGTCGGCGCTGGCGATGATGAAGCTGTACACCACCACGGCGAGCAGCGCGCCGATCGGGTCGATCATGATCCCTTCCCAGCGCAGGATATTGGCGATGGTCGACTTTGGCCGCACCACACGCAACATGGGCACGATTACCGTGGGGCCGGTCACCAGGGTCAAGGTGCCGAACAGGATAGACAGCGGCCAGTCGAACCCGAGCAACCAGTGGGTCGCCAGGGCGATCACCAGCCAGGTGACCAATGCGCCCACGGTGACCAGGCGATGCACCACGCTGCCGATCTCGCGCCACTGCGACAGGTGCAGGGTCAGGCTGCCTTCGAACAGGATCAGCGCTACGGCCAGCGACACCAGCGGCATCAGCAACGGGCCGAACAGCGCCTCGGGGTCGAGCCAGCCCAGTGCCGGCCCCGCGATGATCCCGGCCAGCAGCAGAAACAGAATCGCTGGTAGTTTCAGGCGCCAGGCCAGCCATTGGCAGGCAAGCGCAGCGGCACCGATACCACCGACGCTGAGAAGAATCTGCTGTTCGTTCATACGGGCTCCCTATGCCTGCAGTGTTATGAAAGACTAAGCGCCAATTCGCCGTTTGCCACCGAGTCTTCATGCCCGCCCTCGACCACCCCCTGATCGACCAGTTTCTCGACGCCCTGTGGCTTGAAAAAGGCCTGTCCGACAACACCCGCGTGTCCTACCGCAGCGATCTGGCATTGTTCAACGGCTGGTTGCAGGAACATTCGGTTTCCCTGCCCGACGCTGGCCGTGACCTGATCCTCGACCACCTGGCCTGGCGCCTCGATCAGGGCTACAAGCCACGCTCCACGGCGCGCTTCCTGTCCGGCCTGCGCGGTTTCTTCCGCTATCTGCTGCGGGAAAAGCTGGTGGCGGTAGACCCGACCCTGCAGGTCGACATGCCGCAACTGGGCAAGCCGCTGCCCAAGTCGTTGTCCGAAGCCGACGTTGAAGCCTTGCTGCAGGCCCCGGACCTGGGCGAAGCCATCGGCCAGCGCGACCGCGCCATGCTCGAAGTGCTCTATGCGTGCGGCCTGCGCGTCACCGAGCTGGTCAGCCTGACCCTCGACCAGGTCAACCTGCGCCAGGGTGTGCTGCGGGTGATGGGCAAGGGCAGCAAGGAGCGCCTGGTGCCCATGGGCGAGGAGGCAGTGGTGTGGCTGGAACGCTACCAGCGCAATGGCCGTGCCGAGTTGCTCAATGGCCGCCCCAGCGATGTGCTGTTCCCCAGCCAGCGCGGCGAGCAGATGACCCGCCAGACCTTCTGGCACCGCATCAAGCACCATGCCCGGGTGGCAGGTATCGACAAATCGCTGTCGCCGCACACGCTGCGCCACGCGTTCGCCACCCACCTGCTCAACCATGGCGCCGACCTGCGCGTGGTGCAGATGCTGCTTGGTCACAGCGACCTTTCGACCACCCAGATTTACACCCACGTTGCCAAGGCCCGCCTGCAGCAGTTGCACGCGCAGCACCACCCGCGTGGATGAATGTTTTTCATGTTCCGCCGACTGGTCCTTGCAAGGCCCTTCACCGGTGGTGTGATGTGGTAGGCTTGGGCGGTTTGCACCAAGGGCCGCACGGCCACCGCGTCTTTTCCGCAGGTGGCGCCCTCCGGTCCCTGTCCGCCTTCAGGAGTTCCCATGCGCGTGACCCAGTTTTTCGCCGCCGCCGCGTTGGCGCTGGCCAGTACCTTCGCTGTTGCCGCGGCAACCGATAGCAACGCCGTCGCCGAGCAGGCCATCCGCAAATCGCTGCAGAACCTCGAGCTGGAAGTGCCCGTCGAAAGCGTGGCCAGCAGCCCGCTGAACGGCCTGTATGAAGTCAAGCTGCAGGGCGGCCGCGTGCTGTACGCCAGCGCCGACGGCCAGTTCGTGATGCAGGGCTACCTGTTCCAGATCCAGGACGGCAAGCCGGTCAACCTCACCGAGAAAACCGAGCGTATGGGCGTCGCCAAGCTCATCAACGGCATTCCAGCGGCCGAGATGGTGGTTTATCCTGCCAAGGGCGAGACCAAGTCGCACATCACCGTGTTCACCGACACCACCTGCCCGTATTGCCACAAGCTGCACGCCGAAGTGCCCGAGCTGAACCGTCGCGGTATCGAAGTGCGCTATGTCGCCTTCCCGCGCCAGGGGCTGGGCTCGCCGGGTGACCAGCAGTTGCAGGCTGTGTGGTGCTCCAGCGATCGCCGTGGGGCGATGGACAAGATGGTCGAAGGTGAAGAGATCAAGGCCGCCAAGTGCGCCAACCCGGTCGGCAAGCAGTTCCAGTTGGGGCAGTCGATCGGTGTCAATGGCACGCCGGCCATCGTCCTTGAAAGCGGCCAGGTCATTCCGGGCTACCAGCCGGCACCGCAAGTCGCCAAGCTGGCACTTGCCAAGTAATCCAATTCAGTACGCCGTCGTCATGGGGTGACGGCATGTTTCACGGTCGGCGAAGGTGTCGGCCGTTCAATGGGGAGTTCACAGTGAAACCGGTCAAAGTAGGCATCTGTGGGTTGGGGACCGTCGGTGGCGGAACCTTCAATGTACTTCAGCGCAACGCCGAGGAGATTGCCCGCCGTGCCGGGCGCGGTATTGAAGTGGCACAGATCGCCATGCGCTCGCAGAACCCGAACTGCCAGATTACCGGTACCCCCATTACCGCTGACGTGTTCGAAGTTGCGAGCAACCCGGAGATCGATATTGTCATCGAGCTGATCGGTGGCTACACCATCGCCCGCGACCTGGTGCTCAAGGCCATCGAAAACGGCAAGCACGTGGTCACCGCCAACAAGGCGCTGATTGCCGTGCACGGTAACGAAATCTTTGCCAAGGCCCGCGAGAAGGGCGTGATCGTCGCCTTCGAAGCGGCCGTGGCGGGCGGCATCCCGGTGATCAAGGCCATCCGCGAAGGCCTGTCGGCCAACCGCATCAACTGGCTGGCCGGCATCATCAACGGCACCGGCAACTTCATCCTCACCGAAATGCGTGAGAAGGGCCGTGCCTTCCCGGACGTGCTGGCCGAAGCCCAGGCGCTGGGTTACGCCGAAGCCGACCCGACCTTCGACGTCGAGGGCATCGACGCCGCGCACAAGCTGACCATCCTGGCGTCGATCGCTTTTGGCATTCCGCTGCAGTTCGACAAGGCCTACACCGAAGGCATTACCCAGCTGACCACTGCTGACGTGAACTATGCCGAGGCCCTGGGCTACCGCATCAAGCACCTGGGCGTGGCGCGTCGCACCGCCGAAGGCATCGAGCTGCGTGTGCACCCGACGCTGATCCCGGCCGACCGCCTCATCGCCAACGTCAACGGCGTGATGAACGCTGTCATGGTCAACGGTGACGCCGCCGGTTCCACCCTGTACTACGGTGCGGGCGCCGGCATGGAGCCTACTGCTTCGTCGGTGGTTGGCGACCTGGTCGACGTGGTCCGTGCCATGACCTCCGACCCGGAAAACCGCGTACCGCACCTGGCCTTCCAGCCAGACTCGCTGTCGGCCCACCCGATCCTGCCGATCGAAGCCTGCGAAAGCGCCTACTACCTGCGCATCCAGGCCAAGGATCACCCGGGCGTACTGGCCCAGGTGGCCAGCATCCTGTCGGAGCGTGGCATCAACATCGAGTCGATCATGCAGAAGGAAGCCGAGGAACAGGACGGCCTGGTGCCGATGATCCTCCTGACCCATGGTGTGGTCGAACAGAGCATCAACGACGCCATCGTCGCCCTGGAAGCCCTGCAGGACGTGATCGGCAAGGTCGTGCGTATCCGCGTCGAACAGCTCAACTGACAAAATTATTGCCGTCGGGCCGCCAGCGCGGCCCCGGCCCCAGCATCGAAGGTTTGCACCCATGCGCTATATCAGTACCCGCGGCCAGGCACCGGCCCTGAATTTCGAAGACGTGTTGCTGGCTGGCCTGGCCAGTGACGGCGGCCTGTACGTGCCAGAAAACCTGCCACGCTTCACCCAGGAAGAAATCGCTTCCTGGGCTGGCCTGCCATACCACGAGCTGGCCTTCCGCGTGATGCGCCCGTTCGTTGAAGGCAGCATCGCCGACGCCGATTTCAAGAAGATCCTCGAAGAAACCTACGGCGAGTTCGCCCACGCTGCGGTCGCCCCGCTGCGTCAGCTGAATAGCAACGAGTGGGTGCTGGAGCTGTTCCACGGCCCGACCTTGGCGTTCAAGGACTTCGCCCTGCAACTGCTCGGCCGCCTGCTCGACCACGTGCTGGCCAAGCGCAACGAGCGCGTGGTGATCATTGGCGCCACCAGCGGTGACACCGGTTCCGCCGCCATCGAAGGCTGCCGCCGTTGCGATAATGTCGACATCTTCATCCTGCACCCGCACCAGCGCGTGTCGGAAGTGCAGCGCCGCCAGATGACCACCATCTTCGGGGACAACATCCACAACATCGCCATCGAAGGCAACTTCGACGACTGCCAGGAAATGGTCAAGGCCAGCTTCGCCGACCAGTCGTTCCTCAAGGGCACCCGCCTGGTGGCAGTCAACTCGATCAACTGGGCGCGCATCATGGCCCAGATCGTCTACTACTTCCACGCAGCCCTGCAGCTGGGCGGCCCGGCACGTTCGGTGGCGTTCTCGGTACCAACCGGCAACTTCGGCGACATCTTCGCCGGTTACCTGGCGCGCAACATGGGCCTGCCGATCAGCCAGCTGATCGTCGCCACCAACCGCAACGACATCCTGCACCGCTTCATGAGCGGCAACCAGTACGTCAAGGACACCCTGCACGCGACCCTGTCGCCGTCGATGGACATCATGGTCTCGTCCAACTTCGAGCGCCTGCTGTTCGACCTGCACGGCCGCAACGGCGCCTCCATTGCCGAGCTGATGGACAACTTCAAGCAAGGTGGCGGCTTCAGCGTCGAGCAAGGCCGGTGGACCGAAGCCCGCAAACTGTTCGACTCGCTGGCTGTCAGCGACGAGCAGACCTGCGAAACCATTGCCGAAGTCTTCGCTGCCACCGGTGAAGTGCTGGACCCGCACACCGCGATTGGCGTCAAGGCTGCCCGCGAGTGCCGTCGTAGCCTGGACACGCCAATGGTGGTGCTGGGTACCGCGCACCCGGTCAAGTTCCCGGAAGCGGTGGAAAAGGCGGGTGTAGGCAAGGCGCTGGAGCTGCCGGCGCACCTCAGTGACCTGTTCACCCGTGAAGAGCGTTGCACGGTGCTGGCCAATGACCTGAAAGCAGTGCAGGGCTTTGTCAGCCAGCACGGCAACCGCGGCAAACCGTTGTAAGCGCGTTGCCATGTGGGGCCGCAAAGCGGCCCCACATGTCAGCCTTTTCCTTTGATCCTTCAGAAATTTCCTCTTCGGCCCGTCCAGCGCCAAGCCTAAATTAGCCGGTCCTCCCACCAGGAGCGGCATATGCACCAGCCCTACGTGTTGATCCACCAGGCTCGCCCGTCCCACCAGATCCTCCTGCACCAGGCCCTCAACGCCCAAGGCATTTTCAACGTGCGCATCAGCGCAAACGCCACCGACCTGGACGCTTGCCTGGCTGCTGAACGTCGCCCCGACCTGCTGATTCTCGACCACGCCATGCCAACCCGGGCCGGCCTTTCTTTGCTCGCACGGCAGCATCGATCACGAGTGTTGCTGTTCGTCGGTCAGGCTACCCCCAAGCACCAGAACCTTGCCCAGGAGGCAAGAAAGCGGGGCCTCTGGGTACTCGCCGAACTCCCCTGGCCGCTTTCGACGACACGCCTGCAGCGTGCCCTGCAAGCGCTGCAGGAGCGCCCGTGGCGGCGTATTCAAACTGTCATGTCTGCCCCGCATGCTCAATGAAACAGCTGCGGCATACGAACTTTGCGCTGCGCCTGTTGGTCAGTTCCTTTATATCCCACCACGCAGCGAGTGAACCGGATGGAAAGAATCTGCAAACTGCTCAACGAAGCCCTGACTCCCTATCAGGCCCAGCTTGGCATCGCCGATGCCAGCGGCAATCGTCAGTTGACCGTTCACGACCGCGTTGCCGGCATTACCTTGCGACGCATGGTCAGCGAGCGTCAGTTGCAAGAGCAACGCCTGTTGATCGATCTGGTAGATGGCCTGCACCGTGACTTGCAGATTGCCGAAGGGCGGTTGCAGCCTTGTGTGATCGCGGCGCTGCAGCAGCGTCAGCAACCCCAGGGAACCTTTGCCTGAGTGGTGTATCAGACAGTGTAAGGGTAGCCAGCCAGTGCTTTGCTCCGGTGCTGGCAAGGCTGCCTCGGGAAGTCCCCAAGGACTTTCGCTTGGCCCCGGGCGTCCTCCCCAGCGTCCGGGGTTTCTTTTTTCTGCGCAGGCACATTTCCCTGTAGGAGCAGCCTTGTGCTGCGAAAGGGCCAGTGCAGCTTGAGAATGTCGTTTGTCATAAGGGCCTCTTCGCAGCACAAGGCTGCTCCTACAGCGACCGTGTATGTCGGTTGGCTTATTGGCCTTCGAAGAAGCGTTTGCTGTCTTCCAGATAGTCTTCCTGTAACGCCGGATCCAGCCAACGCGCATACAACGCCGGCAAAACATCCCGGCGCAGTGCAGGTAACAGCTGATCGATATGCGCGATCGCTTCGCGCCCCAAAGGGCTGTCCGTGCAACCCACATGCAGAAACTGGTAGCGCTCTACCCCCTGCACCGGATGAAACTGGTAATCCGCCAGTGCCCCCCCTTGCTGCTGAATCAGATAGCGCACTTCCGGCCAGTAGCCGAGCACCATGCGCAGGCGCCCCAGCTGTTGCATCTGTAGCAGGTTGGCGGTGGCATCGTTGCCGTAGTGACGGCTGAGCACGCTGTCGGGCAACTGGCGCAGGATGGCGTCGATCTGGGTGCCGTAGCTGCGTTCTGCAACAATCCCCAGCTTCAGCGAGTCGTTGCTCAGCAGACCATGCAGGTCTACCTGCTGACCGTCGAGGTACGGCACCACCAGCGCCTGGTTTTCCTTGCGCAGCACCAGGCCACCGCTGAGCACGCCCAGCGATGGCATGGAAAAGCGCACATATTCGGCACGTTCCGGGGTCCATAGCAGGGTAGGGTCGCAGGTGAAGCTGTTGCGGTCTTGCAGCATCTGGATGCCACGGGCGCGGTTGACCCGCACAATGCTGTGGTCGTATTCGGGCATCTGCCCAATCAGCAGCGGCAACAACTGGTCGATCACCCCTTGGCCTTTTTCCGGGCCTGCAAAAATGGTGAACGGCGGCAGGTCACGCACCAGCCAGAACATGCGTTCCTTGGCACTGACAGGCTGTAGCAGCAATGCGGGCAGTAGCCCGCACAGCAGGATCAGGTGGCGTAGCCCGCGGGTAGCGCGCATGGGCGAGGGCGGCGCCAGGCGTCAGACCGCGCCGGCTTCGCGCAGGCCGGCAATGGCCGCTGCGTCGTAGCCCAGGCGGGAGAGCAATGCCTCGGTGTGTTCGCCCAGCGCCGGGCCGACCCATTCGGTGGAGCCAGGCGTATCCGACAGCTTCGGCACGATGCCCGGCATGCGGAACGGCTTGCCGTCCGGCAGCTTGGCCTGCAGGAACATTTCCCGCGCCAGGTACTGCGGGTCATTGAACATGTCCTCGGCCGAATAGATACGGCTGGCCGGTACTTCGGCCGTGGTCAGTACCTGCATCAGTTGCTCAAGAGGCAGGCTGTTGGCCCAGCGGTCGATCACCCCGTACAGCTCGTCACGGCGCAGGTCGCGGCCATCGTTGCTGGCCAGGGTCGGGTCATCTGCCAGGTCGGCACGGCCAATGGCCTGCATGAAGCGCTTGAAGATCGCATCGCCGTTGGCGCCGATCTGCACGTGCTTGCCGTCGGCGCTGGTGTGGATGGAGGAGGGAGTGATACCCGGCATGATGTTGCCGGTGCGCTCGCGGATAAAACCGAACACATCGAACTCCGGGACCATGCTTTCCATCATGGCGAAGATCGCTTCGTACAGCGCCACGTCCACCACCTGGCCCTGGCCGCCATTGACCTCACGGTGGCGCAGCGCCATCAACGCACCGATCACCCCCCACAGGGCGGCGATCGAATCGCCGATGGAAATGCCCGTGCGTACCGGCGGGCGGTCGTCGAAGCCGGTGATGTAGCGCAAACCGCCCATCGACTCGCCCACCGCGCCGAAGCCCGGTTGGTCTTTCATCGGCCCGGTCTGGCCAAAGCCCGAGAGGCGCACCATTACCAGGCGCGGGTTAAGGGCATGCAGCACATCCCAGCCCAGGCCGAGTTTTTCCAGCACGCCCGGGCGGAAGTTCTCGATCAGGATGTCGGCGTCGGCCAGCAGGCGCTTCAGAATCTCGAGGCCTTCGGGGTGCTTGAGGTTGAGGGTGAGCGATTGCTTGTTGCGCGCCTGCACGAACCACCACAGCGAAGTGCCCTCGTACAGCTTGCGCCACTTGCGCAACGGGTCGCCGCCATCGGGGGATTCGACCTTGATCACCTCGGCGCCGAATTCGGCACAGATGCGCGAGGCGAACGGCCCGGCAATCAGGGTACCAAGTTCGACAACTTTGAGGCCGGCGAGGGGTTTGCTGGGCGTCGACATGGGGCATCCGTGGCAGCTGGGCAGAGCCGTGGTTTTATCACACGTCGGTTTCGCCGGGTACTGCTGCGGCGCATGGAAGGTGCGGATGGGTTAGACTGTGCCACTTTTCTTTTGCACGAAGCCCGTCGACCATGGCCCAGCCGTCCACCACCTACAAGTTCGAATTGAATCTGACCGACCTTGATCGCAATGTCTACGAAAGCGTCAAGCAGACCATTGCTCGCCACCCTTCGGAAACCGAAGAGCGTATGGCGGTTCGTCTGTTGGCGTATGCGCTCTGGTACAACGAGAACTTGTCGTTTGGCCGCGGTCTGTCGGATGTCGATGAGCCGGCACTGTGGGAAAAGAGCCTGGACGATCGCGTGTTGCACTGGATCGAAGTGGGCCAGCCAGACGCCGACCGCCTGACCTGGTGCTCGCGCCGTACCGAACGCACCAGCCTGCTGGCCTATGGCAGCCTGCGTGTGTGGGAAGGCAAGGTGGTGGGCGCGGTCAAGAACCTGAAAAACCTGAACATCGCTGCCGTGCCTCAGGAGGTGCTGGAGACGCTGGCCACCGACATGCCGCGCAGCATCAAGTGGGACGTGATGATCAGCGAAGGCACGGTGTTCGTGACGGATGACCGTGGCCAGCACGAAGTGCAACTGCAGTGGCTGCTCGGTGAGCGTGGCTGAAGCGACCCATGCGCATCGAACCTCGCCCCCTGCCGCCGACCCTGCCATTTCTGGGTAACTTGCCACCCTTGCTGACCCGCCTGTACGCCGCGCGCGGCGTGCAGTCCGAGGCCGAACTGGACAAAAGCCTGGCGCGCCTGCTGCCGTACCAGCAGCTCAAGGGCATCGAGGCCGGTGTCGACCTGCTGGTCGAGGCGCTGGACCAGCGCCAGCGCATTCTTATCGTTGGCGACTTCGATGCCGATGGCGCCACCGCCAGCACCGTCGGGGTGCTGGGCCTGCGCCTGATGGGTGCAGCCCACGTCGATTACCTGGTGCCCAACCGCTTCGAATACGGCTACGGCCTGACCCCGGAAATCGTCGAGGTGGCACTGCAGCGTCAGCCGCAACTGCTGATCACCGTGGACAACGGCATTTCCAGCGTCGAGGGTGTGGCGGCAGCCAAGGCCGCCGGGCTCAAGGTACTGGTCACCGACCACCACCTGCCTGGCCAGCAATTGCCCGATGCCGACGCCATCATCAACCCTAACCAGCCGGGCTGTACGTTCCCGAGCAAGGCGCTGGCCGGGGTAGGGGTGATCTTCTATGTGCTGATGGCCCTGCGCGCGCGCCTGCGCAGCCTGGGGCGCTACGAGACGCACCCACAGCCGAACATCGGCGAACTGCTCGACCTGGTCGCGCTAGGCAGCGTCGCCGACGTGGTGCCGCTGGATGCCAACAACCGCATCCTGGTGCACCAGGGTCTCGAGCGCATCCGCGCCGGCCGCGCCCGGCCAGGGCTGAAGGCGATTCTCGAAGTGGCCCGCCGCGATCACCGGCGCATCACCTCGACTGACCTGGGTTTCATCCTCGGCCCACGGCTGAACGCCGCCGGTCGCCTGGACGACATGAGCCTGGGCATTGAATGCCTGCTGTGCGAAGACGCGGCACTGGCCCAGGACATGGCCCAGCAGCTGGACGACCTGAACCAGGACCGCAAGTCCATCGAGCAGGGCATGCAGCGCGAGGCCCTGGCCCAGCTCAAGGACCTGCCGGTCGAGTCGATGCCGTATGGACTGTGCCTGTTCGATGCCGACTGGCACCAGGGTGTGATCGGTATTCTGGCTTCGCGCCTTAAAGAGCGTTATCACCGGCCAACCATCGCCTTCGCTGATGCCGGCGAGGGCATGCTCAAAGGTTCGGCGCGCTCGGTACCAGGCTTCCACATCCGCGATGCACTGGATGCCGTGGCGGCGCGTCACCCGCAACTGATCAGCAAGTTCGGCGGCCACGCCATGGCTGCGGGCTTATCGTTGCCTGAGGGTAATTTCCCGGCCTTTGCCGAGGCGTTCGACGAAGAAGTGCGGCGCCAGCTGCGTGAGGAAGACCTGACAGGCCGGCTGTTGTCCGATGGCAGCCTGGCCGTGGAGGAATTCCACCTCGACCTGGCCAAGGCCCTGCGCCATGCCGGGCCTTGGGGCCAGCATTTCCCCGAGCCGCTGTTCCACGGCGTGTTCCAGCTGGTGGAGCAGCGCGTGGTGGGCGAGCGGCACCTGAAGGTGGTGCTCAAGAGCGAGTGTGGTTCGGTTCGACTGGATGGCATTGCCTTTGGCGTCGACCGCGAAGTGTGGCCGAACCCGACCGTGCGCTGGGTCGAACTGGCGTACAAGCTGGATGTGAACGAGTTTCGTGGCAACGAAAGTGTGCAGTTGATGATTGCCCACATGGAGCCGCGCTGACGGGTTCGCTGGGCTTGCCTTGATTCTTGTGGTGTGCGGAAATCCAGCGCCGCCCGCGCGGCGCTCGATCTCAAAGCCGACATCACTCTCAAGGCAGGCACCCAAATCCCATGGAACCTCCCCCCCACCCATTCTGGTCTAGTCTGAAGTTATGACCGGACCTGGGCCAGGGACGTGCAATTGAGTGTCCGGGCCGGATCACCATTGGAGTTCTTGGGAGGTGCCCTCATGAGCCTGCTGCTCGAGCCTTACACCCTGCGTCAGCTGACCTTGCCCAACCGCATCGCGGTATCGCCGATGTGCCAGTATTCCGCCGTCGATGGCCTGGCCAACGACTGGCACCTTGTCCATTTAGGCAGCCGTGCCGTTGGTGGCGCGGGCTTGGTGATCACGGAAGCCGTGGCGGTGACCGCCAATGGCCGTATCACCGCCGAAGACCTTGGCCTGTGGGACGACACCCAGATAGCGCCGCTGCAACGCATCACCCGCTTCATTACCGCCCAGGGTGCCGTACCTGGCATCCAGTTGGCCCATGCCGGGCGCAAGGCCAGCACTTACCGCCCATGGTTGGGCAAGCAAGGCAGCGTCAAGCTGGAAGAGGGCGGCTGGCAGCCAGTAGGCCCGTCGAAGATCGCGTTCGACCCGCAACACACACCGCCACATGAGCTGACCCCGGCCGAGATCCAGGATGTGATCGCGGCCTTCGTCGCCTCGACCGCGCGCGCCTTGAAGGCCGGTTTCAAGGTGGTGGAAATCCATGCAGCCCATGGCTACCTGTTGCATCAGTTCCTGTCACCTTTAAGCAACCAGCGCCGCGACGAGTACGGCAGTTGTTTCGAAAACCGCATCCGCCTGACCCTGCAGGTGGTCGAGGCCGTGCGCAAGGTGTGGCCTGCCGAGTTGCCACTGATGGTGCGGGTATCGGCAACCGATTGGGTGGAGGACGGCTGGAACCCGGATGAAACCGTCGAACTGGCTCGTCGCCTGCGAGGGTTGGGTGTGGACCTGATCGATGTATCCTCTGGGGGCACCTCGGTAAACGCCGAGATCCCCACCGGCCCCGGCTACCAGACCCGCTTCGCTGAACGCGTGCGCAAGGAATCGGAAATTGCCACCGGCACCGTGGGCATGATCACCGAACCGGCCCAGGCCGAGCACATCCTGCGCACCGGCCAGGCCGACCTCATCTTCCTCGCCCGCGAGCTGCTGCGTGACCCGTACTGGCCACTGCACGCCGACGACGACCTGGGCGGCAACAAGGCCACCTGGCCTGCGCAATACCAACGCGCGACCAGCCGCGCCAACCCGATTCACGAGTCCGACCTGCGCGATTGACCCAACCCTTGCGCGGTCCCTATAGGAGCGGCCTTGTGTCGCGACAGGGCTGCGAAGCGGCCCCAGATTTTTCAGCTCCGCCGCTGACAATGCTGGGGCCGCTTCGCAGCCCTTTCGCGACGCAAGGCCGCTCCTACAATGACCGTGTTGGCAGCTCGAATCAGTTATAGGCAGCCTTGCTGAGGATATCGCTGACCCATTGGTTGATGCTCTTTTCCGCCAGCTCTGCCTTGGCCGCCACGCTGGCGTGAAGGGTAGGCTCAAGGCGTAGGCTAAGCTTTCCGGAGTACGTTTTCTGCGGCTCCCTCCCGAGGCGTTCGCAAGTCTCAAGATAATCGTCAACGGCCTCTTCAAATGCTTGACGCAATTCACTGATCGATTCGCCATGAAAACCGATCACGTCGCGAATACCTGCGACATGGCCGATCAGCAACTGGTCTTCGTCGCTGTATTCGATACGAGCGGCGTAGCCGCGGTAAGTCATTACATTCATGGTAATAGTCCTGCCTGCTCAATGAACTGACGGGCGTCTCGCAGTTGATAAGGCTTGGCGTGCCTGTCCGGATGAGGGCGGTGGAAGGTTGCCACCGCTCCATTGAGTTCAAAGCGAACCCGTGACCCCCTTCCTTCTATGACCCTTGCACCCAGCGATACCAGCAGTGACTCCACTCGCGCCCAGTCCAGTGTCTTGGGAACCGGCCTTTTCAGTAATGCTTCAAGTGTGGCTTGCTGATGATTATTAATGGTATCAGATTATGATACCAATCATGAAGGCTCAATGGGCGCGCAGTAGGAGGACGTAGATCGCGGTTGAAGGAAAATTCTGAGATGTTGACCGAGGGGCATTGGAGGCCCTCGGCCAACGCGAGCGCTTAGTGCTTGATCATCACATGCCGCACACAGGTGTAGTCCTCCAGCCCATACATCGACATATCCTTCCCATACCCCGAATGCTTCTGCCCGCCATGGGGCATTTCGCTGACCAGCATGAAGTGGGTATTCACCCAGGTGCAGCCATACTGCAGGCGCGCCGCCAGGCGGTGGGCGCGGCCGGTGTCGCGGGTCCAGACCGATGAGGCCAGGCCGTAGTTGGAGTCGTTTGCCCATTCCAGCGCCTGCGCTTCGTCCTTGAAGCGGGTGACCGATACCACCGGGCCGAACACTTCGTTGCGCACGATCTCGTCGTCCTGCTGGGCATCGGCCAACACCGTCGGTTCGAAGAAGAAACCATCGCCATCAATCGCCTTGCCGCCGGTCACCAGGCGAATGTGCGGTTGGGCGATGGCCCGCTGCACAAGGCCTGCGACCTTGTCGCGGTGCTGGGCACTGATCAACGGCCCCAGCTCGGTGTCCTCGGCCTCCTGCAGGCCCGGTTTGAGGCTGGCTACGGCTTCACCCAGGCGCTCGACAAAGCGCTCGTAGATGCCGTCCTGCACGTACAGGCGGCAGGCTGCGGTGCAGTCCTGGCCGGCGTTGTAGAAGCCGAAAGTGCGGATGCCGTCGATGGCAGCGTCGATGTCGGCGTCGTCGAACACCAGCACCGGGGCCTTGCCACCCAGCTCCATGTGCATGCGTTTCACGCTGTCGGCGGTGGCGCTGATGATGTGCGCACCAGTGGGGATGGAGCCGGTCAGCGACACCATGCGCACCTTGGGATGGTTGACCAGCGGGTTGCCGACGGTCTGGCCGCGGCCAAAGAGAATGTTGAGGACGCCCGGTGGCAGCAGATCCTGGGCCAGTTCACCCAGGCGCAAGGCGGTCAGCGGCGTCAGTTCGGAGGGTTTGATCACCACTGTATTGCCGGCTGCCAGGGCCGGCGCGATCTTCCACGCCAACATCATCAGCGGATAGTTCCACGGTGCGATGGAAGCAACTACGCCCAATGGGTCGCGGCGGATCATCGAGGTGTGGCCGGGCAGGTACTCGCCCGCCGCCAAGCCCCCCAGGCAACGCGCTGCACCGGCGAAGTAGCGGAACACGTCGGCAATCGCCGGGATTTCATCGTTCAGCGCGGCGCTCAGGGGCTTGCCGCAGTTCTGCGATTCCAGCCGGGCCAGTTCATCGCCATGGGCTTCGATGGCATCCGCCAGCGCCAGCAAGGTTTGCGAGCGGTCCTTGGGGCTGGTTTGCGACCAGCTGTCGAAGGCCTGGTCGGCGGCGCGCACGGCGCTGTCCACTTGGGCCTCGGTGGCTTCGTTGATCTGTGCCAGGGCGGTTCCCAGCGCCGGGTTGAGCACGGTCCAGGCCGGGCCTTGGCCAGCGACCAGTTGGCCATTGATCAGCATCTGCGTTTGCATCGGGGACTCCTCCAGGGTCATTTGCCACTGCCCGCGACGCTCTCGCCGCCACGGGTCAGGTAGTAGGCGCCAAGGATTGGCAGCATGGTCACCAACATCACCAGCATGGCGACCACGTTGGTCACCGGCACGTCGCGCGGGCGGCTGAGCTGGTTCAACAGCCAGATCGGCAGGGTGCGTTCATGGCCGGCGGTGAAGGTGGTGACGATGATTTCATCGAACGACAGGGCAAAAGCCAGCATGCCACCGGCCAGCAGTGCCGAGCCAAGGTTGGGCAGGATGATGTAGCGGAAGGTCTGCCAGCCATCGGCGCCCAAATCCATCGACGCTTCAATCAGGCTCTGCGAGGTGCGCCGCAGGCGGGCGATCACGTTGTTGTAGACGATCACCACGCAGAACGTGGCGTGACCGACCACGATGGTGAACACCCCGGGCTCTATCCCCAGGGACTTGAAGGCCGAGAGCAGGGCGATGCCGGTGATGATGCCGGGCAGGGCGATAGGCAGGATCAGCATCAGCGAAATGCTCTCTTTGCCGAAGAAGCTGCGCCGATACAACGCGACCGACGCCAGGGTGCCCAGCACCAGGGCAATCAGTGTGGCCAGGCAGGCCACCTGCAGCGACAGCTTGATCGCCTCCAGTACATCGGGCCGGGCGAAAGCCACGCCGATCCACTTCAGGGTAAAGCCCTTGGGTGGGAAGCTGAACGCCGCGTCTTCTGTGTTGAAGGCGTACAGGAAGATGATCAGGATCGGGAAGTGCAGGAATAGCAGCCCGCCCCAAGCCGCCAGTCGCAGCCCTGTTGAAGCTTTTTCAGAGTGCATCGAAGGCCCCCAGGCGCTTGACGATGGACAGGTACACGGCAATCAGCACGATGGGCACCAGGGTGAACGCGGCGGCCATCGGCATGTTGCCGATCGCCCCTTGCTGGGCATAGACCATGCTGCCGATGAAGTAACCGGGTGGGCCGACCAGCTGCGGCACGATGAAGTCACCCAGGGTGAGCGAGAAGGTGAAGATCGAGCCGGCGGCGATGCCTGGGATCGAAAGCGGCAGGATCACCTGCACGAAGGTTTGCCCGGGCCGTGCGCCAAGGTCTGCCGAGGCTTGCAGCAGCGAAGGCGGCAGGCGCTCCAGCGAGGCCTGGATCGGCAGGATCATGAATGGCAGCCAGATGTACACGAACACCATGAAGCGCCCCAGGTGGGAAGTCGACAGCGTGCTGCCGCCCACGCCCGGCACGGCCAGCAACGCCTGCAGCAGGCCATCCAGGTGCAACTGCTGGACGAACCACTGGGCGACGCCGCCCTTTGCCAGCAGCAGGGTCCAGGCATAGGTTTTGACGATGTAGCTGGCCCACATCGGCATCATCACCGCGATGTAGAAAAACGCCTTGGTCTTGCCGCTGGTGAAGCGCGCCATGTAGTAGGCGATGGGGAAGGCCAGTACCGCGCTGGCCAATGACACGGCCACCGCCATGCCCAGGGTGCGCAGGATGATGTCGAAGTTCGACGGGTTGAACAGCGCGGCGAAGTTGCCCAGGGTCAGGTCCGGGGTCACCGCCATGGTGAAGTCGTCGAAAGTGTAGAAACCTTGCCACAGCAGGTTCAGCAACGAGCCCAGGTAGATTGCGCCGAACCACGTCAGCGGGGGGGCCAGCAGCAGTGCGAGGTAAAGGCTCGGGCGCCGGTACAGCAGGTTGGACAGGCTGCGCAGTGTGCTCATGTCAGCGGGCCTCGGTTTCCTGCAGCACCGTCATGGCCTCGCGGGGCCAATGTGCCAGCACCCGTTGCCCGGGCTGCCACACTTGGGGCTGCGCTTGCCAGCGGTCGTTGGCCTGGCTCACCGCCAACAGCTGGCCGCTTTCCAGTTGCAGCTCGAAGCGTGTGGCGCTGCCCTGGTACTGAACATCGCGCAACAAGCCGCTGACCTGCACTTCATGGCTGGTCACCACCGGCTCGCCCAGGCGGATGTGCTCGGGGCGGATGGAGAAGGGCGCCGGGCTGCCGTTGAGCTGCATGGCCAGCTCGCCACGCACCACGTTGGAGGTGCCGACGAATTCGGCGACGAAGGTGGTAGCGGGCTTCATGTACAGGTTGCGCGGGGTGTCGACCTGTTCGATACGGCCGCGGTTGAACACCGCGACCCGGTCGGACATCGACAGGGCCTCGGTCTGGTCGTGGGTGACGAAGATGAAGGTGATGCCCAGTTGGCGCTGCAGTTTTTTCAGCTCGCCCTGCATCTGTTCGCGCAACTTCAGGTCCAGCGCGCCCAGGGGTTCATCCAGCAATAATACCCGTGGCCGGTTGACCAAGGCACGGGCCAGGGCCACGCGCTGGCGCTGGCCGCCGGACAGCTGCGCCGGCTTGCGCGCGCCATAGCCGGCCAGGGCCACCATGGCCAGGGCTTCTTCGGCGCGGCCGTGGCGCTCGGCCTTGGCCACACCTTTCACTTTCAGGCCATAGGCGATGTTGTCCAGCACGTTCATGTGCGGGAACAGCGCGTAGTCCTGGAACACGGTGTTGACGTCGCGCTGGTAGGGCGGCACGCCAGCGGCTTCGATACCGTGGATACGGATCGAACCGCTGGTGGGTTGTTCGAAGCCGGCGATCAGGCGCAGGCAGGTGGTCTTGCCCGAGCCGGAAGGGCCGAGCATTGAAAAGAATTCGCCATCGATGATGTCGATGCTGACCTGATCGACAGCCTTGACCTCGCCGAAGGTGCGGGAAACCTGGGTGAACTGGACGGCTAGGGGCATAGGCTGTACTCAGTTGTCTATGTATTGCCTGCCCTCGCCCTGTCGCCGGCACGCCAGGGCAGGCCAAGTAACTTTTAGCGCCCACCCATGATCGCAATGTAGTCCTGGGTCCAGCGGCTATACGGCACGAACTTGCCCCCCTGGGCCTGCGGGGTTTTCCAGAAGGCGATCTTGTCGAAGTTGTCGAACCCGTTGGTCTTGCAGCCCTCGGCGCCCAGCAGTTCGCTGCCGGTGCACGCTGCCGGCACCGCCGGCAACGAGCCGAACCAGGCCGCTACGTCACCCTGCACCTTAGGTTGCAGCGACCAGTCCATCCACTTGTAGGCGCAGTTGGGGTGCTTGGCCTCGCTGTGCAGCATGGTGGTGTCGGCCCAGCCGGTTGCGCCTTCCTTGGGAATGGTCGAGGCCACCGGCTGGTTCTCGGCCTTCAGGCCATTGACCATGTAGCCCCAGGAACTGGCGGCGACCACGCCTTCGTTCTTCACGTCGCTCATCTGCACCGTGGCGTCATGCCAGTAACGGTGGATCAGCGGTTGCTGCTGGCGCAGCAGTTCCAGCACGGCCTTGTATTGCTCCTCGTTCAGCTCGTAGGGGTCCTGGATGCCCAGTTCGGGCTTGGTCGACTTCAGGTACAGCGCCGCGTCGGCTATGTAGATCGGCCCGTCGTAGGCCTGCACGCGGCCTTTGTTCGGCTTGCCGTCGGGCAGGTTCTGCGGCTCGAACACCACACCCCAGCTGGTAGGGGCCTGCTTGAAGGTGTTGGTGTTGTACAGCAGCACGTTCGGCCCCCACTGATACGGGGTGCCGTACACCTGCTTGTCGATCACGTACCAGCCACCGTTCTGCAGGCGCGGGTCGATGTTCTTCCAGTTGGGGATCAGGGCGGTGTTGATCGGCTGCACGCGCTTGCCCACGATCAGCCGCAGCGAGGCATCGCCCGAGGCGGTGACCAGGTCATAACCGCCCTTGGTCATCAGGCTGACCATCTCGTCCGAGGTGGCGGCGGTCTTCACACTGACCTTGCAGCCGGTTTCCTTCTCGAAGCCGGTCACCCAGTCGTAGGCCTTGTCGCTTTCACCGCGCTCGATGTAGCCGGGCCAGGCAACGATATCCAGGCGCCCCTCGCCGGGCCCCAGGGCTTTGGGCGGTTCGGCAGCCTGCAGGCTGGCGCTGGCCAGCACGGCACCGGTCATGGCGCCGAGCAATGCGGTCTTGTGCACTGACATGGTGTTCCCTCTTTTTGGAGATCTTGTTCGGGGCAGTCATCAAGCAAGCCGTGAAGCAATTGTTATAAGCGTAGTGCGATCGCGCGAGGTATTGGCGATATCGAGTCTAGTTGGCTTTTTGCCAGCCAATGCAACATCCGGAAGCAAATCCGCGATGGCGTGCGTTCTGCCAAGCCTTACTCTGGCGGTTGAATCTTCTTGCGTGGAGACACATGAATGAACACTCGGGGCTTGCTTGATCAACTCCTCAAATCCGGCCAGCAGATGCTCGAAAAACAGGGGGGCGCCAACAAGTCCGGCGGCGCTGGCGGTGGGCTTGGCGGGCTGTTGTCCGGTGCCGGTGGCGGCCTGTTGGGTGGGGGCGCCCTGGGCCTGCTGCTCGGTAGCAAGAAAGCCCGCAAGTACGGCGGCAAGGCCCTGACCTACGGCGGCCTGGCTGCGCTGGGTGTGCTGGCCTACAAAGCCTACGGCAACTGGCAGGCCAATCAGCAGGGGGCCGCAGCCGAACCGCAAACCGTCGACCGCCTGCCGCCTGCCCAGGTCGAGCAGCATAGCCAGGCGGTGCTGCGGGCGCTGGTAGCGGCGGCCAAGTCCGATGGCCATATCGACGAGCGCGAACGGGCGTTGATCGAGGGCGAATTTACCCGCCTGGACAGCGACCGTGAACTGCAGCACTGGCTGCATGCCGAGCTGAACAAACCGCTGGACCCGGCCGAGGTGGCCCGCGCCGCGCAAACACCAGAAATGGCCGCCGAGATGTACCTGGCCAGCGTGATGATGGTCGATCAGGAAAACTTCATGGAGCGCTCCTACCTGGACGAACTGGCCCGCCAGCTGCGTTTGGACCCGGCGCTGCGTCAGGAACTGGAAAGCCAGGTACGGCTTGCTGCTGGCCAGTAATCACTCATTCAGGCGTGCGCGCTCCCTGTAGGAGCAGCCTTGTGCTGCGAAGAGGCCATGAAGGCCCATGCAGAAGCATTGATCATCCAGGCCCTTTCGCAGCGCAAGGCTGCTCCTACAGGGGCCATGGTGCGCTCACGATCTACGAAACAAATGGCATGTCCATCAGCAGGGATGCCTGTTTACCCCTCACTTCATCCGAAAATGTGTAAGGCCTCTGGGCTATACTTCAGCGATTTTTCCCGCTCGTTGAGAATTCCTGAGGGCTGAATGTGAAAAACTGGACCTTGCGCCAACGGATCCTGGCAAGTTTCGCCGTGATCATCGCCATCATGCTGCTGATGATCGTGGCCGCCTACTCGCGGTTGGTGGCCATCGAAACCGCCGAGGAGGCAGTGGGGACCGACAGCATTCCCGGGGTCTACTACAGCTCGATGATCCGCAGCGCCTGGGTCGACAGCTACGTCACCAGCCAGCAACTGGTGGGCCTGTCCAACCACCGGGAAATCACTTCGGCCGACATGGAGCTGTTCAAAAGCTTCGAGGACCGGCTCAAGCAACACATGGCCAGCTACCAGACCACCATCCAGGACAAGGACGACCAGACCCGCTTCGACAGCTTCGTGCAGTTGGAACAGAACTACATGAAGATCGTCGGTCAGGTACTGGACACATACCGTCAGCACAACTACGCCGAAGCCGAACGGCTGATCATCGAGGTGCTGACGCCGGCCTGGGTAGATGGCCGCAAGCACCTGAATGAAGTGATCGAGCACAATCGGGCCTCTGCCGACACCGCCACCAACGAGATCGTCAGCGCCGTCAGCACGGCCAAGGGCAGCATGGTGGTATCGCTGCTGCTGGCAATCGTCGCCGCCGGCATCTGCGGCCTGTTGCTGATGCGCGCCATCACCGCGCCCATGCAGCGCATTGTCCATGCCCTCGACAAGCTGCGTTCGGGTGACCTGAGCATGCGCCTGAGCCTGGACCGCAAGGACGAGTTCGGCGCCATCGAAAGCGGCTTCAACGAAATGGCCGAAGCACTGGCCAACCTGGTGGCCCAGGCCCAGCGCTCGTCGGTGCAGGTGACCACGTCGGTTACCGAAATTGCCGCCACGTCCAAGCAACAGCAGGCCACCGCCACCGAAACGGCCGCCACCACCACCGAAATTGGCGCCACCTCGCGGGAAATCGCCGCCACTTCGCGTGATCTGGTGCGTACCATGACCGAAGTCACCTCCGCCGCTGATCAGGCTTCCAGCCTGGCCGGCTCCGGCCAGCAGGGGCTGGCGCGCATGGAGGAGACCATGCACCAGGTGATGGGCGCCGCCGACCTGGTCAACGCCAAGCTCGGTATCCTCAACGAAAAGGCCAGCAACATCACCCAGATGGTGGTGACCATCGTCAAGGTGGCCGACCAGACCAACCTGCTGTCGCTCAACGCCGCCATCGAAGCGGAAAAGGCCGGCGAGTACGGCCGTGGCTTTGCCGTGGTGGCCACCGAAGTGCGCCGCCTGGCCGACCAGACCGCCGTGGCCACCTACGACATCGAGCAGATGGTGCGTGAAATCCAGTCCGCAGTGTCTGCCGGGGTCATGGGCATGGACAAGTTTTCCGAAGAAGTGCGCCGCGGCATGTTCGAGGTGCAGCAGGTGGGCGAGCAGCTCAGCCAGATCATTCACCAAGTGCAGGCCCTGGCGCCGCGTGTGCTGATGGTCAACGAAGGCATGCAGGCCCAGGCCACCGGTGCGGAACAGATCAACCAGGCGCTGGCGCAGCTCAGCGATGCCAGTACCCAGACCGTCGAGTCGCTGCGACAGGCCAGCTTTGCCATCGATGAACTGAGCCAGGTGGCCGCCGGCCTGCGTGGCGGCGTGTCGCGTTTCAAAGTCTGAACGCGATGAACGACTTGCCACCGCACGCCGCATCCGCGCACAACGCCAAGGGCGCGTTGTACCTGCAGTTTCGCCTCAGGGAACAGCGCTTTGCCCTTAGCGTGCACGAGGTGATCGAGGTGCTGCCGCGCCAGCCGCTCAAGCCGATTGCCCAGGCACCTGCCTGGGTCGCGGGCATCCTCGCCCATCGTGGCCATCTGGTTCCTGTGATCGACCTTGGCGCGCTGAGTTTTGGCCAGCCGGCGGCGCAGCGCACCAGTACGCGCCTGGTGCTGGTGCATTATCGTGGCAGCCTGCAACTCGGCCTGATCCTGGAGCAGGCCACCGAGACCCTGCGTTGCCACCCGGAGGAATTCCAGCCTTATGGCGTGGACAGCGGCGAAGCGCCGTATCTGGGCCCGGTACGCCAGGATGAGCAGGGCCTGCTGCAGCGCATCGAAGTCAACGATCTGCTGCCTGATGCCGTGCACCACCTGCTGTACACGGATGAGCCGACAGGGATGCCGACATGAACGAACAGCGTTTCTTCCGCTTCTTGCGCGAGCGCATCGGCCTGGACGTTGAGTCGGTAGGTGCGCCCATGGTCGAGCGCGCGCTGCGTCAGCGTTGCGTGGCCGTGGGCGCCGTCGACCTGGACCATTACTGGCTGCGCCTGCAGCAGTCGGCGGATGAGCAACAGGCGTTGATCGAGTCGGTGATCGTCCCGGAAACCTGGTTTTTCCGCTACCCGGAGTCTTTTACCGCCCTGGCCGGCCTCGCACACAAGCGCCTGACCGAACTGGCCGGGGCCCGCCCACTGCGCCTGCTCAGCCTGCCATGCTCGACCGGCGAGGAACCCTATTCGCTGGCCATGGCCTTGCTCGACGCGGGCATTGCGCCGGGTGCGTTTCTGATCGATGGCATGGACATCAGCCCCAGTTCGGTGACCAAGGCCGGGCAGGCCGTGTATGGGCGCAATGCGTTTCGCGGCAGCAACCTGGGCTTTCGCGAGCGCTACTTCGATGCCCTCGATGAAGGCCACCGCCTGCACGGTCGGGTGCAGCAGCAAGTCAGCCTGCAGGTGGGCAATGTGCTCGATCCCGCGCTGGCCAGCCGCGACGGCCTGTACGACTTCGTGTTCTGTCGCAACCTGTTGATCTATTTTGACGTGCCTACCCAGCAGCGTGTATTCGAGGTGCTCAAGCGCCTGCTGCATCCGCAGGGTGTGCTGTTCATCGGCCCGGCCGAAGGCAGCTTGCTGGCGCGGCTGGGCATGCGCCCGCTAGGGATCGCCCAGTCGTTTGCCTATGTACGCCAGGAAGGTGGCAATGTCCCGTTGGCAGTGGCACCTGAACCCGCACGGCGCACCGTACCGCCGCTGGCCACGGCGGGTTATCCGCCACCCGGCGCGCCGCTGCCGCGCCCGCTGCGTGTATTGCCGATGGCGCCCAAGCCAGCGCCGGCCCGCGAGCGTGCGCGTGAGGACGCGAGCGAGCTGCTGGCCAGTATCGCCCGGCTTGCCAACGCCGGCGCCAGCGAGCGGGCGCGTGCCGAATGCCAGCGCTACCTGGGCCAGTTCGCGCCGTCGGCGCAGGTGTACTACTGGCTAGGGCTGCTCAGTGATACCGAAGGCGATGCGCAGCAGGCGCTGACCCATTATCGCAAAGCCCTGTACCTGGAGCCGCAGCACCCCGAGGCGCTAGTACACCTGGCGGCCTTGTTGGCGTCCCAGGGTGACCTGGCCGGTGCCCGGCGCCTGCAGGACCGCGCTGCACGGGTTGGCAGGGAGCCTGAACGATGAAGGGTGAAATGGCGATGCAACTGCTGGCCGAAGATGACGCGCACATCGACGACTGCTGGAACCGCATTGGCGTCCACGGCGACAAGCAGTGCCCGCTGCTGGAGCGGCATGTCCACTGCCGAAACTGCGATGTGTATGCGGCTTCGGCCACCCGGCTGCTTGACCGCTACGCGCTGATGCAGGACCACCAGGCTGCGCCGGCGCAGCCAGTAGAGGAAAACACCGGCCGCTCCATGCTGCTGTTCCGCCTGGGCGAAGAGTGGCTGGCGCTGGCCACCGCCAGCCTGGCCGAGATCGCCCCGATGCAGGCCGTGCATTCGCTGCCGCATCAGCGCTCGCGGCTGCTGCAGGGGGTTGCCAATGTGCGCGGTGCGTTGGTGCCGTGCCTGTCACTGGCTGACTTGCTGGGTGTGCAGGCCGACACCGCCGAGCAACGCAGCGGTCGGGCCATGCCACGCATGCTGATTCTGGCGGCCGAGGGAGGGCCGGTAGTGATGGCCGTTGAGGAAATCGACGGTATTCACCGGCTAGACCCACTGCTGCTGGGCAGCGGCCAGGACGCCACGCGCTTTACCGCCGCAGTCCTGCAGTGGCGCGGCCGCAGCGTGCGGGTGCTTGACGATCAACACTTACTGTCTGCCGTGCAGCGGAGCCTGTCATGACCCCAGAGCAAATGCGCGACGCATCGTTGCTCGAACTGTTCAGCCTGGAGGCAGAGGCGCAGACCCAGGTCCTCAGCGCCGGCCTGATGGCGCTGGAGCGCAACCCTACCCAGGCTGACCAGCTTGAGGCTTGCATGCGCGCCGCCCACTCGCTGAAGGGCGCGGCGCGCATCGTTGGGGTGGATGCCGGCGTCAGCGTCGCCCACGTCATGGAAGACTGCCTGGTGGCGGCACAGGAGGGCCGCTTGCGCCTGAGTGCCGAGCACATCGACGCGCTGTTGCAAGGCACCGACCTGCTGATGCGTATCGCTACACCCGGCGACGTCGGGGCGCAGGCGACCCTGCCCGTGTTCCTGGCGCAAATGGCCAGCCTGCTCGACCCAAGGGCTGCGGCCATGCCTGCCCCGCCGCCGTCAGTGCCCGTGCTGCCAGACTTGCCGCTGGCAACCTTGCCAGCCGAGCCTATGGCGTTGCCACTTGATGCTTTGGAGTCCGACCCCGAACCTGCCCCGCGCCGCAAGGCCGGCAAACGCGGCGGCGAAGGTGCCGAGCGGGTGCTGCGGGTCACCGCCGACCGCCTCAACAGCCTGCTCGACCTGTCCAGCAAGTCGCTGGTGGAAACCCAGCGGCTCAAACCTTACCTGGCCACCTTGCAGCGGCTCAAGCGCATGCATGGCCAGGGTATGCAGGCGCTTGATGGCCTGCGCATGCAGTTGGAGGACAGTGGCCAGGGCAGCGAGGTGCTCGAAGCCCTGGCACAAACCCAGCGTCTGCTGGCCGAAACCCAGCAGATCCTGCAGCAGCAGGCCGCCGATCTGGACGAATTCGGCTGGCAGGCCAGCCAGCGTGCACAGTTGTTGTACGACACCGCCCTGGCCTGCCGGATGCGGCCGTTCGCCGATGTGCTGACCGGCCAGAGCCGTATGGTCCGAGACCTTGGCCGCTCGCTGGGCAAACCGGTACAGCTGGCGGTAGAGGGGGAAAAGACCCAGGTCGACCGCGATGTGCTGGAAAAGCTTGAAGCACCGCTGACCCACCTGCTGCGCAACGCGGTTGACCACGGCATCGAGCTGCCGGAGCGTCGCCTGCTGGCGGGCAAGCCAGAGGAAGGCGTGATTCGCCTGCGCGCCTCGCACCAGGCCGGCATGCTCAGCCTGGAACTGATCGACGATGGTGCCGGCATCGACCTAGAGCGCTTGCGCAGCAGCATCGTCGAGCGCGCCCTGTCGCCTGCCGACACGGTGGCGCGGATGAGTGATGCAGAACTGCTGACGTTCTTGTTCCTGCCCGGCTTCAGCCTGCGCGACAAGGTCACCGAGGTGTCTGGGCGCGGCGTGGGGCTGGATGCGGTGCAACACATGATCCGCGAGCTACGCGGCTCCATCGAGCTGACCCAGGTGGCGGGGCAGGGCTGTCGCTTCCATCTGCAGGTGCCATTGACCCTGTCGGTGGTGCGCAGCCTGGTGATCGAGGTGGGTGGCGAGGCCTATGCCTTCCCGCTTGCCCACATCGAACGCACGCTGGAAGTGACCACCGAGCAGATCGTGCAGATCGAAGGGCGCCAGCATTTCTGGCACGAAGGCCGGCTTATCGGCCTGGTGGCGGCCAGCCAGTTGTTGAACCGGCCTGCCGGCCAGGCGCAAGACGGCAGCCTGCGGGTGGTGGTGATCCGTGAGCGCGAGCAGCTGTACGGCGTGGCCGTGGAGCGGCTGATAGGTGAGCGGGTACTGGTTGTGATGCCGCTCGACTCACGGCTAGGCAAGGTGCAGGACATTTCTTCCGGCGCCTTGCTCGATGACGGCTCGGTGGTGTTGATCGTCGATGTCGAAGACCTGCTGCGTTCGGTGGAGAAACTGCTCAGTACCGGCAGCCTGGAACGCGTCGAACGCGGAAGCAGCGGCGCTCGTGGTGTGGTGCGCAAGCGCATCCTGGTGGTCGACGATTCGCTGACCGTGCGCGAGCTGCAACGCAAGCTGCTGGGCAACCGTGGCTACGATGTGGCGGTTGCGGTAGATGGCATGGACGGCTGGAACGCCCTGCGCAGTGAGGACTTCGATCTGCTGATCACTGACATCGACATGCCACGCATGGACGGCATCGAACTGGTCACCCTGGTGCGTCGCGATCAGCGCCTGCAATCGCTGCCGGTGATGGTGGTGTCCTACAAGGACCGTGAGGAAGACCGACGGCGTGGCCTGGATGCTGGCGCCGACTACTATTTGGCGAAAGCCAGTTTCCACGACGATGCGTTGCTGGAGGCTGTAGTCGAGCTGATCGGAGGTGCTCAAGGATGAAGATCGCCATCGTCAATGACATGCCCATGGCTGTCGAGGCCCTGCGCCGGGCGGTTGCCTTCGAGCCCGCACACCAGGTGGTGTGGGTGGCCAGCAATGGCGCCGAGGCGGTGCAGCGTTGCGCCGAGCAACTGCCGGACCTGATCCTGATGGACCTGATCATGCCGGTGATGGACGGCGTGGAGGCCACCCGGCGGATCATGGCCGAAACCCCGTGCGCCATCGTCATCGTCACGGTGGACCGCCAACAGAACGTGCACCGCGTGTTCGAGGCCATGGGCCATGGCGCCCTCGACGTGGTCGACACCCCGGCACTGGGCGCTGGGGATGCCCGCGAAGCGGCGGCGCCACTGCTGCGTAAAATCCTCAATATCGGCTGGCTGGTCGGCCAGCAGCGCACGCCAGCGGCAAGGCCGGTGGCCACACCGCTGCGTGAGGCCTCGCAGCGTCGCGGGCTGGTGGCGATCGGTTCGTCGGCGGGTGGCCCGGCAGCCCTCGAAGTGCTGCTCAAGGGCTTGCCTGCAGCGTTTCCGGCGGCCATCGTACTGGTTCAGCATGTGGACCAGGTGTTTGCTGCCGGCATGGCAGAGTGGCTCAGTAGCGCAGCCGGCCTGCCGGTGCGCCTGGCCCGTGAAGGCGAGCCGCCGCAGCCGGGCCAGGTATTGCTGGCCGGCACCAACCACCACATTCGCCTGCTACAAAATGGCCAACTGGCCTACACTGCCGAACCTGTCAATGAAATCTACCGGCCCTCGATCGATGTGTTCTTTGAGAGCGTGGCACGTTACTGGAATGGCGATGCGGTGGGCGTGCTGCTCACCGGCATGGGGCGCGACGGCGCCCAGGGCCTGAAGCTGATGCGTCAGCAGGGCTTTCTGACCATTGCCCAGGACCAGGCCAGCAGCGCAGTGTACGGCATGCCCAAGGCCGCCGCGGCAATCGATGCCGCAGTGGAAATTCGCCCGCTGGAACGCATCGCCGGGCGCTTGACGGACTTTTTCGCAAAATGACGAAATGTATTGAATCACGCCGCCAGAACGGCAGTGATCGGGTGAACAGGTATGAATGACTTACCGATCGAAGGTTTTGCCACCACCAACGAAAACTCGGCGATGGTGCTGCTGGTCGACGACCAGGCCATGATCGGCGAGGCGGTGCGGCGTGGTCTGGCCAATGAAGACAACATCGACTTCCACTTCTGTGCCGACCCGCACCAGGCGGTGGTCCAGGCCATGCGCATCAAGCCCACGGTTATCCTCCAGGACCTGATCATGCCTGGCCTGGACGGCTTGACCCTGGTACGCGAATACCGCAACAACCCGGCCACCCAGGACATCCCGATCATCGTACTGTCGACCAAGGAAGACCCGCTGGTCAAAAGCGCGGCGTTTGCCGCCGGGGCCAACGATTACCTGGTCAAGCTGCCGGACACCATCGAACTGGTAGCGCGCATTCGCTACCATTCGCGCTCCTACCTTACCCTGCTGCAACGCGACGAGGCTTACCGCGCCCTGCGCGTCAGCCAGCAGCAGTTGCTCGACTCCAACCTGATGCTGCAGCGGCTGATGAACTCCGATGGCCTGACCGGGCTGTCCAATCGCCGTCACTTCGACGAATACCTGGAGCTGGAGTGGCGCCGCGCCATGCGTGAACAGCAGCAGTTGTCGTTGCTGATGATCGATGTGGACTATTTCAAGGCCTACAACGACAGCTTCGGTCACCTGGCCGGCGACGAGGCCTTGCGCCAGGTGGCCGAGGCGATCCGTGGCTCATGCTCGCGGCCGACCGACCTGCCGGCCCGCTATGGTGGTGAGGAGTTTGCCCTGGTGCTGCCCAACACCTCGCCAGGCGGGGCACGCCTGGTGGCTGAAAAGCTGCGTCAGACCGTTTTCGGCCTTGGCATCCCGCACAGCGCCCCGGTGGCCGACTCGCACCTGACCGTGAGCATCGGCCTGGCCACCCAGACCCCGGCCGTCGGCAGCCACTGCCGGCAGCTGATTTCGGCGGCGGACAAAGGCTTGTACCAGGCCAAGAACAGCGGGCGTAACCAGGTGGGTATCGCCTGACACAGTGCCGCTCCTGCAGTGCCCGCTGACAGGCTATACGAATGTGACCGCCCGGCGGGTCTGCCGCCGTGCTGCGGACTCGGTTATACTCGCGGGCTTTTCACCGAATTCGTACGAGAGCCGCGCGCCCATGGAAATCCAACCGATTCTGAACACCATCAAGGACCTCACCGAGCGTTCCCAGTCCATTCGGGGGTATCTTTGACTACGATCACAAGCATGACCGCCTGATCGAAGTCAATCGCGAGCTGGAAGACCCAAACGTCTGGAACAAGCCCGAATACGCCCAGGAACTGGGCCGCGAGCTCGCTGCCCTGAAGCAGATCGTCGAAACCCTGGATGAACTGTCCGGTGGCCTGAACGACTGCCGCGACTTGCTGGACATGGCCGTCGAAGAAAAAGACGAAGCCGCTGTCGAGGACGTGACCGCCGAGCTGCAGCGCCTGGAAGAAGCCCTGGCGAAGCTTGAGTTCCGCCGCATGTTCAGCGGCGAGATGGACATGAACAACGCCTACCTGGACATCCAGGCCGGTTCCGGCGGCACCGAAGCCCAGGACTGGGCCAACATTCTGTTGCGCATGTACCTGCGCTGGGCCGACAAGCGCGGTTTCGACGCCACCATCATCGAGCTTTCCGAAGGTGAAGTCGCCGGCATCAAAGGCGCTACCGTGCACATCAAGGGCGAGTACGCCTTTGGCTGGCTGCGCACCGAGATCGGCGTGCACCGCCTGGTGCGCAAGAGCCCGTTCGACTCCGGCGCCCGTCGTCACACCTCGTTCTCGGCGGTGTTCGTGTCGCCCGAGATCGACGACAAGGTCGAGATCGACATCAACCCGTCCGACCTGCGTATCGACACCTACCGCTCCTCGGGCGCCGGTGGTCAGCACGTGAACACCACCGACTCCGCGGTACGTATCACCCACGTGCCGACCAACACCGTGGTGGCTTGCCAGAACGAACGCTCCCAGCACGCCAACAAGGACACCGCCATGAAAATGCTGCGGGCCAAGTTGTACGAGCTGGAAATGCAGAAGCGCAACGCCGCTTCGCAAGCGCTGGAAGACAGCAAGTCGGACATCGGCTGGGGTCACCAGATCCGCTCGTACGTGCTCGACGCGTCGCGTATCAAGGACCTGCGTACCAACGTTGAACGCAGCGACTGCAACAAGGTGCTCGACGGTGATATCGACGAATACCTGGAAGCCAGCCTGAAACAGGGCCTGTAAGCTTCACTCCTGCTGAAAGACCCTCGCCTGCGGGCGAGGGCAATGAATTCCCTGATGGAAGATGTGACGACATGAGCGACCTCAAGACCGACTCGCAAGACCTGCAACAGGAAGAAAATGCCCTGATCGCCCTGCGCAAGGAAAAACTTGCCGCCGAGCGCGCCAAAGGCAACGCCTTCCCCAACGACTTCCGTCGCGACAGCTACTGCAACGACCTGCAGAAACAGTACGCGGACAAGACCAAGGAAGAGCTGGAAGCAGCCGCGATTCCGGTCAAGGTTGCCGGCCGTATCATGCTCAACCGTGGCTCGTTCATGGTTATCCAGGACATGACCGGTCGCATCCAGGTCTACGTCAACCGCAAGACCCTGTCGGAAGAAACCCTGGCCGCAGTCAAGACCTGGGACCTGGGCGACATCATCAGCGCCGAAGGCACCCTGGCACGTTCCGGCAAGGGTGACCTGTACGTCGAAATGACCAACGTGCGCCTGCTGACCAAGTCGCTGCGCCCGCTGCCCGACAAGCACCACGGCCTGACCGACACCGAACAGCGCTACCGCCAGCGTTACGTCGACCTGATGGTCAACGAAGAAACCCGCCACACCTTCCGTGTGCGTTCGCAGGTTATCTCGCACATTCGCAAGTTCCTCATCGAGCGTGACTTCCTCGAAGTCGAGACGCCGATGCTGCAGACCATCCCGGGCGGCGCCGCTGCCAAGCCGTTCGAAACCCACCACAATGCCCTGGACATGGCCATGTTCCTGCGTATCGCGCCGGAGCTGTACCTCAAGCGCCTGGTGGTGGGTGGCTTTGAGAAAGTGTTCGAGATCAACCGCAACTTCCGTAACGAAGGTGTTTCGACGCGTCATAACCCCGAATTCACCATGCTCGAGTTTTACCAGGCCTACGCCGACTACAACGACAACATGGACCTCACCGAGGAACTGTTCCGCGAGCTGGCGCAGTTGGTACTGGGCAGCACCGACGTGCCTTACGGCGACAAGGTGTTCCACTTCGGCGAGCCGTTCGTGCGCCTGTCGGTGTTCGACTCGATCCTCAAGTACAACCCGGAACTGACCGCTGCCGACCTGCAGGACGTTGACCGCGCCCGCGACATCGCCAAGAAGGCCGGTGCCAAGGTGCTGGGCCACGAAGGTCTGGGCAAGCTGCAGGTGATGATTTTCGAAGAGCTGGTCGAGCACAAGCTGGAGCAGCCTCACTTCATCACCGAATACCCGTTCGAAGTGTCGCCGCTGGCTCGTCGCAACGACGACAACCCGGCCGTTACCGACCGCTTCGAGCTGTTCATCGGTGGCCGCGAAATCGCCAACGCCTACTCCGAGCTCAACGATGCCGAAGACCAGGCCGAGCGCTTCCTGGCCCAGGTGGCCGAGAAGGACGCTGGTGACGACGAAGCCATGCACTACGACGCCGACTTCGTGCGTGCGCTGGAGTACGGCATGCCGCCGACCGCCGGTGAAGGCATCGGCATCGACCGCCTGGTCATGTTGCTGACCAACTCGCCGTCGATCCGCGACGTGATCCTGTTCCCGCACATGCGTCCACAGGCCTGAGTGAATTGAACAAGCCGCCTTTCGAGGCGGCTTTTTCTTGCCTGAAGCTTTATGTTGTCTGTACTGGCTCCATCGCCGGCCAGTGCAGGCCGCAGATGACTTGAACCGTGAGGTATCCCCCGTGACACCCGCCATGCCTGATCAAGGCGCCGCCGGCATCGCTACCGCCGTCGCCGAAAACGTGCAATACCAAGGCCGCAAGACTGCCCGCCAAGGCAGCGAACAGCGCCGCCAGCTGATCCTCGACGCCGCCATGCGTATCGTCGTGCGCGATGGCGTGCGCGGTGTGCGCCACCGTGCGGTGGCCGCCGAGGCCGCTGTGCCGCTGTCGGCCACCACCTACTACTTCAAGGACATCGAGGACCTGCTCACCGATACCTTCGCCCAGTATGTCGAGCGTAGTGCTGCCTACATGGCCAAGTTGTGGGCCAACACGGAAGTGGTACTGCGCCAGTTGCTGGCCCAGGGTGACGGCAGCCCGGCGGCACGGGCGCGGCTGGCTGACGAAGTGGCGCGCATGACTGCCGACTATGTTCAGCGGCAACTGCTGAACCGCCGCGACTTCCTGATGGCCGAACAGGCCTTCCGCCAAGAGGCGCTGCTGTGCCCACGCCTGGCTGAGCTGGTGCGTGCCCACGAGCAGATCCTGCTGCACGGCACCCGTCAATTGCTGCAGGTGGTGGGGTCGCGACAACCAGAACAGGACGCCCAGATGTTGACGGCGATTATCGAGCAGATGGAATATCAGGGCCTGCTCAAGGATGCGAACGCGCAAGCCGATGGGCAGATGCTCGCTATGCTTACCCGATACCTGCAGCTGGTGCTGGCATCGGCCTGAGCCGAGACCGATTTTTCAAGGAGAACCTGATGAAAGCCTGGCGTGTGGTGTTGTTGACTCTGTCATTCCTGCTGCTGGGCGGTTGTCTGGTGACCTTCCATGAGCCCTTGCCCAGCAACCAGGCGGCGCCCAAGGCGCTGCTCGGCAAGTGGAGCAGCAAGGACGCCTGGGGCGAGCCGTTGAAGCTGACCATCAGCCGCAGCGGTGGCGGTGCCTACAAGGCGGTGGCCACGGCCAAGGGCAAGGCCCCTGAGGAGTACGTGTTCACCGTGTCGCGCCACGGCAACCGCTGGTACCTGTCGGCCGGAGTGCCCAAACGACTGGGGGGCAACTTCCTGATCGGCGGTTTCGACATCGTCGAGGGCAAGGAGCTGGTGGTCTACAACCTGGATGTCGAGCAGGTGCAGCAGGCGGTGGACAAGAAGGAACTGACCGGGCGCAGCACCGAGGTGCCTGAAGACAACGGCGACGGCGTGCTGATCGATAGCCCCTCGGCGCGGGTGCTGGCGTACCTGGACGACCCGGCCAACTCCGACCTGTTCGTCGAAGTGGCGCGGTTCCAGCGTACTGGCAAGTAGTTACCTGTGCCGGCCTTTTCATGGTTTGAAATTGCAATGCGATCCCGGTAGGAGCAGCCTTGTGCTGCGAAAGGGCAGGTAAGACAACAGATATTTGCTGCCGATAGAGGCCTCTTCGCAGCACAAGGCTGCTCCTACAGGGACCGAGGCCGAGACAGATAAGGAGTCCCCGTTGGACGAATACCAGCAAACCATCCGTGCCCTGTCCGACCGCATCGTTGCGGCGCAGACCCCGATCCGGGTCCTGGACGCGGTTAAATGGGACGAAAACATTCGTCAGGGCTTCCTCAAAGCCAAGGGCAAAGAGCCGCCGGCCGTCGACCGTGCCTATTACCAGTCGCGCCCGCTATCGTTCGACTCCGGCGCGGTGAAGGCCGAGTTCCAGGGCATCGAGCGTGACATCATCCGCCAGCTAGGTCAGTTCAACCCGGTCGGGCAGATCATGAAGCGCATGTGCCGCGAGTACCGCATGGTGGTGCGCATGCTCGAAGCGCGCGGGACCGAGGACTTCGGCCTGATCTCCCAGGAACTGTATGGCGCTGCCTCCGATGCCTTCCATGCCGGTGACCCGACCCTGGCCGACCTCGGTCTGATGCTGTCGGATTACCTCAACAATATCGATGGCCGTGGCGACCTGAAGGACGAACCGAAGAACCTCACCGCCAAAGAGGCGGTGGAGATCCTCCAGCGCCGGCTGAACAAGGTGTTCGGCGAGGCCGAGGGAACCATCCGCGTGTTCGAGTCCGACGGTATCGTCGCCGATGCCGCGGCCGGTGCCGACTACATCAAGGTGCGCGCCGATGCCATGTTCAACGCCCGCGACGTGCGCGCCCTGGAGGTGCACGAAGGGCTGGTGCATGTCGGTACCACGCTTAATGGCCTGAACCAGCCGATCTGCACCTTCCTGGCCAAGGGCCCGCCCTCGTCGACGGTGACCCAGGAAGGCCTGGCCATCCTCATGGAAGTGATTGCCTTCGCCTCCTACCCCAGCCGCCTGCGCAAGCTCACCAACCGCACTCGCGCCATCCACATGGTCGAGGAGGGCGCCGATTTCCTCCAGGTGTTCGATTTTTTCCGTGGGCAAGGCTTCGAGATGGCGCAGAGCTACAGCAACGCCAGCCGGGTGTTCCGCGGTTCGGTGCCCAATGGCCTGCCATTCACCAAGGACTTGTCCTACCTCAAGGGCTTCATCATGGTTTACAACTACATTCAGTTGGCCGTGAAGAAGGGCAAGCTCGAACAGATCCCGTTGCTGTTCTGTGGCAAGACCACCCTGGAAGACATGCGTACCTTGCGCCAGCTGGTGGAGGAGGGCCTGGTTGCGCCGCCCAAGTACTTGCCCGAGCAGTTCCGCGACCTTAACGCGCTGTCGGCCTGGATGTGCTTCTCCAACTTCCTCAACCACCTGAGCCTGGACCGTATTGAAGCCGACTACGCGAACATTCTCTGAGTGCTGCCGCCTGCTGGCCCTGGGCTTGGTCCTGCTGGGTCTTGGCGGCTGCAGCAGCCTGCTGTTCTACCCCGAGCGTGGTCAGGCCTTTACGCCTGAGCGGGCCAAGCTGGCGTACCGCGATGTAACGTTGACCACAACTGATGGCATCCGCCTGCACGGTTGGTGGTTGCCGGCCAAGGCCGGGGTCGAGGTCAAAGGTACGGTACTGCACTTGCACGGCAACGGCGGCAACCTGCCGGGGCACTTGGGTGGCAGCTACTGGCTGCCGGAGCAGGGCTATCAGGTGCTGATGATCGATTACCGCGGTTATGGCCTGTCGCAGGGGGCGCCAAGCCTGCCAGAGGTGTACGAAGATATCGCCGCCGCCATGGCCTGGCTGGACCAGGCGCCCGAGGTAAAGGGCAAGCCTCTGGTGCTGCTGGGGCAAAGCCTTGGAGGGGCCATGGCCATTCACTACCTGGCGGCCCACCCCGAGCAGCGCCAGCGCTTCAGTGCCCTGGTGTTCGATGGCGTGCCGGCCAGTTACCGTTCAGTCGGGCGCTTTGCCCTCAGCACGTCGTGGATGACCTGGCCGTTGCAGGTGCCGCTGTCGTGGCTGGTGCCGGACGGTGACAGTGCAATCCGTTCGATCGAGCAACTGAGCAGCCCGCCCAAGCTGTTTTTCCATAGCATTGACGACAACCTGGTGCCGATGGACAACGGCATCCGCCTGTACCAGCACGCGCCACCGCCGCGGGTGCTGCAACTGACCCGCGGTGGCCACGTGCAGACCTTCGCCGACCCCACATGGCGCCAGGTGATGCTGCGTTTCCTCGACGACCCTAGCCATTTCAACGGCCTGCGGCGGCTTGCCGAAGTGCCCAATTTCCCTGACGAGAAGAACAAGCAATGAGTGAAGAACGCAACGCCATCCCGCTGATCCTGACCGGCGTCGGCAGCATCATCGTGACGGTGGGGGCCTTGTGGTACTACGGTTACCTGCATTTCGCCAAACCCGAGGATGCCCTGTTGCTGCAGGACTTCACCATGCTCAAGACCATCCCGGGCGAGGACTACAAGGTTTCGCTGGACCCGGCGCCGCAAGTGGCCCAGTGCGTCGATGGCGTGCTGGTGTTGTTCGACACCGAGCAGAAAGGCCTGACCGGCGTGCTGGTGGACAACCGCAAGCGTGCGGTGCGCTGCATGGGCGAGGAAACCCCGCAGCAGGTGAAGTGAGCCATTATCCCTACTGCCTGTACCGGCCTCTTCGCGGGCGTGCCCGCGAAGAGGCCGGTACAGGCAAAAAAAAGCCCCGCGTCGAGCGCGGGGCTTTCTTTTCAGCTAGCCAGCCTTACCGCTGAACCTGGCTCACCGAACGGGGTGCCACTGGCTGGTTGTCGTTGGAGATGGTTACCTCCACGCGACGGTTTTGCGCACGGCCCGAGTTGCTGCCGTTGTCCGCTACCGGGTACTCCTTGCCATAGCCCTGGGAGACGATGCGCGCCGGATCTACGCCGGCACGTACCAGTGCCATGCGTACGCTGTTGGCGCGGCGCTCGGACAGGGTCTGGTTGTAGTTGGCCGAGCCGACGCTGTCGGTGTAGCCCTCGACAATCACCTTGCGCTCCGGGTTTTCCTGGAGGAACTGGGCCAGCTTGGTGACGTTCGGGTAGGCGTTGCTCTTGAGTTCGGCCTTGTTGAAGTCGAACAGCACGTCGCCGAAGGTCACCAGCGTACCGCGGTCGGTCTGCTTGGCGTTGAGGCTGTCCTGCAGCTTGGCGATCTGGGCGTCGCGGGCATCCAGCTTGGCCTGGGCGCGTTGGGCGGAGGCATTTTTCAGCTCGCCTTCGGCGGTGCGCAGGGCAATGGTCTGCTTGGCCACTTCAACGCGCTGGTTGGTCAGATAGGCCAGTTGGTCGACCTTCTTCTCGTCTTCACGGTCCATGTAGGCCTTGTCGGCCTTGTTCAGCCAGTCCTGGGCGTCCTTGGTCTCCAGTGCCGCGACCTTGCTCGATTGCGGGTCGCTCTGCAGCGAGGAGAAGTTGGTGCGGGCCGACTCCAGGTTGGCGTTAGGGTCGTGCGAGCAGGCAGCAAGACCAACGCTGAGGGCCAGCAGGGCGGGAATCATGACGTAATTGCGCATAGTGTTCATCCTTTGATCGAGTGCGAAGGCTAAGGTTGGCGGGGCAGGGCTCACTGAGCGCTGCGCAGGCCTTCCTCACGTACGTCCTGAACGCCCTGACGGGCATCCTGCACGGCCTTCTGGGCCTTGGCCGCCTGGGCCTTGCGTTCGGCGAGGCGTGCGTCCCACTCGGCCTGTTGGGCCAGGCGCTTGGCCTCGTCGTACTTCTTGTCGTGCATGGCGATTTCGGCTTGCTTGAACTTGTCCTGGGCCGCTTTCATTTCCACGGCGGCGAACTCGGTGCCACCCGCGCTCACGGCGGAGTTCACGGCGGATTGGGTAACTGCGTACTGCTCGGTAGGCGGGTTGCCCGCACAGCCGGCCAGGACCAGGCTACTGCCCAGGGCCAGCGCGGCCAGCTTGAACCCGCGCACATGAGTGGATGACAGTTTGCTAGTGCGGGTCTTCATGGTGGTCAGTTCCATTGGATCACTCCTGATTACGACGATGTCCGTAGCAGTCCATCGCTTATTCCCTGACAAAACCGCGCGCTTCAGCTGAACGGTGCACGAGGGCAGTGTGCAGGGTTTTAGCGTGATGGCTATTGGCTCCGACTCGACCGTTTTTGGAATGGTTCAGAAAAAAGTGCACTAAACGAGGAATTATTTCTGACTGATCGGTCAGCGCGATTTGCCTGGAACTTTCGCAGGAAAAGGCGGTATTCCGGGCCTTGCCGAGGCCCGGAACGGTGGTGCGGGTGGTTATCTTTCGCTATCGTCGTCGGTGGTGCTCAGGCTGTGCAGGTGCTGTCGCGAGAGGGCCAGAAAGCGCGGAGTAGAGCCGACATCTTCGTACAGCGGGTCACCTTCTTCATCGGTGGCGATGATCTGGCGACCCTGCACATAGGGGAAGCTGGCTTCCAGCTCTTCGAGTGCGGCCGCCACCAGTTCGCCGAGCAGTTCCTCGGCGGTGCGCTTGGGGTACATGTCGATCAGCGCGGCCAGGCGCGCCTCGGACTCCAGGTCCAGATGCAATACATGGCCTGTGCGGCTGAGGGTACCGGCGGCATTCTGTTCCCAGTGCTGGGCGAGTTCACGGATTTTCATGATGACCTCTGTTGACGCCTGCTATGGCTGCATTGCATGGGAGTGCTTGCGTTCACTTTAGTTTGCTTTGGCTGATCACGGCTTGCCATTGGCGCTCGGCAGGGGGCACTCTTCGGTAGAGCTGTGTACAGGAGTGCGCCAGAGCCGCGCCAAAGAGAGGGCCAATGACCGATATCGATGTGCGTTTGCGTGAAGATGTCCATGTGTTGGGTGAGCTGCTCGGCGAAACCATTCGCCAGCAGCATGGCGATGCGTTTTTGCAGAAAATCGAAGATATCCGCCACAGTGCCAAGGCCGACCGCCGTGGCCCTGGCGAGCAACTGACGTCCACCCTGGCCGACCTTGCCGAAGAAGACTTGCTGCCCGTGGCCAGGGCCTTCAACCAGTTCCTCAACCTGGCCAACATGGCCGAGCAGTACCAGTTGATCCGCCGCCGCGACGCCGGCCAGCCCGAACCCTTCGAGGCCCGTGTGCTGCCCGAATTGCTGGCGCGCTTGAAGCAGGCCGGGCATAGCAACGATGCCCTGGCTCGGCAGCTGGCCAAGCTCGACATCCAATTGGTGCTTACCGCGCACCCCACCGAGGTGGCCCGCCGCACCTTGATCCAGAAGTACGACGCCATCGCCGGCCAGCTGGCTGCCCAGGACCACCGTGACCTGACCCCGGACGAACGCCAGCAGGTGCGGGAACGCCTGCGCCGGCTGATTGCCGAGGCCTGGCACACCGAAGAAATCCGCCGCACCCGGCCGACGCCGGTAGACGAAGCCAAGTGGGGCTTCGCGGTGATCGAGCATTCGCTGTGGCACGCCATCCCCAGCCACCTGCGCAAGGTCGACAAGGCTCTGCTGGATGCCACCGGCCTGCGCCTGCCGCTGGAGGCCGCGCCAATCCGCTTTGCCTCGTGGATGGGCGGTGACCGTGACGGCAACCCCAATGTGACTGCCGCCGTTACCCGGGAAGTGCTGTTGCTGGCGCGCTGGATGGCCGCCGACCTGTTCCTGCGCGACATCGATGCACTGGCCGCCGAGTTGTCCATGCAGCAGGCCAGTGACGCTTTGCGCGAACGGGTGGGCGACAGTGCCGAACCCTACCGCGCGGTGCTCAAGCAACTGCGCGACCGCTTGCGGGCGACGCGTGCCTGGGCGCATTCGGCATTGACCAGCAGCCAACCGGCCAGCGCCGAAGTGCTGGTGGATAACCGCGACCTGATTGCGCCGCTGGAGCTGTGCTATCAGTCGCTGCACGAATGCGGCATGGGCGTTATCGCCGAAGGGCCGTTGCTCGATTGCCTGCGCCGCGCCGTCACT
This sequence comes from Pseudomonas sp. SIMBA_067, assembly GCF_046534675.1. Taxonomy (NCBI): domain Bacteria; kingdom Pseudomonadati; phylum Pseudomonadota; class Gammaproteobacteria; order Pseudomonadales; family Pseudomonadaceae; genus Pseudomonas; species Pseudomonas sp. SIMBA_067. The sequence continues at coordinate 112,133 of NZ_JAWRYH010000005.1, read as the reverse complement.
TTCGGCCTTTTCCTGGGCCGCCTGGACGTGCGCCAGGACGCTGCCCGCCACCGTGAGGCGCTGACCGAAATCACCGACTACCTGGGCCTGGGCCGCTATGCCGACTGGGATGAAGATCGCCGCATCGAATTCCTTCAGGCCGAGCTGAAAAACCGCCGCCCGCTGTTGCCCGCGCACTTCAGGCCGCAGGCAGACACCGCCGAGGTGCTGGCCACCTGCCGGGAAGTCGCCGCCGCGCCCGCTGCCTCGCTGGGCTCCTATGTCATTTCCATGGCCGGGGCCGCTTCGGATGTGCTGGCGGTGCAACTGTTGCTCAAGGAAGCCGGCCTGACCCGCCCCATGCGTGTGGTACCGCTGTTCGAGACCCTGGCTGACCTGGACAACGCCGGGCCGGTGATGCAGCGCCTGCTTGGCCTGCCGGGTTACCGGGCCGGGCTGCGCGGCCCGCAGGAAGTGATGATCGGCTACTCCGACTCGGCCAAGGATGCTGGCACCACGGCGGCGGCCTGGGCGCAGTACCGGGCCCAGGAAAACCTGGTGCGCATCTGCGCCGAACACCAGGTCGAACTGCTGCTGTTCCACGGCCGGGGCGGTACGGTAGGGCGCGGCGGTGGCCCGGCCCACGCAGCGATCCTGTCGCAGCCACCGGGTTCTGTGGCGGGGCGGTTCCGCACCACCGAGCAGGGCGAAATGATCCGCTTCAAGTTCGGTTTGCCGGGCATCGCCGAGCAAAACCTGAACCTGTACCTGGCCGCTGTGCTCGAAGCCACGCTGTTGCCACCGCCGCCCCCGCAACCGGCCTGGCGCGAAGTGATGGACCAGTTGGCTGCTGATGGCGTCAAGGCGTACCGCAGCGTGGTGCGCGACAACCCCGATTTTGTCGAGTACTTCCGCCAGTCCACGCCAGAACAGGAACTGGGGCGCCTTCCGCTGGGCAGCCGCCCGGCCAAGCGCCGGGCAGGCGGGATCGAAAGCCTGCGGGCCATCCCATGGATCTTCGGCTGGACCCAGACCCGGCTGATGCTGCCGGCCTGGCTGGGCTGGGAAACCGCGCTGAGCAATGCCTTGGCCCGTGGCCAAGGTGAGTTGCTGGCGCAGATGCGCGAGCAATGGCCGTTCTTCCGCACCCGCATCGACATGCTGGAAATGGTGCTGGCCAAGGCCGATGCGCAAATTGCCGAGGCCTACGACGAACGTCTGGTGCAACCGGACTTGCTTCCTTTAGGTGCACACCTGCGCGACCTATTGTCGCAGTCTTGCCAGGTGGTACTGGGGCTGACCGGGCAGCAGGTGCTACTGGCGCACAGCCCCGAGACGCTGGAATTCATCAGCCTGCGCAACACCTACCTGGACCCGCTGCACCGCCTGCAGGCCGAGTTGCTGGCCCGCTCGCGCAGCCGCGAAGCCGCTCTGGACAGCCCGTTGGAGCAGGCCTTGCTGGTGACCGTGGCGGGTATTGCCGCCGGGCTGCGCAATACCGGATGAAGGTGTGCCCAAGCCAGCAGGGGTGAGTGGCGTGCAGGCCATGCACGGGTAAGGGGAGGGTGGTTGCGCCGGGCGCAACCACCTGCCCGGTCGGCCACAAGTGGCGCATTCCTGCAACTTTGGGACGCTTGTATGGCTGCCGGGCGCTGTGTATCTTGAGCAGCCTTCTGACCGTTTTATGGTCATACCCGATTTTCCGGACTTGGCCCTGGTTGCCGAATCCATTGAATTTCATAAAAAAATTTGAGGAGCACAAGATGCGCGTAATTCTGCTGGGAGCTCCCGGGGCCGGTAAAGGTACTCAGGCAAAGTTCATCACCGAAAAGTTCGGTATTCCACAGATCTCCACCGGTGACATGCTGCGTGCCGCCGTCAAGGCCGGCACCCCGCTGGGCCTGGAGCTGAAGAAAGTCATGGATGCCGGCCAGCTGGTCTCCGACGAGCTGATCATCAGCCTGGTCAAGGAGCGCATCGCCCAGCCTGATTGCGCCAACGGCTGCCTGTTCGACGGCTTCCCACGCACCATCCCGCAGGCCGAAGCCATGGTCTCTGCCGGTGTCGACATCGACGCCGTGGTCGAAATCGCCGTGGACGACGAAGAAATCGTCGGCCGCATGGCTGGCCGCCGCGTACACCTGGCCTCGGGCCGTACCTACCACATTCAGTACAACCCGCCGAAAGTGGAAGGCAAGGACGACGTCACTGGTGAAGACCTGATCCAGCGCGACGACGACAAGGAAGAAACCGTTCGTCATCGCCTGTCGGTCTACCACACCCAGACCAAGCCGCTGGTGGAGTTCTACCAGAAGCTGTCGGCCGCCAATGCCGGCAAGCCGAAGTACAGCCACATTGAAGGTGTCGGTTCGGTCGACGCCATCACTGCCAAGGTCCTGGCAGCCCTGAGCTGATCAGCGCCTGACGCCCCCCGACAACGGCCCGCTAGCGGGCCGTTGTCGTTTCCGGCCTGCGATCCACGGCCTGGCGCTCCTACAGGGACCGCGCCAGGCCACCTGCAAAGGCCGCACAGCGCCCCTTCGGGACACAACGCCGCTGCTGCTCTATACTGCCGCTCTTTTCATTCGCACCTGGATACCCGTTCGATGACCACCCTGCTGGCCCTGGATACCGCCACCGAAGCCTGTTCCGTCGCGCTGCTGCATGACGGCAAGGTAACCAGCCATTACGAGGTGATCCCGCGTCAGCACGCGCAGAAGCTGCTGCCGATGATCAAGCAGTTGCTGGCCGAATCCGGCGTTGCGCTGAATGCACTGGATGCCATCGCCTTTGGCCGTGGCCCGGGCGCCTTCACCGGCGTGCGCATTGCCATTGGTGTGGTCCAAGGCCTTGCCTTCGCGCTGGAGCGCCCGGTGCTGCCGGTGTCCAACCTGGCCGCGCTGGCCCAGGGTGCCTTGCGCGAGCAGGGCGTGCAGCAGGTGGCGGCTGCGATCGATGCGCGTATGGATGAAGTGTACTGGGGCTGCTACCAGGCCACGGCCGGCGAAATGCGCCTGGTCGGCCGCGAGGCGGTGTTGCCGCCCGAACAGGTAGCGCTGCCGGCGGGCAGCAGTGGCGAGTGGTTCGGTGCCGGTACCGGATGGGGCTATGCCGAGCGCCTGGCGGTACAGGTGGCGGCCAGCAACCCTGGCGCCTTGCCCAATGCGCTGGACATTCTCAGCCTGGCTACCTTCGCCTGGGCTCGTGATGAGGCAATCGTTGCCGAGCAGGCGCAACCGGTATATCTGCGCGATAATGTAGCTACGCCCAAGAAGCACTGAGTGTTGTTCGTCGGTTATCGCCGATCACTCTAAAACCTTTTGCGCGATCTGTGGTCCAGTTATCAGTCAAGCATTAGCGACGGAACCCTGATGCTGCTAAATTGCCATCATTGGTCCTGAGTGCTCATGCCATGCGTATCGACGGTTTCTCTTCGCAGTCCTACCCGGTCAAGCGCACCCCGCGCAAGGCACCGGCGCGTGACGAGGCCATCGATGATGCCGAGCTGATTGAAGACAGCCAGGGCGCCCCCGTGGAGGCCACCGCCCGCCGCCGCAGCGGTGGCCTGCCAGCCCGCCAGCAGGACATGGTCTTCCCCCGCGCCCGTGACCGGCGCACCGCCACTGCCTTGGCCAGCTACCTGAGCACCGCCGGTTTCACCGACTGGGACATGGAAGTACTGGGGCTCGACCTGTACATTTAGTGGATGAGTCCACCACCCCTGCCTTATTTTCTCGGTTGCCCGTCCTGGAGCGAAAACGCCTGGCGCGACTACCTCTATCCCGCCGACGCCACCAGCAACGAAATGCTTGGCCTCTACAGCCAGGTGTTCAACGCCGTCGAGGGCAATACCACCTTCTATGCACGCCCCGCCCCCGGCACCATTGCCCGCTGGGCGCAGGTGATGCCCGGGCACTTCCGTTTCACCGCCAAGTTTCCCCGGGACATCAGCCACGAGGGTGACCTGCGTGATCAACTGGAGCCTGCCTTCGACTTCACGCGGCTGATGGCCCCGCTGGGCAAGCGCGTTTCGCCGTACTGGCTGCAGTTGCCGGCCCAGTTCGGCCCGGCGCGCCTGGGCGAGCTTTGCCACTTCCTCGATGAGATCGGCCTGCCGGTGGCCGTGGAAGTGCGTAACCAGGCCTTCTTCGCCAAGGGTGAAGAAGAACGCCTGCTCAACCGCCTGCTGCACGAACGCGGCGTGGAGCGCATCTGCCTGGACCCGCGTGCGTTGTTCAGCTGCACCTCGCGCGACCCTGCCGTGCTGCATGCGCAGTCGAAGAAGCCCAAGGTGCCGCCACGCCCTGCGGCCTTCAGCCAGCACCCACAGGTGCGCTTCATCGGCCATCCGGAGCTGGAGGCCAATCACACCTTCCTCAGCCCTTGGGTAGAAAAAATCGCCGATTGGATCGAGGAAGGCCGCAACCCCTATATCTTCCTGCACACCTCGGACAATCGCCTGGCTGCGGCGTTGGCCCAGCATTTCCATCAACGCCTGATGGCACGCCTGCCAGGTCTTGCACCTTTGCCGGAATTGCCGCGCGCGCCCGAGGTCGAACAACTGGGCTTACTCTGACCTTTCCCTGACTGCCGGAGGTTGAACCATGGATGTGCAAACCCTGCGAGCCGAAGCCTTCAAGGCTTTACACGAGCGCGAAGGCGCGTTCGTCATCCCCAACCCGTGGGACGCCGGCTCCGCCAAGCTGCTTGCCAGCCTGGGTTTCGAGGCGCTGGCCACCACCAGTGCCGGCCTGGCATTCAGCCTGGGCCGCCCAGACGCCGAAGGCGCCTTGAGCCTGGACGATACCCTGGACAACGCCGGCGAGATCGTCGATGCCACTGCGTTGCCGGTGGCTGCGGACCTTGAGAACGGCTTCGGCGACATGCCTGAAGATTGTGCCCAGACCCTATTGCGTGCTGCCGAAATCGGCCTGGTAGGTGGTTCCATCGAAGATGCCAGTGGCCGCAGTGATGCGCCCATCTATGACCTCGGGCTGGCCGTGGAGCGCGTGCGCGCCGCCGTGCAGGCTGCGCGTAGCCTGCCGTTCCCGTTCACGTTGTGCGCCCGGGCAGAAAACCTGCTGCATGGCCGCATGGACCTCGACGACACCATCCTGCGCCTGCAAGCCTATGCCGAGGCCGGCGCCGATGTGCTCTATGCCCCCGGGCTGCGCACCGTCGAGGAAGTACGTGCGGTGGTGCAGGCCGTCGCACCGCGGCCGGTGAACGTACTGATGGGCATGGCGGGTGTGTCGCTGAGCGTGAACCAGTTGCAGGACCTGGGCGTGCGCCGCATCAGCGTCGGCTCGTCGCTGGCCCGTGCTGCGCTGGGGGCCTTCCACCGTGCTGCGTTGGAGATTCGCAACGAGGGTACGTTCGGCTACGGTGAGCAGGCACTGCCGTTTGCCCAGCTCAACGACCTGTTCCGCCGCTGATGCGGGCAATGCTGGCGCTGCTGGCCGGTCTGTTGGTGCTGGCCGGCCTGGCCTGGCACTTCGGCTGGCGCCTGCCTGCCGTGTGGAACCCCTGGGCGCCGCTGGATGTGCGTCAGCCGCCCAACCTGCTGACGCCGTACAAGCTTTCACGCCTGCGCAATGACCCGGCCTTGTGCCGGCAGGCACTGGAAACCAGCCAGCTGCGCTACCGGGCGCAAGCCGACAGCCCGGCTGCGGCCAACTGCCCGTTGCAGAACGTGTGGCGCATCGAGGGCGGCCAGGCGCGGCTAAGCAGCAGCTTCCTGGCCAGTTGCCCGCTGGCGGTGGCTTATGCACTTTTCGAAAACCACGGCTTGCAGCCGTTGGCGCAGCGGGTGCTGGGCCAACCGGTGACGCAGGTCGATCACCTGGGCAGCTTTGCTTGCCGCAATGTCTACCACCGCAAGCAGGGCCGCCTGAGCCAGCACGCTACGGCCAATGCGCTGGATATCAGCGGTTTTCGCTTGCAGGACGGCCAGCGCATCGTCCTGGCGCGTGACTGGCAGGCAGGGGGGCAGAAGGCAGAATTCTTGCGTCAGGTGCAGCAGGCGGCTTGCGAGAGCTTCAGCACAGTACTGGGGCCGGGCTATAACGCCGCGCACCACAATCACTTCCACCTGGACATGGGGCGCTGGCAGGTGTGCCGTTAGGCTCAGGCGTGAACGCGTACGTTGTTCAGCACCACCGGGCGTGCCCAATGGATGTCGAATTCCAGATCGTTCTGCTGCCTGGCCAAGGTAGCGTCGTCGAACGGCTCGGGGGCCGGGTCCAGCAAGTTGGTCTCGAACTCGGCAATGGGCAGGAACAACGACCGCGGGGCTGGGCCCGGGCCGGGCTCGGCAATCGGATGGCCTTGGCTCATCACCACCGGGCGCATCCAGCTATTGCTGGTGTCGAGCTGGCGCTGCTGTTCAATCAGTTCCATGGCACTGAACGGCTCAGGCGCAGGCGGCAGCAGGCTGGCTTCAAGCTCTGCCTTGGGCAAGAACAACGGCTCGGGCGGTGTTACCTCGTTGTCCAGCACCGGGCAGGCGCGCTGGGCGTCGATCAGGGCCAGCGCACGGGCGCCGCCGATGGGTTCTCCGCTGTCGTGGTCGTACTGCACGAACGACTGGCTGACGCTGTCTACGGGCTCTTCCTGCTGTTCGGCCATGGCCCGGGCAAAGAAATCCTGCCACAGGTGGCTGACGCCCCCGAGTGCCTGGGTGTTGTGCTGACTGTAGTTGCCGACAGGCGACAAATAGGTCAAGCCGATAGGAAGAGTATCTGACATGGCAGTCGCGCGCGTTGTGCTCTGGCAGAATAGCGGGATATTGCCTGTATCGGCCGTGGCTGCTGATTCATTAAGGCTTGGTTTGATTTTTTAGGTGTGGACGATGGAAGAGCAAGGCACGGGTATCAGGGTCGAGGCGATGTCGGCTGAGTATGCGGAGCAGGCCAAGGTGTGGGCTGAACGCCTAAGCCTGCCGCTACAGGACGAGAGCGCCGGCTTCGCCGTGCAGGTCGGCGCCGAGGGTTTGCAGATCCAGCAGCTGGGGCCGCAGGCACCAGGGCCGGTGCGGGTGGACTTTGTCGAAGGCCAGGCCGCCCACCGGCGCCAGTTTGGCGGTGGCAACGGGCAGATGATCGCCAAGGCCGTGGGCATTGCCCAAGGCGTGCGGCCGCAGGTGCTGGATGCCACGGCAGGTCTTGGCAAAGATGCGTTCGTGCTGGCCAGCCTGGGCTGCCAGATGACCCTGATCGAGCGCCAGCCGCTGATTGCCGCGCTGCTGGAAGATGGCTTGGCGCGGGCGCGCTCGGATGACGAGGTGGGCCCGATTGTCGGGCGCATGCGCCTGCTGACCGGCAACGCCATCGAGCGTATGCGCGCCTGGGAAGGGGAGGCGCCGCAGGTCATCTACCTCGACCCGATGTTCCCGCACCGCGACAAGAGCGCCCTGGTGAAAAAGGAAATGCGCGTGTTCCGGCCCTTGGTGGGGGACGACCTGGATGCCCCGGCCCTACTCGAAGCGGCCCTGGCGCTGGCCAGCCACCGGGTGGTGGTGAAGCGCCCGCGCAAGGCGCCGATCATCGACGGGCCGAAGCCCAGCCATAGCCTGGAAGGGAAGTCGAGTCGGTATGACATTTATCCGAAGAAAGCGCTGAAGGCCTGACCCGCCCCAACTGGTCCGACTAGCACGGTTATTGTAGGAGCGGCTTTAGCCGCGAACACCGGCAAAGCCGGTGCCATCCACCGCGTCGCCTTCTTAAAGGGTAGAGTCGCGCCTGCAATGACCGCGCTCGACTGACCTGTTATTTTTGCCAGTAGCAATTTTTGGGGCGGGGGAGTGAATATATCAAACATTCAATCCTGATCGTGGGTTATCTTCATGTCCGCTATTCCCGATGCCCAGAAAAATGGCTGTCAGCTTTTTTACTGTAACGGCAAGATCTCTACTGAAATTAATGGCGATGCCCGCTGGCGTTTCCTTCAAGCAAATGACCTGCTACTGGCCCAGAATAATCACAAGACCCCAGGCTTACCCAGTAGGCATGGCGGCATGCGACCAGCAGCGCTCGGTATTCTCCATGTATGAGGAAAAATCTTCTGAGTCCTATGCTTATTCTCCCTATGGGCATCACACCCAAGGCGGCTTACTGTCGTTGCTTGCCTTCAATGGTGAGCGGCGGGATGCAGTCACCGGGCATTATCACCTAGGGAATGGCTACAGGCAGTTCAGTCCGGTCATGATGCGGTTTTACAGTCCGGACAGTTGGAGCCCATTTGGCGATGGGGGCTTAAACGCGTATGTGTATTGTGCGGGAGATCCCTCGAACCGTAGTGACCCGACGGGGCATGCTGGAGTCAGGGGGTTAATCAGAAGAAAACTGAACCCAAGAAAACCAAATGAAAGGCCAAGCCCGGAAGTCGTTGAGCCTACCGTTCCAGCATCGAGAAAATATATAAATAAACGTGATGGGTCTGGTGGCGCCATACCAAGGGCTGTGGCGAAAGTTGGTGATACTGTTCCATTTGAGTCAATATTCAATTCATCTCAAATCGCTGAGCAGCACCGCTTGATGGCGCAGTTTAGCGCACCTGCGAACGCATCTTCAAAAACGAAGCAAGTATACGTCCAGTCGCATGGTGCCGTTCAGGATACCGACGCTGCAAAACGTTATGTCCAATCATTGGATGCGCATAAGGTCTCGCTCGAAAACGAAAATAAAGTTCGTGAGCTAGCCGCTCTTTTGACGGATCTGGATGCGGTTAGTTCTCGCTTGTCAGGAGCAGGATCGTCGCAAGACATAATGATTCAGGCCGCGTTACAAGAAGAAATCAGAAGGCGTCTCGGATAACGGGCATGCGTGTCATAAGCCCTGTACTTTCTGCCTTTTCCGTGCATCAGCGCAGAAGGCAGAAAATTCGCGAATAGGCGTTTGAACAGGTATGTGAGCAAATCCTGCTCAGCGCCTGAATGCCCGCAAGAACACCCCGACCACCTCACGCACATGCGCCTCGGCCTCTTCCCTTTCCAAGGGCGCTGCGCACCCCAGCAGCAACCGGTAATCCGGTGCCCCCTTGACCAGGCAGAAGAAGTGCTCTGCTGCCCGCAGCGGGTTGTCGATGCGCAGCAGCCCGCGCTCATCCGCGCCGCGCAGCAGCGCTTCCATACCCGCCAGCACGCGCTTGGGCCCGGCTTCGTAGAAGTATTCGCCAAAGCTTGGGTCCAGGCTGCCCTGGGCCATGATCAGGCGGCTGAGCTTGACCGCTTCGTCACTGCTGATAAGCGCCTGGAAGTTGCGGGCAATGGTCAGCAGCACTTCTTCCACCGGCACCCCCTCGGGATACTCGAACAGCAGGTCAGGCAATTGGATCTGGCAGGTGGCCATGACCGCCGAGCAGAACAGGGTCTGCTTGTCGGTGAAGTGGCTGTACACGGTGAGTTTTGAAACACCTGCCGCCGCAGCGACCGCATCCATGCTGGTGTTGGCGTAACCAAGGCTGAGGAACAGGGCCTTGGCCGCTTCGAGAATCGCCTCGCGCTTGACCAGGTCCTTTGGCCGGCCTGGGCCGATGGGTGCGTCGTTGGGCATTGTGGTCTGCATCTGGTTTAAGAATCACCATCTTAACGGGTCAGGCGCGATCCGGCTAAAACCAGCTCACATTTGCCTGCTGTCTGCCAGCGGACAGTTGTTCGACAGTGATGTAGTCGCTCAGGCATCAGTGCTGTTTTTTTGTATATAAATTACTGATTTATAACGATTATTTTTGGCATGAATCGTGTTGATAAAGAACTCGCCGACTGGGTCGGCATCGGCGGCTTTGGCCCGCTGATCGTCGGCAGTGCGCAAACGGTGGCGGACGAACTGCAGGCCTGGGTTGAAGAAACCGATGTCGACGGCTTCAACCTGACCTATGCCCTGGCCCACGAAACCTTCCGCGACGTGGTCGAGCTGCTGGTCCCCGAGCTGCAGCAACGCGGCGCCTACAAGACCGAATACCGCGCCGGCACCCTGCGCGAGAAGCTGTTCGGCGACGGCCCGCGGCTGCCGGCCAGCCACCCGGCAGCCGGTTATCGCGACCTCAGCCGCCAACACCAAACAGCCTGAAATAGTCGGGGCTGCAAAGCAGCCCCGCTTTTACGACTGCTTCGCACCCCCGCCAATCTGCCAAACGTACGGCGGTTGAGTACCGTTCACGTGCCAGTCACCAATAATCCGCTCCTTGTAGATCACCGGGTTGTGCGAGGCCGCCGTGCGGGCATTGCGCCAGTGGCGGTCGAGCTGGCGGCTGGTGCTGGTGGTGGAGGCACCCAAGGCGTTGAACAGGTCGCTGGTGGCGCGTAGCACCAGGTCGATGGCCGCCACCTGGGCCTGGGCGGACGCCAGTTCGGCAAACACATTGGCCTGCTGTTCAGCGGCCGGGTCATTGGCAAAACGTGCCAGGTACGCCTGCTGACTGGCCTCGGCGGCACGCAGGGTCGCAGCTTCGGCTGCATACACCTGGCCCGAGGCCTTGCCGATCACCTGCAGCACCTGTGGGTCCTGGCTGACGGCAGCGCCGTTACCATGGCTGAACACGCGGGTGCGCTGGCTGGTCTCGTGGCTGAAATCGCGCACTGCAGCACGCCCGGAGCCGGTGATCACTGCCAGCAGGACCAGCTGGTAGAAGGCGGTCTGGTATTTGAAACGGGTGGCGAAGTCGATGATGTTCTCTTCCTCGACCACGGCATTTTCGAACACCGAGGTACCGCTGCCGGTGGTGCGCTGGCCGAAGCCATCCCAGTCGTCGCTCTGGCGCACGCCGGGCTGGCGGGTGCGGATGGCCGCTATCACGTCGGCGCCGGTGTCATCGCGGCGGGCGAACAGGTCGATCCAGTCGGAGAACAGGCTGCCGGTGCTGTAGTACTTGGTGCCATTGACCACCCACTGCTCGCCCTGGCGTGACACGCGCGTGATGACATCGCCAATCTTCACCGCGCCGATCTCGGTCCAGGCACAGCCCACCAGGTCGCCGGCGACAAAACGCCGGAACCATACATCCTGTGGCGCGCTGGCGTGGGCGTTGAGCCGGTCTTCGACGAAGGCGAAGTGGCCGCGCAGCGCTTGGGGCACATTGGAGTCGGCTGCGGCCAGTTCGATCAGCAGCTGAAACAACTGCGGCAAGGATGCGCCGCCACCGCCATGTTCTACCGGTACCCGCACGGCGCCAAAGCCAGCTTCCTTGAGCCACTGGATAGCCTCATGGGGCAGGGTGCGGTTGCGCTCGCGCGCCACGCTGGTTTCGGCAATGCGGCTGAAGATCGGCCGAAAGCGTGCGGCGAGCGTGGCGTAGTCGGCGCCGTTGGCGGAGGCGGGCAGGTGTTGTTCGAGGGCAGTCATCGGAATACTCCAGGTACATGAAGAAGGGTATGTACGGGTGATTGCACAGGTCGTGCCGGGCGCTGGAGGGGCCGTGGGGCGGGGTTTGCGCCGTGTTTGCCGGTTTTAGGCTGTGGCGGGGCAGGGCAATTTGTTGGTCGGCTGTGGGCTGGGCAACAGCGGGCGGCCTTGCAAAAAACGCTTGGATTTCTTTGTAACGCTGGCTTCCCGGCATCGCTTGCCTGACTTAATATACTCGCCAGTACAAATATTCGAAGTGCCCTCCGCGAAAGGATTCATCATGTTGCGCCATGCCTTGTCCATCGCCTTGCCCGCCGTTGCCGCGTTGTTACTGACGGCATGCGGTCAGGAAGCCACCCCGCCTGCCGCGCCGCGCCCGGCGCTGGTGGTGCAGCCGCAGCCGGCCGAAGCCGCTGCCGACAGTTACCCCGGCGAAGTACGTGCGCGCTTCGAGCCGGACCTGGCCTTCCGCATTGGCGGCAAGGTCACCAAGCGTCTGGTTGAGGAGGGGCAGCGAGTCAAGGCCGACCAGCCGCTGGCTGAGCTGGACCCGCAGGACGTGCGCCTGCAACTGGAAGCCAACCGCGCCCAGATGGCGGCTGCCGAGGCCAACCTGGCGCTGGTGCGCGCCGAGCGTGACCGCTACCAGAAGCTGCTGGACCGGCAGATGGTCAGCCATTCCCAGTTCGATAATGCCGAGAACCTGTACCGCGCCGGCCTCGCCCGGCTGAAGCAGGCCAAGGCCGAGTTCGACGTGGCTGGCAACCAGGCCGAATATGCCGTGCTGCGCGCGCCGCAGGCCGGGGTGGTTGCCAAGCGTCAGGTCGAAGTGGGCCAGGTGGTTGCCGCCGGGCAAACCGTGTTCACCCTGGCCGCCGATGGCGAGCGCGAAGTGGTGATCGGCCTGCCGGAGCAGCAGTTCGCCCGCTTTGCCGTGGGGCAACCGGTCAGTGTGGAGCTGTGGTCACACCCGCAAGCGCGCTTTCAGGGCCGTATCCGCGAGCTGTCACCGGCCGCCGACCCCCGCTCGCGCACCTTTGCTGCGCGCATCGCCTTTACTTCGGCCGCCACGCCGGCGGAGCTGGGCCAGAGTGCCCGGGTGTTCATCGCCCATGAGGGGCTGATCCCGCTGGCAGTGCCGCTGTCAGCGGTTACAGCGGAAAACGGCCAGGCCTATGTGTGGCGTGTCAACAAGGATAGCCGCCTGGAGCGGGCCGAGGTGCGTCTGGGGGCTTATGGCAGCGACAGTGTGCCAGTGCTCGAAGGCCTCGCCGCCGGTGACTGGGTGGTCGCCGCCGGTGGCCATGTACTGCGTGAGGGCCAGGAAATACGCCCTGTGGACCGCAGCAACCGTGTAGTGAAGCTGACGGCCAAGGAGTAAGTCCCGATGGGTTTCAACCTTTCTGCCTGGGCGCTGCGCAATCGCCAGATCGTCCTGTTCCTGATGATCCTGCTGGCGGCCATTGGCGCCATGTCCTACACCAAGCTCGGCCAGAGCGAGGACCCGCCATTCACCTTCAAGGCCATGGTCATTCGTACCCTGTGGCCGGGCGCCAGCGCCGAGGAAGTGTCGCGCCAGGTCACCGAACGTATCGAGAAGAAGCTGATGGAAACCGGCGAGTACGAGAAGATTATCTCGTTCTCGCGCCCCGGCGAATCGCAAGTCACCTTCATGGCCCGCGACTCGCTGCATTCCAAGGACATCCCCGAGCTGTGGTACCAGATCCGCAAGAAGGTCGCGGACATTCGCCACACCCTGCCACCGGAGATCCAGGGCCCGTTCTTCAACGATGAGTTCGGCACCACCTTCGGCAATATCTATGCGCTGACCGGTAAGGGCTTCGACTACGCGGTGCTCAAGGACTACGCAGACCGCATCCAGATTCAGCTGCAGCGGGTCAAGGATGTGGGCAAGGTCGAGCTGGTGGGCCTGCAGGACGAGAAAATCTGGATCGAGCTGTCCAACCTCAAGCTGGCCACCCTCGGCGTACCCCTGGAGGCCGTGCAGCAGGCCCTGCAGGAGCAGAACGCGGTGAGCACCGCCGGCTTCTTCGAGACGCCCAGCGAGCGGTTGCAACTGCGGGTGAGCGGGCGCTTCGACAGCGTGGAGCAGATTCGCCAGTTCCCCATCCGCGTAGGTGACCGCACGTTCCGCATCGGCGATGTGGCCGAAGTGCACCGTGGCTTCAATGACCCACCCGCGCCACGTATGCGCTTCATGGGCGAGGATGCCATTGGCCTGGCCGTGTCGATGAAGGACGGCGGCGACATCCTGGTACTGGGCAAGGCCCTGGAAGGCGAGTTCGAGCGCGTGGCGCGCAACCTGCCGGCCGGCATGGAGCTGCGCAAGGTCTCGGACCAACCTGCGGCGGTCAAGGCCGGTGTGGGCGAATTTGTCCAGGTGCTAGTGGAGGCGCTGGTCATCGTGCTGTTGGTGAGCTTCTTCTCGCTGGGCCTGCGCACCGGCCTGGTGGTGGCGCTGGCCATCCCCCTGGTACTGGCCATGACTTTCGCCGCCATGCACTATTTCGGCATCGGCCTGCACAAGATTTCCCTCGGCGCGCTGGTACTGGCCCTGGGCCTGCTGGTGGACGACGCGATCATTGCCGTGGAAATGATGGCGATCAAGATGGAGCAGGGTTACGACCGGCTCAAGGCAGCCAGCTATGCCTGGAGCAGCACTGCCTTCCCGATGCTGACCGGTACCCTGATCACTGCGGCAGGCTTCTTGCCCATCGCCACTGCTGCTTCCAGCACTGGCGAATACACCCGCTCGATTTTCCAGGTGGTGACCATCGCCCTGTTGACCTCGTGGGTGGCGGCGGTGGTGTTCGTGCCCTACCTGGGCGAGCGCCTGCTGCCAGACCTGGCCAAGCTGCACGCTGCGCGCCATGGCAAGGACGGCCACGCGCCAGACCCTTACGCCACGCCCTTCTACCAGCGTGTGCGGCGGGTGGTGGAGTGGTGCGTGCGACGGCGCAAGACGGTGATCCTGCTGACCATCGCGGCCTTTGTCGGCAGTATCCTGCTGTTCCGCTTCGTGCCCCAGCAGTTCTTCCCGGCCTCCGGGCGTCCGGAGTTGATGGTTGACCTGAAGCTGGCCGAAGGCGCCTCGCTGGCCAATACCGCCGAGCGGGTCAAGCAATTGGAGGCACTGCTCAAGCAGCAGGACGGCATCGATAACTACGTGGCCTACGTGGGCACCGGCTCGCCGCGCTTCTACCTGCCGCTGGACCAGCAGCTGCCTGCAGCCAGCTTTGCCCAGTTCGTGGTGCTGGCCAAGTCGATGGAGGACCGCGAGCGCCTGCGCAGCTGGCTGATCAGCACCGTGGACCAGCAATTCCCCGACCTGCGTGCCCGCGTCACGCGCCTGGAAAACGGCCCGCCCGTGGGTTACCCGGTGCAGTTCCGGGTCACCGGCGAGCACATCGAGAAGGCCCGTGCGCTGGCCCGCGAAGTGGCCGACAAGGTGCGCGAGAACCCGCATGTGGTGAACGTGCACCTGGACTGGGAAGAACCCAGCAAGGCTGTGTTCCTCGAAATCGACCAGGACCGCGCCCGCGCCCTGGGCGTGAGCACCGCGCACCTGGCCAGCTTCCTGCAAAGCTCGTTGACCGGTACCACGGTCAGCCAGTATCGCGAGGACAACGAGCTGATCGAGATCCTGCTGCGCGGCACCCAGCAGGAGCGTGGCGAACTGGGTAACCTCGGCAGCTTGGCACTGCCGACCGACAACGGCCAGAGCGTGGCGCTGTCGCAGGTAGCGACCCTGGAGTACGGCTTCGAGGAAGGCATCATCTGGCACCGCAACCGCTTGCCGACGGTGACCGTGCGCGCCGATATCTACGACAAGGAGCAACCGGCCACGCTGGTGAAACAGATCGAGCCGACCCTGCAGGAAATACGCGCCAAGCTGCCGGACGGCTACCTGCTGGAAGTGGGCGGTACGGTCGAAGATTCCGAGCGTGGGCAGAAGTCGGTGAACGCCGGCATGCCGCTGTTCGTGGTAGTGGTGCTGAGCCTGCTGATGATCCAGCTGCGCAGCTTCTCGCGCACGGTGATGGTGTTCCTCACCGCACCGCTGGGGCTGATTGGCGTGACCCTGTTCCTGCTGGTGTTCCGCCAGCCGTTCGGTTTTGTCGCCATGCTGGGCACCATTGCCCTGGCGGGCATGATCATGCGCAACTCGGTGATCCTGGTGGACCAGATCGAGCAGGACATTGCGGCAGGGATGGAGCGTTGGCAGGCGATCATCGAAGCCACGGTGCGGCGCTTCCGGCCAATCGTGCTGACTGCACTGGCGGCGGTGCTGGCGATGATCCCGTTGTCGCGTAGCGTGTTCTACGGGCCGATGGCGGTGGCGATCATGGGTGGCTTGATCGTGGCCACGGCGTTGACCCTGTTGTTCCTGCCGGCATTGTATGCGGCGTGGTTCAGGGTGAAGAAAACCTGACTGACCTCACCGCCCTGTAGGAGCAGCCTTGCGCTGCGAAGAGGCCGGTGCAGCAAATGAAAATTCATCTTGCTGTCCCGGCCTCTTCGCAGCACAAGGCTGCTCCTGCGAGGGTACTGCGGCCGCGTTGCGGATCAGAGGGCGCCGAAGACCTTCTTGGCCAGGCTGGTAGCGGCCTGCGCCGGGTTTTGGCGAATGCTCTGCTCCTGCTTGCCAATCATCTCGAACAGGCCGTCCAGCGCCTTCTCGGTCACGTAGTTCTCGATGCTGGCGCTCTTGGCGTCAACCACGCCCAGTGCCACCGCCTGCCCGGCAAAGTTGTTGTACTGCTGGGCCAGGCCGACCTTGTCGGTGGCCTGCTTGACGATTGGCAGGAACTTGGCGCGGATCTGCTCGCGGCTGCTCTTGTTCAGGTACTGCGTGGCCGAGTCGTCACCGCCGCTGAGGATACCTTTGGCATCGGTCACGCTCATGTTCTTCACGGCATCGACCAGAATCGCCTGGGCCTGCGGCACGGCGGCTTCGGCGGCCTTGTTCATGCTGGCTTCAAGGGCATCGACCTGTGCACCTTTGCCGAACATCTTCATGGCCTTGGCCGCTTTGCCCAGGTTGCCCGGCAATTCGATGCGCACGTCGGGGTTATTGCTGAAACCACCCGGGGTGCTCAACTGCTTGACGGCCAGCTGCGCACCCTGGGTCAGGGTATCTTTCAGGCCGCCAGTGGCGTCTTTCTGGCTCAGGTCGCCCAGCGACAGGGCCAGTGCGCTGGCCGACAGCAGCAGGCCGGCGCACAGGGTGGAAAAACGCAGGGAAGTGCGGATCATGAAGCTTTCCTTGTAAACAGATGAATACGGGTGTCAGCGAACCTGGTCGACCTTGATGCGTACAGTTTTCGGGTCACTGCCGTCGAGCATGACACCATGGTGTTCGGTATTGATGAACAGCAGCTTGCCATCCAGCTCGATGCGCGCACTCACCGCATAGCGGTGGCCGGGTTTGACCTGGGCTGGGTCGTAGCTGAGGTGGAACGGCAGCGGCACGTTGCCTTTGACCGGGCCGGCCTGGCGGGCGAGGGTCACGGCAGGGGCGTCCATCAGCGAAACATCCTGCAGCTCCACGCTCAAGGTAGCCGCAGGCGGCAGGGCGATACGCTGCAGGTAGAAGACTTCGCCGTCCAGGCTGGCCTGGGTGGATGGGCTTTGGCTGGAACAGGCTGCGAGCAGGGATGCGCAACACAGCATAAAGAGCTTTTTCATGGAATCTCCATAGGTCCTTGGAGCTGGCTTGTGGCCAACCCCAGGGACTTTAGCGGATTTTCCCGGTAGATGAACCGTCAGATGGTCGAAGTTTCCAGGCCATCGTCACGGTGCAGGGCCACCTGGCGGATCGACAGGCGCAGCTCGGCCGACAGCACACGCTTGGCCACGCCCTCGGCCAGCTCGGCGAGCTTGTCGTGATAACCCAGCTTGCCTTGCCCGTCTGCATGCACCACGCCTTGCTGGAGCAGGGTCTGGATGAAGTGGCGGAACAGCGTCTTGTCGAAGAACTCCGGGGCATTCAGGCCATGCAGGATCGACAGGCGCTGGGCCATCATCACGCAGAGGTCTTCCAGCGCTTCGGCGCTGAGTGTGTTTTGTCCGCTATTGAGCAGCAGCGAGGTGGCCATGTAGAAGCGCTGCAGGGTCTGGGTGATGGTGCGGGCGAGCAGGGTCAGCAGCACGAACTGCCGCGAGCTGGGCGCCGGGCGTACGTACACGTCGTTCTCCTGGCGCAGCAGGCCTTGCCCGACCAGCGCGGCCAGCCATTGGTCGATCACCTCGTCCAGTTGCTCTGGCGTCCAGCGCAGGAACAGTTCGGCCTGCAGGTATGGGTACAACGCGTGCACATACTGGCCCAGCAGTTCGCGGCTCATGCGCGAGCTGCTGAGGAAGAAGCTGGCCAGCAGCGCCGGCAGGGCGAAAATGTGCAGCACGTTGTTGCGGTAATAGGTCATCAGTACCGCATTGCCTTCATCCAGGTAGAGGATGCGGCCCAGTGCGTCCTTCTGCTCGGCCACCAGGTTCATGCTGCGCACGTGTTGGATCAGTGCCTGGCCGTCGCCGTCGGGCAGGGTGGTGTGCGGCGAGTAGGGCACCTGGCGCAACAAGGCCAGGTAAAGGTCGAGCACGCGGGTCAGGGCGCGTTCGTCCAGGGCCAGGCGGCTGGTGGACAACAGCGCCAGGGCCACCAGGTTGACCGGGTTGATGGCGGCCGCCTCGTTGAGGTGACGGGCCACGGTTTCGCCCAGGCGGGTAGTGGCGGCGTTGAGCCAGGCCGGGCGGTACTGCGGGCCATGATCCTGTTCACGCCAGCCGGGCTGCTGCTCATCGAGGAAACCGGCGAGACGGATGGGTTCGCCGAAGTTGACGTAGACCTGGCCAAAGCGCTGCCTGAGCGCGCCAAACACCTTGAAGATGTCGAACACCGACTCCTTCTTTTTGCTGGCACCGCGCAACTCGCCCAGGTAGGTGCGGCCTTCGAGCACGCGCTCGTAGCCGATGTACACCGGCACGAACACGACCGGCGTGCGTGACGAGCGCAGGAAGCTGCGCAGGGTAATGGCCAGCATCCCGGTACGCGGCTGCAGCATGCGCCCGGTACGCGAGCGGCCACCTTCGACGAAGTACTCGACCGGAAAACCTTTGGTGTACAGGGTATGCAGGTACTCATTGAACACGGCGGTGTACAGCGGGTTGCCCTTGAACGTGCGGCGCATGAAGAAGGCGCCGCCACGGCGCAGCAGGTTACCCACCACCGGCATGTTGAGGTTGATGCCTGCGGCCACGTGCGGTGGGGTAAGGCCGTTGCGGAACAGCAGGTACGACAGCAGCAGGTAATCGATGTGGCTGCGGTGGCACGGCACGTAGATCACTTCGTGGCCGGGTGCTATGCCCTGAACCTGTTCGATATGGTTGACCTTGATGCCGTCGTAGATCTTGTTCCAGAACCAGCTGAGCACCACTTCGAGAAAGCGGATGACCGTGTAGGTGTAGTCCGAGGCGATCTCGTTACCATAACGCAGTGCCTGTGCTTCGGCCTTGGCCAGCGGCAGGTTCTCGCGTTGGGCCTCGTCGGCGATGGCCTGGCGCACCTGCGGGGCATGGATCAGGCCTTTGACCAGGTTGCGCCGGTGCGAGATGTCCGGGCCGATGACGGCGGTCTTGAGGTTGCGAAAATGCACGCGCATCAGGCGCTGGGCCATGCGCACGGTGCGCTCGTGGCCCTTGTTGTGCTGCACCAGTTCGCGCAGGTGGATGGGCGCGGAGAACTGCACCCGGGTCTTGCGCCCCAGGATCAGCACGGTCAGCAGCCGGCGCAAACGCCCGGTCACCGCCCAGCTGTCGGCGAACAGCAGCTTCCATGGGCTGGACTCACTGGCCGGGGTCTGGCCCCAGAACACGCTGACCGGGATGATCTGCGCATCTTCTTCGGCATGCTGGCTGACGGCAGCCACCAGGCGCTCAAGCGTGGGCGGGGCGCCGCTTTTGTCCTGGCGGCCAAGCCAGTCCGGGTCGGGGGTCAGGTAGAAGAACCCGGCCGGCTCCTGCAGCGGGCCGACAGCCACCGGCAGCACCGGGCGCGGCAGCCCCGCCTTGGTGCACTCGTGGTCGAGCACGGCCAGGTCGGTGAGCGCGGGCGAGGGCAGCGCATAGAACACCGGCCGGCTGCGGTCGAGGTTGAGGGACATGGAAGACTGGTTGATGGTCTCGGAGCGCACCCACAGGTACAACAGGCGACGCAGGGCGCCGAAGATCAGGCGGCGCAGGGGGGAACGGGTCATGGGGTGAGTGCCCTGGGTGTGATTTTCAGGTGAGTATCCAGCTATTTAGTCTGCCGTATCGGCGTAAGTTCAGCAAAAAACGGCCAACTGCGGGACCGTCATCAATTTTTTTTGTTCTGTGTCATATACTCGGCCTGCCACTTGCAGGATATTTCAGCAAGCGGCGTTGGCACGGGGCCGTGAGCTCATGCCTACAAGGCGATCTTCACAATAAAAATCCGGAGTAGTTCAGATGTCGTCTCGTGAGACTGGGAATGTAAAGTGGTTCAACGATGCCAAAGGCTTTGGCTTCATTCAGCGCGAAGGTGGTGCGGATGTGTTCGTCCATTATCGGGCGATCCGCGGTGAGGGGCATCGTTCCCTGGTCGAGGGGCAGCGGGTTGAGTACTCCTGCGTGCAAGGCCAGAAAGGCCTGCAAGCCGAGGACGTAGTAGGGCTCTGAGCCTCAAGCTGTAAGCCTCAAGCTGCAAGTGACCGTGTACTTGCAGCCTGATGCGATCCGTCTTGGCGCTTGCAGATTAAAGCTTGCAGCTCAAGAAGTGCGCCAGGTGATTTCCTCTTCACCGTCGGCGCTGATGCGGACCCAGCGGTCGGCATCTTCTTCCCCGTCTTCCTCGACCCAGCCACCCGGCGCGCAGCGCACTTCCACACCCAGTGCGGCGAATGCAGCGCGGGCGCAGGCGATATCATCGGCCCATGGCGTCTGATCACTTTCCAGGTACAGGCTGTTCCATTTCCCTACAGCCTTGGGTAGCCAGGTGACCGGAATGTTACCGGCCTTGCATTTGAACGTCTGGCCTTTCTGCTGCCATTCGCTGCAGGGGCCAATCGCCTGGGCGAGCCACTCGGCAATCTGCTTGTGGTCGACGTCGGCGTCCTTCAGGTAGATCTCGATATCGGGTTGGCGCATAAGGGCTCCGGGTTTGCTCAGTCTTGGCGCACGAAATAGTCATAACGCATTGAAACCGTGACCTCGAACGGCTCGGGCTGGTCGATCACCCGGGCGCGTTTTTCGGCGCTGGCGCGCCACCCGTGCGGGGTCATCGCCAGCAGGTCGGCGCGTGCCTTGGGCACGGCCAGGCTCAGGCGGAACTCGAGCGTTTCGCTGTGGGCGTGGGTCATGCCTTCGGGGACGAGGGCCAGGTGCTTGTCGTCGGCGTAAGGGCGTACTTCATCGTACAGCACCTCGCGCAACTCCATCAGGTGGCCGCTGGTCGGGCCCACCCGCATCAGGCCACCGCCGGGGCTGAGCAGGCGCTTGGCCTCGCCCCAGTCCAGCGGGCTGAACACGCTGGCGATGAACTGGCAGGTGGCGTCGGCCAGCGGCACGCGGGCCATGCTGGCGACCATCCAGGTAACCTGCGGCGCGCGGCGGCAGGCACGCTTGACCGCCTCGCGGGAGATGTCCAGGGCGTAACCGTCGGCAGCCGGCAGGGCCTGGGCGAGCAGCGCTGTGTAGTAACCCTCGCCGCAGCCGATGTCCAGCCAGGCGCCGGGCTGGCGCTCGGCGGCCAGCTCGGCCAGGCGGCGGGCCACCGGGGCGTAGTGGCCAGCGTCGAGGAAGTCGCGGCGGGCCTCGACCATGGCCTGGTTGTCACCTGGGTCGCGGCTGTTCTTGTGCTGCACCGGCAGCAGGTTCAGGTAACCCTGGCGGGCGCGGTCGAAGCGGTGGCCGGCCGGGCACACCACACTGTTGTCGAGCCGGCTCAGCGGCGCCTGGCAAAGGGGGCAGGCGAGCATCAGGCGAGCAACCGAACCAGAGTCTGGTAGTAGATTTCGGTCAGCAGGTCGAGGTCGCTGGCCAGGATCCGCTCATCCACCTGGTGAATGGTGGCGTTGACCGGGCCAAGCTCGACCACCTGGGTGCCCATGGTGGCGATGAAACGGCCATCGGAGGTGCCGCCGCTGGTGGATGGCTGGGTATCGCGGCCGGTGACGCCCTTGATGCTATGTGCCACTGCGTCGAGCAGTTCACCAGGTTCGGTGAGGAACGGCAGGCCCGACAGCGCCCAGTCGACCGACCAGTCGAGTTCATGCTTGTCGAGAATCGCCGACACTCGCGCCTGCAGGCCTTCGACAGTCGACTCGGTGGAGAAGCGGAAGTTGAACAGCGCGGTCAGGTCGCCCGGTACCACGTTGGTGGCGCCGGTGCCGGAATTGAGGTTGGAGATCTGGAAGCTGGTTGGCGGGAAGAACGCGTTGCCTTCGTCCCAGTGCTCGGCTGCCAGTTCCGCCAAGGCCGGGGCGGCCAGGTGGATCGGGTTACGTGCCAGGTGCGGGTAGGCCACGTGGCCCTGCTTGCCGCGCACGGTCAGCTTGGCACCCAGCGAGCCACGGCGGCCGTTCTTGACCACGTCACCCAGCAGGGTGGTGCTGGAGGGTTCGCCGACGATGCACCAGTCCAGGCGTTCGTTGCGTGCTTTCAGGCGCTCGACCACTGCCTTGGTGCCGTGGTGGGCCGGGCCCTCCTCGTCGCTGGTGATCAGGAAGGCGACCTTGCCGCGGTGGTTGGGGTAGTCGTGCACGAAGCGCTCGCTGGCGATCACCATGGAGGCCAGGCTGCCTTTCATGTCGGCGGCGCCGCGGCCGCAGAGCATGCCGTCAGCGTCGATCAGCGCTTCGAACGGTTCGTGCTGCCATTGCTGCACCGGGCCGGTGGGCACCACGTCGGTGTGGCCGGCAAAGCACAGCACCGGGCCGTCCTGGCTGCCATGGGTGGCCCAGAAGTTGTCTACGTCTTCAATGCGCATCGGCTCGAGCTCGAAGCCCACGGCGCCCAGGCGTTTCATCATCTGCGCCTGGCAGTCGGCGTCGACAGGGGTGACCGAGGGGCGACGGATCAGGTCGCAGGCCAGTTGAAGGGTAGGCGAGAGCTCGGCAGGGGCCGTCATGGGGGACTCCGGGGCAAGGCAAGGCGGGGAAATCTGAGGGGCGTTATCTTATATCAAACCGAAGGGCCAATGGGGCCGCTTTGCGGCCCTATCGCGACGCAAGGCCGCTCCCACAGGCGATCGCGGGTCATCTGGCTACCGCGGTCCCCTGTAGGAGCGGCCTTGTGCCGCGAAAGGGCTGCAAAGCAGCCCCGGCAATCTCAAGCCTGCTGCGGTTCGGCAGCTTTTGCCTGCGGCTTGGGCAGCGAAGACAGCAACGCCATCACCAGCGCCGCCACGTAAGGCAACGACTGCACCAGCAGCATCGCCACCCAGAAGCGCATGTCCGAACTCGGCAGCCCCTGCACCAGGTAGATACCCAGCGCCGCACCCCACAGCAGCAACATGATGAACAGCTCTTCCCGCGCTTCGGAAAGTGCCACCAGCAGCCCATGGCTGTCGGCATTCTTTGGCGTGCGGAAGAACGGCATGCTGCTGGTGAAGAAACCGTACAGCACCGCCTTGGCAATGGTATGCGACAGCGCCAGCCCGGCCAGCGCTGCGGCAAAGGCGTCCTTGAGGTTGACCCCCACCGCGCGGCGGTAAAGGAAGATGATCTTGCCGACCTTGAAGAAGAACAGCGCCAGCGGCGGGATGGCGAAGATCATCAGCGGCGGGTCGACCCGGTGCGGCACGATGATCATCGCCGCCGACCACAGCAGCGCGCCGATGGTGAAGAAGATGTTCATGCCGTCGGCGACCCACGGCAGCCAGCCGGCCAGGAAGTGGTAGCGCTGGCCACGGGTCAGCTCGCTGCCCTTGCCGCGCAGCAGGGCACTGGCGTGGTGCTTGATGATCTGGATGGCGCCGTAGGCCCAGCGGAAGCGCTGCTTCTTGAAGTCGATGAAGGTGTCGGGCATCAGGCCCTTGCCGTAGCTGTTGTGGGCGTAGGCGGCCGACAGGCCCTTCTCGAACACGCGCAGGCCCAGCTCGGCGTCCTCGCAGATGCACCATTCGGCCCAGCCCAGCTCTTCCAGTACCGTGCGTCGGGTCATGGTCATGGTGCCGTGCTGAATGATGGCGTCACGGTCGTTGCGGGTGACCATGCCGATGTGGAAGAAGCCCTTGTACTCGCTGTAGCACAGCTTCTTGAAGGCGCTTTCGTGCTGGTCGCGATAGTCCTGCGGCGACTGCACCACGGCAATTTTCGGGTCGGCGAAATGCGGCACCATGTGCTTGAGCCAGTTGCGGTCGACGCAGTAGTCCGAGTCGATCACCGCGATCACTTCGGCGTCCTTGGCCGTGTGCGGGAGCAGGTAGTTCAGTGCGCCGCCCTTGAAGCCGGCCAGTGGCGCGACGTGGAAGAACTTGAAGCGCTCGCCGAGCTTCTCGCAGTGCGCCTTCAGCGGCTCCCACACGGCCGGGTCCTTGGTGTTGTTGTCGATCACCAGCACTTCGTAGTCGGGGTAGTCCAGCGCGGCCAGGGCGTCGAGGGTCTGCTTCACCATCTCGGGTGGCTCGTTGTAGCACGGCACATGCACCGACACCTTGGGCCGGTAGGCGCTGTCGGCCTGTACCGGCAGGAACTCGCGTCGGCGCTTGTGTATCCATACTGCCTCGGCCAGTTCATGGGCCTCGGTCAGCAGCACGATGAACACGCCCAGCGCGCCAAGGGCAAGCAGCACGCCCACGGTGAGGCTGAACCAGGTGCTGTATTGCTGGCTGTAGTCATAGGCAATCCACACCAGCACCGACCCGCACAGGAAGGTGATGAAGGTGAGGAATGTGCGGCCACGCTGGCGCAGCGCCGAGCCGTCGATGAACAGCACCATCAGCGCAATCATCGCCAGCACCACCGAGGCTACCGCCAGGGCACGCCACTGCGGGATCGCCACCACGGGGCCGTCGAAGTTGAATTTTTGCTGGCGCTCGGCGTTGTACACGCCCCAGTAGGCGCCTACCGAGCCTTCGTCGCTGGCCTTCCACGGCTGGTCATAGGCTTCGATGACGAAGTAGTTGTAGCCACGGCGGTTTAGGGTGTTGACCAAGGTGCGCAGGTAAATGGCCTGGTCGGCCTGGCTGGCATCGGCACCACCGCGCATGCGGCCGTTGCTCGGCCAGCCGACTTCCGACAGCAGCAGCGGTTTGCGCGGGAACTGGTGCTTCAGCTCACGGGCGCGGTCGAGCACGAACTCGACCGAATCCTTCATCGGCACGAATTCCCAGTAGGGCAGGATGTGCGCGGCAATCAGGTCGACGTGCTTGGCGATCTCCGGGTTTTCCTTCCAGATGTGCCATTGCTCACTGGTGGTCACCGGTACCTTGACGGCTGCGCGTACCCGGTCCAGGTATTTGATCAGGTTTTCCGGGGTGACTTCTTCACGGAACAGCGCCTCGTTGCCAACCACTACCCGCACCACGCTGCGCGAGGTGTTGGCCAACTGGATGGCCGTGGCGATTTCGCGTTCGTTGCGCTCCAGGTCGGGGCTGATCCATATCCCCAGGGTCACGCGCAGGCCGAATTCCTCGGCCAGACGCGGGATGTCGGCCTGGGTGCCCTCCACCGTATAGATACGGATGCTGTCGGTCAGTTTGCTCAACTGCTCCAGGTCCTGGCGCATCTCGTCGTCAGTGGGATACTGGCCCTTCTGCGGGCTTTCACCCAGACGGAACGGCGAATACGAAAAGCCAGAGATCTGCTCTGGCCAGGCGGGGGCGGAGACCGGGCGGTTGATCAGTGCCCAGAACCCGGTGAACAGCGCGGCGATGGCCAGCACCACAACCAGGTTCAGGCCGAATTTACGTGAAGACATTGTCGTCCATTTGTGTCGAAGTGATAGGACATTAAAGCAGGGTTGGTAGTGTCTTTCCTAACGATGCAGGCCATGGGCCCGCTGGCATATAATGCGCGCCGGTTTTTTGGGGTATGAACATGAGCACAGAAGATCCACGCTTCGCCGGCGTTGCCCGGCTATATGGCGACCAGGGGCTGCAACGCCTGGGCCAGGCCCATGTGGGCGTGGTCGGTATTGGCGGGGTTGGCTCGTGGGTGGCCGAAGCGCTGGCCCGCAGCGGCGTGGGTGAAATTTCCCTGTTTGATCTGGACGACGTCTGCGTCAGCAACACCAACCGCCAGGCCCATGCCCTGGAAGGGCAGGTGGGGCGGCCCAAGGTGGAGGTCATGGCTGAGCGCCTGCGGGCGATCAACCCGGCATGCACGGTGCATGCGGTGGCCGACTTCGTCACCCGTGAAACCATGGCCGAGCACATCCACGAGCAGCTGGACTGTGTAATTGACTGCATCGATAGCGTCATGGCCAAGGCTGCGTTGATTGCCTGGTGCCGGCGGCGCAAGATCGCCATCGTGACCACGGGTGGCGCTGGTGGTCAGATCGACCCGACACAGATCCAGATCGCCGACCTGAACAAGACCTTCAACGACCCGTTGGCCTCGCGGGTGCGCTCCACCCTGCGCCGCGATTACAACTTCTCGCGCAATGTCAGCCGCAACTATGGTGTGCCGTGCGTGTTCTCCAGCGAACAGCTGCGTTACCCCAAGGGAGATGGCAGCGTTTGCCTGCAGAAGAGCTTCGTGGGTGAGGGTGTAAGGCTGGACTGCTCGGGTGGCTTTGGCGCGGTGATGATGGTGACCGCGACCTTTGGCATGGTGGCGGCGAGCAAGGCGATCGAGAAACTGGTGGCAGGTGCACGGCGGCCTTCGGAACGTATCAAGCCTGAGTAATCATTCACAGGTCAACTCGGTCCTTGTAGGAGCGGCCTTGTGCCGCGAAAGGGGCGCGTAGCGGCCCCATTTCAGCCTCTCCACGAGATTGCTGGGGCCGCTGGGCGGCCCTTTCGCGGCACAAGGCCACTCCTCCAGGGAGCAGCGTATGCCCTGGATTTAGCGGGTAGACGCCAATTTTGTCATCCGCTGCAACACTGCATGCAGCCCATTGCTGCGCGACGGCGAGAGCTGGCGCTCTAGCCCCAGTTGGGTGAACCACTCGCGCAGATCAAGCCTGGCCAGCTCTTCACTGGTCAAACCCTGCACCCGCACCAGCAACAACGCCAGCAGCCCGCGCAACAAGCGTGCATCGCTACTGGCCTTGAACCGCCACTGCCCATCGACGCGTTCGGCCACCAGCCAGACCAGGCTTTCGCAGCCATGCACCCGGTTGGCTTCGGTCTTGTCAGTCTCGGCCAGTGGTTCCAGGCGGTCGCCCCACTGCATCAGCAGCCGGGCGCGCTGTTCCCAGCCCTTGCCCCGCTCAAACGCTTCCAGCGCCTGGCGCGCCTGTTCCGGCATGCTCATCGCAGCAACTCCAGACCCTGATCAAGCGCAGCGAAGAAGCGCTGCAAGTCGTCGCTGTCGTTGTACAAGCCCAGCGATACGCGGATTGCGCCCTCCAGCCCCAGCCCTTGCAAGAGCGGCATGGCGCAGTGGTGTCCGGCACGCACGGCTATCCCTTGCTCGCTGAGCAAGTGGGCGATATCGGCGTTGTGCACGCCCTCGATGACGAAGCTGGCCAGCGCCGTCTGCGGTGCCCCCAATACCCGCACGCCCTCACGGTCAGCCAGGCCGCGCAGCAGGTGCTGGTGCAGGCTGGTTTCGTGGGCTTCGACAGCCTGGGCGTCGAGGCTGGCCAAATAATCCAGGGTTGCCCCCAGGCCTATCACCCCGGCGATTGGCGGCGTACCTGCCTCGAACCCCAGCGGTGCGGGGCGAAAGCTGGCGCTCTGGTACTCGGCCAGTTGCACCATCTCGCCACCGAACTGCCAATGGCGCAGCAGCTCCAGCGCCTGAGTGTGGCCGTACAGCACGCCAACCCCATCCGGGCCGTACAACTTGTGGCTGGAGAACACATAGAAGTCGCAGCCCAGTTGCTGCACATCGTGGCGGCCATGCACCACGCCCTGGGCACCGTCGACCACGGTCAGCGCGCCTTGTGCGCGGGCATGGGAAAGCAGGGCCGGCAGCGGTTGCCAGGTACCCAGTACGTTGGACAGCTGGCTGACGGCGAGCACCCGGGTGCGCGGGCCTATCAGTTGCAGTGCCTGGTTCAGGTCGATGCGGCCAAAGGCATCCAGCGGCAGTATCACCAGGCGCAGGTTGCGCCGGCGTGCCAGCTGTTGCCAGGGCAGCAGGTTGGCATGGTGCTCCAGCGCGCTGATGGCAATTTCGTCACCGGCTTCGAAGCGGTGCTCAAGGCCGTAGGCCAGCAGATTCAAGGCCGAGGTGGCACCGTGAGTGAACACGATCTGCCGTGAGTCCGCAGCATTCAACCAGGCGGCGACCTTGTCGCGGCTGGTTTCGAAGGCCTGGGTCGCCAGTGCACCGGGCAGGTGCTGGGCACGGTGTACGTTGGCCGCGCCATGACCGTAGTAATGGCTCAAGGCATCGATCAGGGCTTGCGGCTTTTGGGTGGTAGCGGCGCTGTCCAGATAGGTCTGGTGCTGCCGTTGCAGGGCGGCGATGGCGGGGAAGTCGGCACGCCAGGGGGAGGGCTGGAACATGTTCACGGGGCCTGGAATGAAAATCGGGTCTGGCGTGGTGCCAGACCCGATCTTAACATTTCAAACGCCGAGCATGCTCAGTTGTGAGCGTGCAGGGCCTCGTTCAGCTCGATGGCCGACTTGTGGGTCTTGCACTCTACCGCGCCGTTCAGCGAGTTGCGGCGGAACAGCAGGTCGGTCTGGCCGGCCAGGTCGCGGGCCTTGACCACTTTGACCAGCTCGTTGTTTTCGTCCAGCAGGTTCACCTTGGTGCCAGCGGTGATGTACAGGCCGGCTTCAACGGTGTTGCGGTCGCCCAGCGGGATGCCGATACCAGCGTTGGCGCCGATCAGGCAGCCTTCGCCCACCTTGATGACGATGTTGCCGCCACCGGACAGGGTACCCATGGTCGAGCAACCGCCGCCCAGGTCGGAACCTTTGCCAACGAATACGCCGGCGGACACGCGGCCTTCGATCATGCCCGGGCCTTCGGTGCCAGCGTTAAAGTTGACGAAGCCTTCGTGCATGATGGTGGTGCCTTCGCCGATGTAGGCGCCCAGGCGCACACGGGCGGTATCGGCGATGCGCACGCCGGCCGGGACCACGTAGTCGGTCATCTTCGGGAACTTGTCCACCGAGAACACTTCCAGCAGCTCGCCCTTCAGGCGCGCTTCCAGTTGCAGCTCGGCCAGTTCGGCCAGGTCGACCGCGCCCTGGTTGGTCCAGGCTACGTTCGGCAGCAGCGGGAAGATGCCAGCCAGGCTCAGGCCGTGTGGCTTGACCAGGCGGTGCGACAGCAGGTGCAGCTTGAGGTAGGCCTCTGGGGTGGAGGTCAGGGCAGCGTCTTCGGCCAGCAGGGTGGCGACCAGCGGCTTGTGGCTTTCGGCCAGGCGGGTCAGCAGGGCGGCCTGGGCAGCATCCACGCCTTTCAGGGCTTCGGCCAGTTTCAAGGCCTGGCCGTTGCTGAAGGCGATGGCCTGGTTGCCACCTTCGTAACCGAGAACAGGGGCTACAGCGGCAACCAGCTCGGCGCTCGGGTTGAGCAGCGGTTGTGCGTAGAACACTTCCAGCCAGGCGCCCTGGCGGTTCTGGGAGCCGACACCGAAGGCCAGGCTGAACAGGGTATTGGACATGTGATTACCTCGTGCGAAATAGGGTGGGGGCTCAGGCCAGGGCAGCGGCGTACAGGTCCGGCTTGAAGCCGACCAGGGTGCGCGCGCCAAGGTCCAGCACCGGGCGTTTGATCATCGACGGCTGGGCCAGCATCAGCTCGACGGCCTTGGCCTGGTCGAGGTCTGCCTTGCTGGCGTCGTCCAGCTTGCGGAAGGTGGTGCCGGCACGGTTGAGGATGACTTCCCAGCCGTGTTCGTCGCACCAGCGGTTCAGGCTGTCGCGGTCGATGCCTTGGGTTTTGTAGTCATGGAATTCGTAGGCGATGGCTTTGTCTTCGAGCCAGGTACGCGCCTTTTTCATGGTGTCACAGGCTTTGATGCCGTAGAGCGTGTAGGTCATTGTGTACATTGGGGTTACAAGTCGCCCCAATCTCTCCGTTTTTCGATGTCAGTCGCGGGATTATGCGGGAACGAAACAGTGAGCGCCACGGGTGTGCTTACCTTGAGCCTTGCAGCGTGTCGGAGATCGAGCGCCGCTTGCGCGGCGCTTCGCAGCACAAGGCTGCTCCTACATTTATTTCGGGCCAGTGACGCCTTTTCCAAAGCACCCGCCCGCCTTGTTCGTCGATTGAGGTGGACGCCAAGGGGCCGCGCGCCTCCGTCACAGGAATAATTGGCCCGAAATAAATGTAGGAGCAGCCTTGTGCTGCGAAGCGCCGCGCGGGCGGCGCTCGATCTCAAGGGCGCTGCAAGAATCAAGGCCTCCACCTCCTGATCGACAAGGTATCCACCCGGCCCCACCACCCTCATGAAGTATCATCATGTTACATATTCCCCCGTCACCTGCGACTATCGTGCAGCGGTCCCGAACCGTCGGTCGCCGCTAACATATTGTTCCAATGGCGATGTTTCGCCTTGCTATCGTTTCTGGTTCACAAAGGAAGCTTTCCCGGATGCAGTCCGCCTACACCGTCCTCATCCTGCTGACGCTGGTCAGCCTGTCGAAGCTGGTCGGCCGCATGATTCCGCTGCCCCTGCCGCTGGTACAGATCGCTGCCGGTGCCTTGCTGGCCCTGCCGACCCTGGGCCTGCACGTGGCCCTGGACCCCGAGTTGTTCCTGTTCCTGTTCTTGCCGCCGCTCCTGTTTGCCGATGGCTGGCGCATCCCCAAGCGTGAGTTGTGGCGCATTCGCGGGCCAGTGGTGGCGCTGGCCGTTGGTCTGGTGCTATTCACCGTGGTCGGGGCCGGCTACTTCATTCACTGGCTGCTGCCGAGCATCCCCCTGCCGGTAGCGTTCGCCTTGGCGGCGGTACTCTCGCCGACCGATGCCGTGGCGGTTTCGGCCATCGCCCAGGACCGCCTGCCCACCCCGCTGATGCACATGCTGCAGGGGGAGGCCCTCATGAACGACGCATCGGGCCTGGTGACCTTCAAGTTCGCCCTGGCGGCGGCGATCACCGGGGTGTTCTCGCTGACTGATGCAAGCTTCAGTTTCGTCCTGGTGGCGCTTGGCGGCCTCGCGGTGGGTGTGGGCCTCAGCTGGCTGGTGGGCCGTCTGCGCGCCTGGATGATCGCCCGCGGTTGGGACGACCCGGCCACCCACGTGGTGTTCATGTTGTTGCTGCCATTCGCCGCCTACGTGCTGGCCGAGCGTCTGGGCGTGTCGGGCATCCTGTCGGCGGTGGCCGCCGGCATGATGCAAAGCTGGCTTGACTTGCTGCCACGGCAGACCAGCACCCGCCTGCTCAATCGCAGCGTCTGGTCGCTGCTGGAGTTCGCCTTCAATGGCCTGATCTTCCTGCTATTGGGCCTGCAGTTGCCGGACATCATCAAGGCGGTGGTCAGCCACGAAGCCACCGTCTGGCCGACCCTGGCCTACCGATGCCTGGACGTGGTGGCGATCTTTGCTGCGCTGATCCTGCTGCGGTTCATCTGGGTGCAGAGCATCTGGCGCTCGATCGGCGTGGTGCGCCGCTGGCGCGGCAAACCGGCGCTGGTGCTGATGCCTACGGCGCGCTCCTGCTGGCTGCTGACCCTGGGCGGTGTGCGCGGTGCGGTGACCCTGGCGGGTGTGATGTCGGTGCCGTTGCTGATGGGCGCGGGCAAGGCCTTCCCTGAGCGTGACTTGCTGATCTTCATTGCCGCCGGGGTGATCCTGCTGTCGTTGATCAGCGCCTGCATCGCGCTGCCGATATTGCTGCGCGGGGTGACCAAGAGCCCGGACGAGCGCTTGCACCAGGAAGTGCAGGAAGCCTGGCGGCGCACGGCCGAGGCGGCGATCCATGCCCTGGAAGCAGAGGAAGTGATCGACGCCAATGCCCCGCAGGATGCTGCGCAGGCAACCCTGGCGACCGAGCTGAAGGCGCGCTTGATGGCTGAGTACCGGGATGAGCTGAACAGCTACAACGACAGTGCCGAAGCCAAGGCCCTGGCCGAGCAGATGGACTTGCTGGAGCGGCGCTTGCGCTTGCGTGCGCTGAGGGCGCAGCGGCTGGAGCTGTATAACCTGCATCGCCAGCACCTGGTGGGCGATGAGGTGGTGCGGCAGGTCCTCGGGGAGCTGGATATGAGCGAGGCCAACCTGGGGCAGGTCAGGTAGACCCTTCGCGGGCACGCCCGCTCCCACAGGTGCTGCGCTGGGCTTGGAATCAGCGCATTACCTGTGGGAGCGGGCATGCCCGCGAATTGGCTGTCAGCGGTTTTGCAGGAAGGCGCGAATCCGTTCTGCCGCCTCGATGCATTCGGCCAGCGGTGCCACCAGCGCCATGCGCACGCGCCCGGCACCGGGGTTTACACCATCCACTTCACGCGACAGGTACGAGCCCGGTACCACCGTCACATGCTGGGCTTCGAACAGGTCGCGGGTGAACTCGGCATCACAGCCCGGCACCTTGGCCCACAGGTAGAAGCTGCCGTCCGGGCGCTGCACGTCCAGCACCGGCTGCAGGATGTCCAGCACGGCATCGTACTTGGCGCGGTACTGGTCGCGGTTCGCGCGTACATGCGCCTCGTCCTGCCAGGCGGCGATGCTGGCCAGCTGGGTTTGTACCGGCATGGCGCAGCCGTGGTAGGTGCGGTACAGCAGGAACGGTTTGATGATCTCGGCATCGCCAGCCACGAAGCCCGAGCGCAGGCCCGGCAGGTTGGAGCGCTTGGACAGGCTGTGGAACACCACGCAGCGCTTGAAATCACTGCGGCCGAGCTCGGCGCAGGCGGTCAGCAGGCCCGGTGGTGGCGCGTCTTCATCGAAGTAAAGCTCGCTGTAGCACTCGTCGGCGGCGATCACGAAGTCGTGTTCGTCGGCCAGGGCGATCAGCTTCTTCAGGGTGTCCATCGGCACCAGCGCGCCGGTGGGGTTGCCCGGCGAGCACAGGAACAGGATCTGGCAGCGCTTCCACACCTCGGCCGGTACGGCGTCGAAGTCAGGGTTGAAACCGTTGTTTTCCAGGCACGGCAGGTAGTGCGGGGTAGCCCCGGCCAGCAGCGCTGCGCCTTCGTAGATCTGGTAAAACGGGTTCGGGCTGATCACCAAGCCGTCATCGGCACGGTTGACCACCGCCTGGGTGAAGGCGAACAGCGCTTCACGGGTGCCATTGACCGGCAGGATGTGACGGTCGGCATCCAGCCAGCCGGCTGGCACGCCAAAGCGACGCTCGCACCACTGGCCGATCGCCTGGCGCAGGCCCGGCAGGCCGATAGTGCTGGGGTATACCGCCAGTTTGTCGAGGTTGTCGGCCATGGCCTGGGCGACGAACGCCGGAGATTCGTGCTTTGGCTCACCGATTGACAGGGCGATGGCGCGTTTGTCTGCCGCAGGCTTCACGCTGCCCAGCAGGGCACGGAGTTTCTCGAACGGGTAGGGCTGAAGCTGGGTCAAGGCATGGTTCATCGGCGCAAGGTCTCGTCAATCGTCTAGTCGTTAAAAGGTTACGCGGGTAGGGCTGGCATCGCTGGCCTGGCCGGCCTGCAACTGCTGGACGATGGCCTCCTGCAGGCGGCTGCACAGCTGCGGGTCGGACAGCGGCTGGTTGTCGGCATCAGTGATGAAGAACACGTCTTCCACCCGTTCGCCGAGGGTGGCGATCTTGGCGTTCTGCAGCGACAGGTCGAACTCCAGGAAGATCCGCCCCAGCCGGGCAAGCAGGCCTGGGCGGTCTGGTGCGGTGATTTCGAGGATGGTCACCGGCCGCTGGGCATCGTTGAGGATGGTCACCTGCGGCGGGAAGTTGAAGTGTTTGAGCTGGCGCGGTACCCGGCGCTGGATGATGGTCGGGTAGTCCTCGGGGTTGCGCAGCGCTTCGGTCAGGCCGTCGCGAATCTGCTTGACCCGCTGCGGGTTGTCGCCGATAGACCCGCCGTCGTTGTCCAGCACGATGTAGGTGTCGAGGGTGAACTGGCTGCTCGACGTGATGATGCGTGCATCGTGGATGTTCAGGTTCAGCTGCGACATGGCCGCCACCGTCACGGCGAAGAAATCGTGCTGGTCAGGGGCGTAGATGAAGATCTGCGTGCCGCCTTCGAACTCGCGCTGGGTGGTTTCCTTGATCAGCACCAGCGGCCCGCCATCGGCCGGTTGCTGCAGGATCGCGTCCGTGTGCCAGGCCACATCGCCGGCGTTGTGCTTGAGAAAGTAGTCATCGCCCAGCTGCGACCACAGTTGCTCGACATCGTCCGGGTCGGTGCCCTCGCGTACAAGAATGTCCAAGGCTGCAGACTGGGTCTGGCGAATCTGTTCTTCGCGGTCCAGCGGGTTTTCCAGGCCGCGGCGCAGGGCGCGCTTGGTTTCGCTGTAGAGCTGGCGCAGCAGGCTGGCCCGCCACGAGTTCCACAGGCTGGGGTTGGTGGCGTTGATATCGGCCACGGTCAGCACGTACAGGTAGTCAAGGCGCGTCTCGTCGCCCACGTGCAGGGCAAAGTCGTTGATCACCTGCGGGTCGGACAAGTCCTTGCGCTGGGCGGTGGTCGACATCACCAGGTGGTTTAGCACCAGCCAGACGATCAGCCGGCTGTCCCAGGCCGGCAACTGGTGGCGCTCGCAGAACTTCTGCGCATCCACCGCGCCCAGCTCGGAATGGTCGCCCTGGCGACCTTTGCCTATGTCGTGGTAGAGGCCGGCCAGGTAGATCAGTTCGGGCTTGGGCAGGCGCCCCATCAGCTTGCTTGCCAGCGGGAATTTCTCGGACACCGGCGTGTACTGCAGCTTGCGCAGGTGCTTGATGAGGTTGAGCGTGTGCGCATCGACCGTATAGATGTGGAACAGGTCGTGCTGCATCTGCCCGACGATCAGGCCGAACTCCGGCAGGTAGCGGCCAAGGATGCCGTAGCGGTTCATCCGCCGCAGGTTGCGGTGGATGCCGATTTCGCACTTGAACAGCTCGATGAACAGGCTGGTGTTGCGGATATCGGTGCGGAAGGTGTCGTCGATCAGGTGGCGGTGCTCACGCAGCAGGCGCACCGTATCGGCACGCACGCCCTTGATTTCGGGGTGCTGGGCCATCAGCACGAAGATTTCCAGCATGGCGAACGGTGTGCGTTTGAACACATTCGGGTTGGTAGCCTCGATATAGCCGTCATGCAGGCGAAAGCGTGCATTCAGCGGCTGGGTGGTGCCGCTGTCTTCGTCGGCGAGGATGACCTCTTCGAAGTGCTGAATGATCAGGTCGCACAACTGGCTGATGCTCATCACCACCCGGTAGTACTGCTGCATGAACTGCTCGATTGCCCGCTTGGGGTTCTCGTCGCTGTAGCCCAGCAGTGCGGCGAGGCTGCGCTGGTGGTCGAACAGCAGGCGGTCCTCGGCGCGACCTGCCAGCATGTGCAGGGCGTAGCGCACCTTCCACAGAAAATCCTGGGACGAAGCCAGCAGTTCGTTCTCACTTTCCAGCAAGAAACCTTCGCCGGCCAATGCGTGCAGGTTCAGGGTGCCGTACTGACGGCGGGCCACCCACAGCACTGTCTGGATGTCACGCAGGCCACCGGGCGAGCCCTTGACGTTGGGTTCGAGGTTGTACTCGGTGTCGTTGTACTTGTGGTGACGGGCCTTGAGTTCGGCGCGTTTGGCCAGGAAGAAGTCTTTGCTCGGCCACATGTGCGCGGTGCTGGTCACCTCCAGCATGCGCTGGCGCAGGGTTTCGGGCCCTGCAATGGTGCGGCTTTCCATCAGGTTGGTAATCACCGTCAGGTCGGCGCGGGCCTGTTCGGCGCACTCGTCGACGGTGCGCACGCTTTGGCCCACTTCCAGGCCGATGTCCCACAGCAGGGTGAGAAAACGCTCAATGGCGTTGCGGTACTGCTCGTGCTCGGCGGCGCCCAGCAAAATGAGCAGGTCGATGTCTGAATGCGGGTGCAGCTCACCACGCCCGTAGCCACCCACTGCGACCAGGGCGATACCGCTGTGGTCGCCCCAGTCGAACTGGTTCCAGGCCTGTTGCAGGATATTGTCCACGAGCCAGGCGCGGGCTTCGATCAGCGGGCGGATTTCGCCGCCACTGCGGAAACGCTTGTCGAGCACCTCGCCGGCCTGGCGGATGGCTTTCTTGAAGGCGGCGATGGGGCTCGCCTTGAGGGCCAGTTCCGCCTGGAACTGGCCGCGATCGAACAGCTCGGGGTCCACCTGGGGCATCGCGTCACGTTCCTGTCGTCGGGTGGCCTGTCTCGGTGCGGTCAGGCCGAGGTGCGCGGGATGGTGTCGTCCTTGCGCAGGGTGAAGATCTCGTAGCCGGTCGCAGTCACCACCAGGGTGTGTTCCCACTGAGCCGAGAGCTTGCGATCCTTGGTGATGGCGGTCCAGCCGTCGCCCAGCACCTTGGTGTCGGCCTTGCCCTGGTTGATCATCGGTTCGATTGTGAAGGTCATGCCTTCTTTCAGTTCCATGCCGGTGCCGGCGCGGCCATAGTGCAGGATCTGCGGCTCTTCGTGGAACACCTTGCCGATGCCGTGGCCGCAGAACTCGCGCACCACCGAGAAGCCGTTCTTTTCAGCGTGCTTCTGGATCACTTCGCCGATATCGCCCAGGCGGCAGCCCGGCTTGACCAGCTCGATGGCCTTGTACATGCACTCCTGGGTAACCTTGGACAGGCGCTCGGCCCAAACCGGCACAGTACCGACGTGGAACATGCGGCTGGTATCGCCGTGGTAGCCGTCCTTGATCACGGTGACGTCGATGTTCAGCGTGTCACCGTCCTTGAGCGGCTTGTCGTTGGGGATGCCGTGGCAGACCACATGGTTGATCGAGGTGCAGATCGACTTCGGGTAGCCCTTGTAGTTGAGGGGCGCCGGGATGGCCTGCTGGACGTTGACGATATAGTCGTGGCACAGGCGGTCGAGCGCTTCGGTGGTAACACCGGGCTTGACGTGCTCCTCGATCATCTCCAGCACGTCAGCGGCCAGGCGGCCGGCGATGCGCATCTTCTCGATGTCTTCTGCGGTCTTGATGTTGACGGTCATTACAGGCTCTCTACGGCGCCGCACGCGGCGCGAACAAACGGGAAAGGCCGGATTCTAGCAGAGCAGGGCGGCATTCTGTCGGGATAAAGGCGGCCATGCTGCTGTCTACAGGAGGCATTCTGGCCTGTTTGGCGGGGCGCTGCAAAAACCGCTGACAGACGCAACCTCATTCGGGTTTCGTTCGCTCGCGGTCTGTGGTATAACATGCGCCGCTTTCGGGGACGACCCCGTGAGCTTAAACCCACACACGTGTCGACACGATGACCTGGGTGCCCCGGATTTTCGAATTTGCGGGTTGGTCATTGGGATGCGTGGAGGCCCAACCCGACTTATCAAGGAACTATCATGTCCCAAGTCAACATGCGCGATATGCTGAAGGCCGGTGTGCACTTCGGCCACCAGACCCGTTACTGGAACCCGAAAATGGGCAAGTACATTTTCGGCGCGCGTAACAAGATCCACATCATCAACCTGGAAAAAACCCTGCCAATGTTCAACGAAGCTCTGGCTTTCGTAGAGCGTCTGGCTCAGGGCAAGAACAAGATCATGTTCGTCGGCACCAAGCGTTCCGCCGGCAAGATCGTCGCTGAGCAAGCTGCTCGTGCCGGTTCGCCATACGTTGACCACCGCTGGTTGGGCGGCATGCTGACCAACTACAAAACCATCCGTGCTTCGATCAAGCGTCTGCGCGACCTGGAAACCCAGGCCGAAGATGGCACCTTTGCCAAGCTGACCAAGAAAGAAGCCCTGATGCGTTCGCGCGATCTGGAAAAGCTGGACCGCAGCCTGGGTGGTATCAAGGACATGGGCGGTCTGCCTGATGCCCTGTTCGTGATCGACGTTGATCACGAGCGCATTGCTATCACCGAAGCTAACAAGCTGGGCATCCCGGTTATCGGCGTTGTCGATACCAACAGCAGCCCGGAAGGTGTTGACTACATCATCCCAGGCAACGACGACGCCATCCGCGCCATCGAGCTGTACATGACTTCGATGGCCGACGCCATCATCCGCGGCCGCAACAACGTTGCTGGCGGCACCGAAGTCTATGTTGAAGAAGCGGCTGCACCTGCTGCTGAGTAATAGGCGCTAGCGTCTACTTGGCACGCAAAAAGGGGGCTTAGCCCCCTTTTTGCCACCTTGAAATCCTGCTGTCAGCAAGGGCCCCGCATTATGGGGTGGCTGAGACAATAACAGCGGATTCGCAGAATTTAACGCCCGTGTCGAGCGGGTGGAATGGTTGAAAAACTTTCCAAGAGGATTTTGAAATGGCAGCAATTACTGCAGCGCTGGTAAAAGAACTGCGCGAGCGTACTGGCGAAGGCATGATGGATTGCAAGAAAGCCCTGGAAAAGGCTGGCGGCGACATCGAAAAAGCCATTGACGACATGCGTGCCTCGGGCGCCATCAAGGCCGCCAAAAAGGCTGGCAACGTCGCTGCTGAAGGCGCTATCGCGGTCAAGACCGACGGTAAATCCGCCGTTCTGCTGGAAGTGAACTCGCAGACCGACTTCCTGGCCCTGCAAGACGACTTCAAGAACTTCGTTGCCGAAAGCCTTGAA
The DNA here is from genome assembly GCF_046534675.1 of Pseudomonas sp. SIMBA_067. NCBI lineage: Bacteria > Pseudomonadati > Pseudomonadota > Gammaproteobacteria > Pseudomonadales > Pseudomonadaceae > Pseudomonas > Pseudomonas sp. SIMBA_067. The sequence continues at coordinate 74,058 of NZ_JAWRYH010000005.1, read as the reverse complement.
GAAGCCTTCGCCCAGAAGCTGACCGACGCTGCTCCGCTGATCGCCTCGCGTGAAGCTGCTCGTGAAGCCCTGGTTGCCAAGTGTGGCGAAAACGTCAACATCCGTCGCCTGGTGCGCGTTGAGGGTGACGTTGTCGGTGCCTACCTGCACGGCAACAAGATCGGCGCTGTCGTCGTTCTGAAAGGCGGTGACGTCGAGCTGGCGAAGAACATCGCCATGCACGTTGCAGCGTCGAACCCTGAGTTCCTGGATTCGTCGGAAATCTCCGCCGAGGCCATCGAGCGCGAGAAGAATGTCTTCCTGCAGCTGAACGCCGACAAGATCGCCGGCAAGCCGGAAAACATCGTTGAGAACATGATCAACGGCCGTATCACCAAGTTCAAGGCCGAAGCTTCGCTGAAAGAGCAGGCTTTCGTCATGAACCCAGAAGTCAAGGTTGGCGAGCTGGCCAAGAAAGCCGGCGCTGAAATCGTTTCGTTCACCTACTTCAAAGTAGGTGAAGGCATCGAGAAGCCAGTCGACGACTTCGCTGCTGAAGTTGCCGCTCAGGTAGCTGCTGCCAAGCAGTAAGACAGCCCCGTCTGTCGCCCCAAAGAGGCTGCCCGCTCACGCGCGCAGCCTCTTTGTCAAAGCGGGAGCGGTTTACGAGACCGTTGCTCGCTGACGCAGTCGCTGCGTCACGTTAGAGTTACATGCAGGCTCAAGCAGCCCGCCAGAATTTTTTACAAACGCCGCAGGAGAGATTCGCAATGGCTCAGCAGGGCAGTGGTCATCAGGCTCGCTATAAACGCATTCTACTCAAACTTAGCGGCGAGGCCCTGATGGGCTCGGAAGAGTTCGGGATCGACCCAAAAGTCCTGGATCGCATGGCGCTGGAAGTCGGCCAACTGGTCGGCATCGGTGTTCAGGTAGGTCTGGTGATCGGTGGTGGCAACCTGTTCCGTGGTGCGGCGCTCAGTGCAGCCGGCATGGACCGCGTCACCGGTGACCACATGGGCATGCTGGCGACCGTAATGAACGCCCTGGCCATGCGCGACGCGCTGGAGCGGGCGAACATTACCGCCATTGTCATGTCGGCTATTTCCATGGTTGGCGTGACCGATCACTATGATCGCCGCAAAGCCATGCGCCACCTGAACGCCAAAGAAGTCGTAATTTTCGCTGCCGGTACCGGCAACCCGTTCTTCACCACCGACTCTGCTGCCTGCCTGCGCGCCATCGAAATCGATGCCGACGTGGTATTGAAGGCAACCAAGGTCGATGGTGTATACACTGCTGATCCATTCAAGGACCCGCATGCCGAGAAGTTCGATCATCTGACCTACGATGAAGTGCTGGATCGCAAGCTGGGTGTGATGGATCTGACGGCAATCTGTCTGTGCCGCGACCACAAGATGCCGCTGCGCGTCTTCAATATGAACAAGCCCGGCGCCCTGCTGAACATCGTGCACGGCGGCGCGGAAGGAACCCTGATCGAGGAAGTTCAAAAATGATCAACGCTATCAAGAAAGACGCCCAGGACCGCATGGGCAAGTCCATCGAGGCGCTGGGTCGTCACCTGGCGGCGATCCGTACCGGTCGTGCCCACCCAAGCATCCTGGACAGCGTCAAAGTCACTGCCTGGGGTAGCGAAATGCCGCTGAACCAGGTCGCTGCGATCAGCGTCGAAGATGCCCGCACCCTGAAGATTGTCGCTCACGACAAGAACCTCAGCGCTGCCATTGAGAAGGCCATTCTCACCTCCGACCTGGGCCTGAACCCGTCCAGCGCCGGCACCACCATTCGCGTGCCGATGCCAGCCCTGACCGAGGAAACCCGCAAGGGCTACACCAAGCAGGCCAGCGGCGTGTGCGAGGATGCCAAGGTAGCCGTGCGCAACGTGCGCCGCGACGCCTTGGCCGACCTGAAGAAGCTGACCAAGGACAAGGAAATCAGCGAGGACGAAGAACGTCGCGCCGCTGACGAGATCCAGAAGCTTACCGACAAGTTCGTTGCCGAAGTCGATGCTGCCTTCAAGGCCAAGGAAAAGGACCTGATGGCCGTCTAAGGCCGGGGTTTCTTAATGGAAAAGACCAAGCCAGTGGCGCCGTCCTCGGTGCCGCGTCATGTCGCGATCATCATGGATGGCAACAACCGCTGGGCGAAAAAACGCCTGCTGCCCGGCGTTGCCGGGCACAAGGCGGGTGTCGACGCCGTTCGCGCGGTCATCGAGGTGTGTGCCAAGTCCGGGGTCGAGGTATTGACCCTGTTCGCGTTCTCCAGCGAAAACTGGCAGCGCCCCGCCGAAGAGGTCGGTGCGCTGATGGAGCTGTTCTTCTCGGCCCTGCGCCGTGAAGCCAAGCGCCTCAACGAGAACAACATCAGCTTGCGCATCATCGGTGACCGTTCGCGCTTCCATCCCGAGTTGCAGGCTGCCATGCGCGAAGCCGAGGCGCTGACCGCCGGCAACAACCGCTTCATCCTGCAGATCGCGGCCAACTACGGCGGCCAGTGGGACATCGCCCAGGCCGCGCAGCGGCTGGCGCGGGAAGTGCAGGCCGGGCACCTGCGCCCGGAAGACATCACCCCGGGCCTGCTGCAGACCTGCCTGGCAACCGGCGAGCTACCGTTGCCGGACCTGTGCATTCGCACCGGTGGCGAGCACCGCATCAGCAATTTCCTGTTATGGCAGCTGGCCTACGCCGAGCTGTACTTCTCCGACCTGTACTGGCCGGACTTCAAACACGAGGCCATGCGCAATGCCCTGGCCGATTTCGCTTCGCGCCAGCGCCGCTTCGGTAAGACCAGCGAGCAGGTCGAGGCTGGAGCTCGTGCTTAATGCTTAAACAACGCATCATTACTGCGCTGATCCTGCTGCCGATCGCGCTGGGTGGCTTCTTCCTGCTCAACGGCGGGGATTTCGCCCTGTTCATCGGCTTCGTGGTGACCCTTGGCGCCTGGGAGTGGGCACGCCTGGCCGGGTTGATGACCCAGCCAATGCGCATCGCCTATGCCGCGGTGGTCGCCGGAGCGCTGATGTTGCTGTACATCCTTCCGGAGCTGGCGCCCTGGGTGCTGGGTGCCGCGGTGATCTGGTGGGGGCTGGCCACCTGGCTGGTGCTTACCTACCCGCGCAGCAGCGAGCTGTGGGCCAGTGCGGCCTGCCGGTTGCTGATCGGCCTGCTGGTATTGCTGCCGGCCTGGCAGGGGCTGGTGCTGCTCAAGCACTGGCCGCTGGGCAACTGGCTGATCCTGTCGGTCATGGTGCTGGTGTGGGCCGCCGATATTGGCGCTTACTTCTCTGGCAGGGCCTTCGGCAAGCGCAAGCTGGCCCCGCAGGTCAGCCCGGGCAAGAGCTGGGAAGGCGTGTATGGCGGCCTGGCGGTGAGCCTGGCCATTACCTTGGCGGTCGGCATCAGTCGCGACTGGGGTTTCGGTCAGATCCTGCTGGGCCTGCTGGGCGCCGCACTGCTGGTCATGTCCTCGGTGGTCGGTGACCTGACAGAGAGCATGTTCAAGCGCCGTTCCGGTATCAAGGACAGCAGCAATCTACTGCCCGGCCATGGTGGTGTACTCGACCGCATTGACAGCCTTACAGCAGCGATCCCGATTTTCGCCGTGTTGTTGTGGGCTGCCGAATGGGGTGTGATGTGAGCCGCCCGCAGCGTATTACCGTTCTCGGGGCCACCGGCTCCATCGGCCTGAGCACGCTGGATGTGATCGCGCGCCATCCCGATCGCTACCAGGTGTTCGCCCTCAGCGGGTATTCGCGCATCGACGAGTTGCTGGCCCTGTGCGTGCACCATCGCCCGGCGTTCGCTGTGGTGCCGAGTGCCGAGGCGGCCGTGCGGCTGCGCGAAACCCTGGCAGCGGCCGGCTGCGCCACCGAGGTGCTGGAAGGCGAGGCCGGGCTTTGCCAGGTGGCTTCGGCAGCGGAAGTGGATGCAGTGATGGCAGCGATTGTCGGTGCCGCCGGCCTGCGCCCGACCTTGGCTGCCGTGGAGGCGGGCAAAAAGGTGTTGCTGGCCAACAAGGAAGCCCTGGTGATGTCCGGTGCGCTGTTCATCGAGGCAGTGCGGCGCAGCGGCGCCGTATTGTTGCCGATCGATAGCGAGCACAATGCGATCTTCCAGTGCATGCCCGGCGACTACGCACGCGGCCTGAGCGCGGTTGGCGTGCGTCGGATTCTGCTGACGGCTTCCGGTGGCCCGTTCCGCGAAACGCCGGTCGAGGCGTTGCTCGATGTGACGCCGGAGCAGGCCTGTGCGCACCCCAACTGGTCGATGGGGCGCAAGATTTCCGTGGATTCGGCCAGCATGATGAACAAGGGGCTCGAACTGATCGAGGCTTGCTGGTTGTTCGATGCCGCGCCGGCCAAGGTCGAGGTGGTGGTGCACCCACAGAGTGTCATCCACTCCCTGGTCGATTACGTGGACGGCTCGGTATTGGCGCAGCTGGGTAACCCGGACATGCGTACGCCCATCGCCAATGCCCTGGCCTGGCCTGAGCGCATCGATTCCGGGGTGGCTCCGCTGGACCTGTTTGCCATCGCCCGTCTGGATTTCCAGGCGCCCGACGAACAGCGCTTCCCTTGCCTGCGCCTGGCGCGGCAGGCTGCCGAGGCCGGCAACAGCGCACCCGCCGTACTCAATGCGGCCAACGAAGTGGCGGTCGAGGCATTTCTTGAGCGGCGTATCCGCTTCCCGGAGATCGCGGGTATGATCGAACAGGTGCTCGATCAGGAGCCCGTCGTGCCGCTGCCGTCGCTGGACGCGGTGTTCGCCGCCGACCAGCGTGCCCGGGAGCTTTCCCGTGAGTGGCTGAGGCGTCACGGTCGCTGATGCAAGCCCGCCCAGGTTCGTGAGGGGGTTGGCATGATGCCGGCCCGCTGAACATCATTCGGAGATGGACATGACAGCGCTCTACATGATTATCGGCACCCTCGTGGCTTTGGGTGTGCTGGTCACTTTCCATGAATTCGGCCACTTCTGGGTGGCACGCCGCTGCGGCGTCAAGGTGCTGCGCTTCTCGGTGGGCTTCGGCACGCCGCTGCTGCGCTGGCATGACCGCCATGGCACCGAATTTGTGGTAGCAGCAATTCCGCTGGGCGGCTACGTGAAGATGCTCGACGAGCGCGAGGGCGATGTACCGCCTGCGCTGGCTGATCAGTCGTTCAACCGCAAGTCCGTGGGCCAGCGTATCGCGATTGTCGCGGCGGGCCCGATTGCCAACTTCCTGCTGGCCATCCTGTTCTTCTGGGTGCTGGCGATGCTGGGTACCCAGCAGGTCCGTCCCGTGATCGGTACGGTCGATGCTGGCAGCCTGGCAGCATCGGCCGGGCTGACTGCAGGTCAGGAAATCGTTTCAATCGACGGCAAGCCGACCAACGGTTGGTCGGCGGTCAACCTGCAGCTGGTTCGTCGCCTGGGCGAAAGCGGCACGTTGCAGGTGGGAGTGCGCGACGAAGGCGCCACGGCCGAGCGCCAGCTGCAGGTCAAGCTGGACAGCTGGCTCAAGGGTGCTGACGAGCCGGACCCTATCCAGTCCTTGGGGCTGCACCCTTGGCGCCCGGCGATGGTGCCGGTGCTGGCCGAGATTGATCCGAAGGGGCCGGCTGCCGCTGCGGGTCTCAAGACAGGCGACAAGCTGCTGAGTGTCGATGGCGTGCCGGTGACGGAATGGCAGCAGGTCGTCGACAGCGTGCGTGCTCGCCCGGATGCCAATGTGGTCGTGCGTGTGGAGCGCGACGGCGCTGCCCTGGAGGTGCCTGTGACCCTGGCACGCAAGGGTGAGGGCAAGGCTGCCGGTGGCTATCTTGGCGCCGGGGTAAAAGGTGGCGAATGGCCTGCCAGCATGCTCCGCGAAATCAGCTACGGCCCGCTCGAGGCGGTGGGTGAGGGGTTGTCCCGCACCTGGAACATGAGCGTGCTGACCCTTGAATCGCTGAAGAAAATGCTGTTCGGGGAGCTCTCGGTAAAAAACTTGAGTGGACCGATAACCATTGCTAAAGTGGCGGGCGCTTCAGCCCAGTCCGGCGTGGGGGATTTCCTGAATTTCCTGGCCTACCTGAGCATAAGCCTGGGGGTTCTTAACTTGCTGCCCATCCCGGTACTGGATGGGGGGCATTTGCTGTTTTACCTGGTCGAGTTGGCGCGCGGTCGTCCGCTGTCAGATCGGGTGCAAGGTTGGGGGGTCCAGATCGGTATCAGTTTGGTCATAGGGGTGATGTTGCTCGCCCTGATCAACGATCTGGGTCGACTATAAAGCTTCGCTCAATTGCGAACCTGCCGCGTTGTCGCGGCAGGTTGTTTATTGCCAGTTGGAATAAAAGGACTTCATGAAACGTCTGCTGCTAACTGCGGTCATGTCCGCACTGATGATCGCTGAAGTTCACGCCGAGTCCTTCACCATCTCCGATATTCGCGTCAACGGCCTGCAGCGGGTTTCCGCTGGCAGTGTCTTCGGTGCCTTGCCGCTGAACGTCGGCGATCAGGCCGATGACCGCCGCCTGGTGGACTCGACCCGTTCCCTGTTCAAGACCGGGTTCTTCCAGGACATCCAGCTGAACCGCGATGGCAATGTGCTGATCATCAACGTGGTCGAGCGCCCGTCGGTGTCGAGCATCGAGATCGAAGGCAACAAAGCGATCAGCACCGAAGACCTGATGAAGGGCTTGAAACAATCGGGCCTGGCCGAAGGCGAGATCTTCCAGCGTGCCACCCTTGAAGGTGTGCGTAACGAGCTGCAGCGCCAGTACGTGGCCCAGGGCCGCTATTCGGCCGAGGTCGACGCCGAAGTCGTGCCGCAGCCGCGCAACCGCGTGGCGCTGAAGATCAAGATCAACGAAGGCACCGTCGCTGCCATCCAGCACATCAACATCGTTGGCAACAACGTGTTCGATGATGACACCCTGGGCCAGCTGTTCGAGCTGAAGACCACCAACTGGCTGTCGTTCTTCAAGAACGACGACAAGTACGCCCGCGAAAAACTGTCCGGTGACCTGGAGCGGCTGCGTTCCTACTACCTCGACCGCGGCTACATCAACATGGACATCGCCTCCACCCAGGTGTCCATCACGCCAGACAAGAAACACGTCTACATCACCGTCAACATCAACGAAGGCGAGAAGTACACCGTTCGCGACGTGAAGCTGTCCGGTGACCTGAAAGTGCCGGAAGACCAGGTCAAGTCGCTGCTGCTGGTGCAGCCGGGCCAGGTGTTCTCGCGCAAGGTGATGACCACCACGTCCGAGCTGATCACCCGTCGTCTGGGCAACGAAGGCTACACCTTCGCCAACGTCAACGGCGTGCCACAGCCGAACGACCAGGACCACACGGTCGACATCATGTTCGTGGTCGACCCGGGCAAGCGTGCCTACGTCAACCGCATCAACTACCGCGGCAACACCAAGACCGAAGACGAAGTGCTGCGTCGCGAAATGCGCCAGATGGAAGGCGGCTGGGCTTCGACCTACCTGATCGACCAGTCCAAGACCCGCCTGGAGCGCCTGGGCTTCTTCAAGGAAGTCAACGTCGAGACTCCGCCGGTGCCAGGCACTGACGACCAGGTCGACGTCAACTACAGCGTTGAAGAGCAAGCCTCCGGCTCGATCACCGCCAGCGTCGGTTTCGCCCAGAGCGCCGGCCTGATCCTCGGTGGTTCGATCAGCCAGAGCAACTTCCTGGGTACCGGTAACAAGGTGTCCATCGGCCTGACCCGTTCGGAATACCAGACCCGCTACAACTTCGGCTTCGTGGACCCCTACTTCACTGCCGATGGCGTCAGCCTGGGTTACAACGCCTTCTACCGCAGCACCGACTACGACGACCTCGACGTCGATGTGGCCAGCTATGCGGTGGACAGCCTGGGTGCCGGCGTCAGCCTTGGCTACCCGATCAGCGAAACCTCGCGCCTGACCTACGGCCTGAGCGTGCAGCAGGACAAGATCAAGACCGGTAAGTACACCGTTGACGAGATCTTCGACTTCCTCGAACAGGAGGGCGAGAACTTCCTGAACTTCAAGGCCTCGATCGGCTGGTCCGAGTCGACCCTGAACAAAGGCGTGCTGGCCACCCGTGGTCACTCGCAAAGCCTGACCCTGGAATCCACCATTCCGGGCAGCGACCTGTCGTTCTTCAAGCTCGATTATCGTGGCCAGCTGTTCCAGCCGATCAACAACGACTACACCCTGCGCCTGCACACCGAGCTGGGCTATGGTGATGGTTATGGCAGCACTTCCGGCCTGCCGTTCTACGAGAACTACTTCGCAGGGGGGTTCAACTCTGTCCGTGGCTTCAAGGACAGCAGCCTGGGTCCGCGCAGTACGCCAAGTGACGGTACGCGAGAGGGCACCATCGCCGACCCGGATCAGGATCCGTTGCCGTTCGGCGGTAACGTGCTGGTGCAAGGTGGCGTCGAGTTGCTGTTCCCGCTGCCGTTCGTCAAGGACCAGCGTTCGCTGCGCACCTCCGTGTTCTGGGACGTGGGTAACGTGTTCGACACCAATTGCGGCAACAAGCCTGATTGCGAGAAAGTCGGCTTCTCGGGCATGGCCAGTTCGGTCGGCTTGGGTGTGACCTGGATTACCGCACTGGGCCCGTTGAGCTTCAGCCTGGCAATGCCGGTCAAAAAGCCGGACGATGCCGATACCCAGGTGTTCCAATTCTCTCTGGGCCAGACCTTCTAAGGTCGGCCCTTGCTTAACGACAACGGTTTATCCAGGAGTGCATCGTGCGTAAATTGGCTCAACTGGCCGTAGTGGCCGCGGCGCTGGTCGCCACCCCGGCATTCGCCGAAATGAAGGTTGCCGTGCTGAACTATCAGATGGCCCTGCTCGAATCGGATGCCGCCAAGAAATACGCGGTCGATGCCGAGAAGAAGTTCGGTCCGCAACTGACCAAGCTGAAAAGCCTGGAAAGCAGCGCCAAGGGCATCCAGGACCGTCTGATCAAGGGCGGCGACAAGATGCAGCAGCAGGAGCGTGAGCGCCTGGAGCTCGAGTTCAAGCAAAAGGCCCGTGACTTCCAGTTCCAGTCCAAGGAACTGAACGAAGCCAAAGCCGTTGCTGACCGCGACATGCTCAAGCAACTGAAGCCGAAGCTGGATGGTGCTGTCGAGGAAGTGATCAAGAAGGGCGGTTTTGACCTGGTCCTCGAGCGTGGTGCGGTCATCGATGTCAAACCTCAGTACGACATCACCCGCCAGGTCATCGAGCGCATGAACCAAGCCCGTTGATATGAGTGTGACCATGACGCTAGGCCAACTGGCCGAGGCCCTCGGTGCCACCCTCAAGGGGCCCGAGGCGTTGCAGATTACCGGGCTGGCCACCTTGCAGGAGGCAGGCCCCGGTCAATTGAGCTTCCTCGCCAACCCGCAGTACCGCAAGTACCTGGATAACTGCCAGGCGGGTGCGGTATTGCTCAAGGCTGCGGATGCCGAAAGTTTCGCTGGCAATGCCCTGATCGTGGCCGACCCGTACCAGGCGTATGCGCGTATTTCCCACCTGTTCGACCCCAAACCCAAGGCTGTGGCGGGAATCCATCCCAGCGCCGTGGTGGCTGGGGACGCGCAGGTGGACGCCAGCGCCAGCATCGGGCCGTTCGCGGTGATCGAAAGCGGTGCGCGCATCGAGGCTGATGTCTGCATCGGCGCCCATTGCTTCATCGGTGCGCGTTGCGTTGTAGGTGAAGGCGGCTGGCTGGCGCCGCGGGTGACGTTGTATCACGACGTCGTGATCGGCAAGCGCGTGGTCATCCAGTCGGGTGCTGTGATCGGCGGCGAAGGCTTCGGCTTTGCCAATGAGAAGGGTATCTGGCGCAAGATCGCCCAGATCGGCGGCGTCACCATTGGTGATGACGTGGAAATCGGCGTCAATACTGCCGTCGACCGTGGTGCGCTGTCCGACACGCGGATCGGCGACGGGGTCAAGCTCGACAACCAGATCCAGATCGCCCACAACGTGCAGATCGGTGACCACACGGCCATGGCCGCTTGTGTGGGCATTTCCGGCAGTACGCGCATCGGCAAGCATTGCATGCTGGCCGGGGGCGTGGGCCTGGTAGGGCACATTGATATTTGCGATAACGTATTTGTTTCAGGGATGACAATGGTAACCCGTTCGATCACTGAACCCGGTTCCTATTCATCCGGCACAGCCATGCAGCCTTTGGCTGACTGGCGCAAGAGCGCTGCGCGGATCCGCCAGCTGGATGACATGGCCAAGCGTCTTCAGCAGCTGGAAAAACGCGTCGATACCGTGACCTCAGGTGGCCTGCCGACATCAGAAGGCTGATACCATTCCCTGAGCAAGAGTGAACAGTCGCTAGCTGGCTCCTCTTTGGATTGCTAAAGGAGCGTGTGGTCAGCACCTGCGCTCCCTATTCTTATTACAGGCTTCCCCCCCGAAATGATGGACATCAACGAGATTCGCGAATACCTGCCTCACCGTTACCCGTTCCTGCTGGTGGACCGGGTGACGGATCTGGACTTCGAGGCCCAGAGCATTCGTGCCTACAAGAATGTCAGCATCAACGAGCCGTTCTTCAACGGCCATTTCCCGGCGCACCCGATCATGCCGGGCGTTTTGATCATTGAAGCCATGGCCCAGGCGGCCGGCATCCTCGGTTTCAAGATGCTCGATGCCAAGCCCGCTGATGGCACCCTGTACTACTTCGTTGGTTCCGACAAGCTGCGTTTCCGTCAGCCGGTACTGCCGGGTGACCAGTTGGTGCTGGAAGCCAAGTTCCTCAGCCGCAAGAGCATGATCTGGAAGTTTGAATGCCGCGCCCTGGTCGACGGCAAACCGGTTTGCTCGGCACAGATCACATGCGCGGAACGCTCCCTATGAATTCGATTGATCCTCGGGCCATTATCGACCCGTCGGCCAAGCTGGCCGATGGTGTCGAGGTCGGCCCTTGGTCGATCGTTGGCCCCGATGTGGAAATCGGGGAGGGTACCGTTATCGGCCCGCATGTTGTGCTCAAAGGGCCGACCCGCATCGGCAAGCACAACCGTATCTTTCAGTTTTCCTCCATTGGCGAAGATACCCCGGACCTCAAGTACAAGGGTGAGCCGACGCGCCTGGTGATCGGCGATCACAATGTGTTCCGCGAAGGGGTGACCATTCACCGCGGCACCGTTCAGGACCGTGCGGAAACCACCGTGGGCGACCACAACCTGATCATGGCCTATGCCCACATCGGCCACGACAGCGTCATTGGCAACCACTGCATCCTGGTCAACAACACGGCCCTGGCCGGCCACGTGCACGTAGGCGACTGGGCGATTCTGTCCGGCTATACCCTGGTGCATCAGTACTGCCATATCGGTGCCCACGCGTTTTCCGGCATGGGCACGGCGATCGGCAAGGACGTCCCGGCCTTCGTCACCGTGTTCGGCAGCCCGGCCGAAGCCCGCAGCATGAACTTCGAGGGCATGCGCCGCCGCGGTTTCAGCGACGAGGTGATCCACGTGCTGCGCCGTTGCTACAAGATTGTCTATCGTCAGGGCCTGACCGTCGAAGACGCGCTCAAGGAACTGGCCGAAATGGCGGCGAAGCACCCTGAGGTCGACCTGTTCCGTCAGTCGATCGTGAATTCCGCCCGCGGCATTACCCGCTGACATGGCCCCGCTTTGCGTAGCCTTGGTCGCAGGTGAGGCCAGCGGCGATATTCTTGGTTCAGGCTTGATGCGTGCCCTCAAGGCACGCCACCCCGATGTACGTTTCATTGGCGTTGGCGGCCCGTTGATGGAAGCCGAAGGCCTGCAATCGTACTTCCCCATGGAGCGCCTGGCGGTCATGGGCCTGGTCGAAGTGCTGGGGCGCCTGCGCGAGCTGCTCAAACGCCGCAAGCTGCTGATCCAGACACTGATCGACGAAAAGCCGGATGTTTTCATCGGCATCGACGCCCCCGACTTCACCCTCAACATTGAACTGAAACTGCGCCAGGTCGGAATCAAGACCGTGCACTACGTCAGCCCGTCGGTCTGGGCCTGGCGGCAGAAGCGCGTACTGAAGATTCGCGAAGGCTGCGACCTGATGCTGACGCTGCTGCCGTTCGAGGCGCGGTTCTATGAAGAGCAGGGAGTGCCGGTGCGCTTTGTCGGTCACCCGCTGGCCGACACCATACCGCTTGAAACCGACCGCCCGGCAGCACGTGCTGCACTGGGCCTGGGCGACGGGCCGGTGGTTGCACTGATGCCTGGCAGCCGGGGTGGCGAGGTAGGGCGCCTGGGGGCGTTGTTCCTCGACGCCGCCGAGCGCCTGCAGCAGCAGGTGCCAGGCGTGCACTTCGTGCTGCCCTGCGCCAACGCCGCGCGGCGTGCCCAGGTCGAACAGATGCTCGAAGGGCGCCAACTGCCACTGACCCTGCTCGATGGCCAGTCGCACCAGGCCCTGGCGGCCTGTGATGCAGTACTGATCGCCTCGGGCACAGCCACCCTCGAAGCGCTGCTGTACAAGCGGCCAATGGTGGTGGCCTACCGCCTTGCGCCCTTGACCTACTGGATCCTCAAGCGCCTGGTGAAGAGCCCTTACGTGTCCCTGCCAAACTTGCTCGCCCAGCGTGAACTGGTGCCCGAACTGTTGCAGGACGCCGCCACCAGCGAAGCCTTGGCCAACACCCTTGCACCGCTGGTGCGCGATGGCAGCCAGCAGACCGAACGTTTCGACGAAATTCACCGCACCCTGCGCCGTGACGCCTCCAACCAGGCGGCCGAGGCGGTACTGGCCTTGCTCAAGGACCGCTGACATGCAAATTGGACTGGACTTCAACCTGGTCGAGGACCTGGTCGCCGGCGTCGACGAAGTGGGCCGCGGGCCGCTGTGCGGCGCGGTGGTGACGGCGGCGGTGATCCTTGATCCGGCGCGCCCGATCCTCGGCCTGAACGATTCGAAGAAACTCACCGAAGCCAAGCGCGAGGCGTTGTTCGACGAGATCTGTGAAAAGGCCTTGAGCTTCTGCATCGCCCGCGCCGAGGTCGAGGAAATCGACCGCCTGAACATCCTGCAGGCCACGATGCTGGCCATGCAGCGTGCGGTGCAGGGCCTGCACATTACGCCGAAGCTGGCCCTGATCGATGGCAACCGCTGCCCGAAGCTGGCCGTGCCGGCGTCGCCGGTGATCAAAGGCGATAGCCAGGTGCCGGCTATTGCAGCTGCCTCGATCCTGGCCAAGGTAACCCGTGACCGTGAGATGAGCGCGTTCGAGCTGATCTACCCAGGGTATGGCATGGGTGGGCACAAAGGTTACCCGACCCCGGTGCACCTTGAGGCGCTCGCGCGCCTGGGCCCTACGCCCATCCATCGGCGTTCCTTTGCCCCAGTGCGTGCGGCCTTGGAAGCACGCGAAGGCGTTACCGATTCCCTTATCTGACCTGCCAGGGCCCTTCGCGGCCCTTTCGCTCTTGTAGGAGCAGCCTTGTGCTGCGAAAGCGCCAGTCAGGTAAATGAAGTTGCTGTGCCTGTACTGGCCCTTTCGCAGCACAAGGCTGCTCCTACAGGGAGGGTGCAAGCAGCCCCAAATCTCTTCCCCATTTAAGCTACAATCCCGCCCTTGTCGTTAAGCACTGCTACAGGATCTTCCATGTCGGTTCCCTTCGTTCACCTGCGCGTCCACTCCGAATTCTCGCTGGTCGACGGCCTGGTGCGGATCAAGCCGCTGGCCAAGGCGCTGGCCGGGATGAACATGCCGGCGGTGGCGATCACCGACCAGAGCAACATGTGCTCGCTGGTGAAGTTCTACAAGGCTGCCATGGGCGCGGGCATCAAGCCGATCTGTGGTGCCGACCTGTGGCTGGCCGGTGCCGATCCGGAGGCACCGCTGTCGCGCATCTGCTTCCTGGCCATGGATGCCAAGGGCTATCGCAACCTCACCGAGCTGATCTCGCGCGGCTGGACCGATGGCCAGCGCAACGGCTTGGTCATCCTCCAGCGTGAATGGATCGCCCCCGCCAGCGAGGGCCTGATTGCCCTGTCAGCGGGCAAGGAAGGCGATATCGGCATGGCCTTGTTGTCCGGCCGGGATGAAGAAGCCCAGGCCCTGCTGCAAGACTGGATGGGCATGTTCCCCGAGCGCTTCTACGTTGAAGTGCAGCGCACCAACCGCGCCCGCGATGAAGAATATGTGCACGCGGCGGTGGCCCTGGCCGACAAGCTTGGCGCCCCGCTGGTGGCCACCAACGACGTGCGTTTCATCAAGCAGGCGGACTTCGACGCCCACGAAACCCGCGTTTGCATTGGCGAGGGCTGGACCCTTGACGACCCGCGCCGCCCGCGTGGCTACAGTGACCAGCAGTACCTGAAATCGTCCGAGGAAATGGCCGAGCTGTTCAGCGACGTGCCCGACGCCATCGCCAACACCGTCGAGATCGCCAAGCGCTGCAACATCCAGGTTCAACTGGGCAAGCACTTCCTGCCCGACTTCCCCACGCCGAACGGTATGGGCATTGACGACTACCTGCGGCTTGTGTCCCACGAAGGCCTGGAAGAGCGCCTGGCGGTGTTGTGGCCGAAAGACACCACACCCAATTACGAAGAGAAGCGCCAGGTCTACCTGGACCGCCTGAAGTTCGAGCTGGATATCATCATCCAGATGGGCTTCCCCGGTTACTTCCTGATCGTGATGGACTTCATCAAGTGGGCCAAGAACAACGGCGTGCCGGTCGGACCTGGCCGTGGTTCGGGCGCAGGCTCGCTGGTGGCCTACGTGCTGAAGATCACCGACCTCGACCCGCTGGCCTACGACTTGCTGTTCGAGCGCTTCCTCAACCCTGAACGGGTTTCCATGCCCGACTTCGACGTCGACTTCTGCATGGATGGCCGGGATCGGGTGATCGAATACGTGGCCGATGCCTACGGGCGCAATGCGGTCAGCCAGATCATCACCTTTGGTACCATGGCCGCCAAGGCGGTAGTGCGAGACGTGGCGCGGGTGCAGGGCAAGTCCTACGGCCTGGCCGACCGCCTGTCGAAGATGATCCCGTTCGAAGTGGGTATGACCCTGGAGAAGGCCTACGAGCAGGAAGAAATCCTGCGCGACTTCCTCAAGGGCGACGAGGATGCCCGCGAAATCTGGGATATGGCGCTGAAGCTGGAAGGCGTCACCCGGGGTACCGGCAAGCACGCCGGTGGTGTGGTTATCGCGCCGACCAAGCTCACCGATTTTTCGCCGATCGCCTGTGACGAAGAGGGCGGCGGCCTGGTAACCCAGTTCGACAAGGACGACGTCGAGGCCGCCGGCCTGGTCAAGTTCGACTTCCTCGGCCTGCGGACCCTGACCATCATCAAGTGGGCGATGGAGATCATCAACCGCGAGCAGGCCAAGAAAAACCTGCCAGATCTCAACATCGACTTCATCCCGCTGGATGACCGCAAGACTTACGAGCTGCTGCAAAAAGCCGAAACCACTGCGGTGTTCCAGCTTGAATCCCGTGGCATGAAGGAGCTGATCAAGAAACTCAAGCCCGACTGCCTCGAAGACCTTATCGCACTGGTGGCGCTGTTCCGCCCGGGCCCGCTGCAGTCGGGCATGGTGGACGACTTCATCAACCGCAAACACGGCCGCGCCGAGCTGGCCTACCCGCACCCCGATTACCAGTATGAAGGCCTGCAACCGGTGCTGGCGCCTACCTACGGCATCATCCTGTACCAGGAACAGGTGATGCAGATCGCCCAGGTGATGGCAGGCTACACCCTCGGTGGTGCAGATATGCTGCGTCGGGCTATGGGTAAGAAAAAACCCGAGGAAATGGCCAAGCAGCGTGGTGGCTTCATCGAAGGTTGCGCCAACAACGGCATCGATGCCGACCTGGCCGGTAACATCTTTGACCTGGTGGAAAAGTTTGCGGGTTATGGCTTCAACAAATCCCACTCCGCCGCCTATGGCCTGGTGTCCTACCAGACCGCCTGGCTGAAAACCCACTTCCCGGCGCCGTTCATGGCTGCCGTGCTGTCCGCGGACATGCACAACACCGACAAGGTGGTGGTGCTGGTCGAGGAGGTGCGCAGCATGAAGCTGCGCCTCGACGCGCCGGATGTGAACTTTTCCGACTTCAAGTTCACCGTCAACAACGATGGCCGTATCGTCTATGGCCTGGGCGCTATCAAGGGTGTCGGCGAAGGCCCGGTGGAAGCGATCGTCGAGGCGCGTGCCCAAGGCGGGCCGTTCAATGACCTGTTCGACTTCTGTGAGCGCATCGACCTCAAGCGGGTCAACAAGCGCACCCTGGATGCGCTGGTGCGCAGTGGCGCACTGGACCGTCTTGGCCCGCACTTCCATGATGAGATCAAGGCCTACCAGGCCAACATCGACATCAACCGTGCAACCTTGCTCTCGGCCCTGGGTGAGGCCATCAAGGCTGCAGAGCAGGCGGCTCACACCGCTGACAGCGGCCATGTCGACCTGTTCGGCAGCATGTTCGACGAGGTGGAAGTCGACGTCTATGCCAACCACCGCAAGGTGCGCGAGCTGACCCTCAAAGAGCGCCTGAAGGGCGAGAAGGACACCCTTGGCCTGTACCTCACCGGCCACCCGATCGATGAGTACGAGGCCGAGATCCGCCGCTTCGCCCGCCAGCGCATCATCGACCTCAAGCCGTCGCGCGAAACCCAGACTGTCGCCGGCATGATCATTGCCCTGCGCGTAATGAAGAACAAGAAGGGCGACAAGATGGGCTTCGTCACCCTGGATGACCGCTCCGGGCGCATCGAGGCTTCGCTGTTCGCCGATTCCTTCATGGCGGCACAGTCCTTGCTGCAGGCCGATGCGATGGTGGTCGTCGAAGGCGAGGTCAGCAACGACGACTTCTCCGGCGGCCTGCGCCTGCGGGTAAAGCAGGTGATGACAATGGAAGACGCGCGCACCAAGCTGGCCGAGAGCCTGCGCCTGAAGGTGGCACACGAGGCGCTCAAGGGCGACCGGCTGAAGTGGCTGGGTGAACTGATCACCCGCCATCGCGGTGCTTGCCCGATCACCCTGGAGTACACCGGCAGCGACGCCAAGGCCATGCTGCAGTTCGGTGAGCAGTGGTCTATCGACCCGGCCGATGGGCTGATTCAGGCGCTGCGTGACCAGTTCGGGCGTGAGAACGTCTTCCTGCAATATCGTTGAATCGACAAAAAATTTAATCTCGACCTGAATGCGCCTGATCCCTTAAGGTAGGGCGCCAAACGGATCAACCGGCCGGCCGCCTGGCCGTAGACCCAAGACGGATGACTATGAACCCGAATTTTCTCGATTTCGAACAGCCGATTGCCGACCTGCAAGCCAAGATCGAAGGCCTGCGCCTGGTAGGTAACGACAACTCGCTGAACATCAGCGATGAAATTGCCCGTCTGCAAGACAAGAGCAACACACTGACCGAAAGCATCTTCGGCAACCTGACCAGCTGGCAGATCGCCCGCCTGGCACGTCACCCGCGTCGTCCTTACACACTGGACTACCTGGAGCACATCTTCACCGAGTTCGAAGAGCTGCACGGTGACCGCCACTTCTCCGACGACGCCGCCATCGTCGGTGGTACCGCGCGCCTGGATGGCAAGCCGGTCATGGTGATCGGCCACCAGAAGGGCCGTGAAGTGCGCGAGAAGGTACGCCGCAACTTCGGTATGCCGCGCCCTGAAGGCTACCGCAAGGCTTGCCGCCTGATGGAAATGGCCGAGCGCTTCAAGATGCCGATCCTGACCTTCATCGACACCCCGGGTGCCTATCCGGGTATCGATGCCGAAGAGCGCAACCAGAGCGAGGCAATCGCCTGGAACCTGCGCGTGATGGCGCGCCTGAAAACCCCGATCATTGCTACCGTGATCGGTGAGGGTGGTTCTGGCGGTGCACTGGCCATCGGCGTGTGCGACCAGCTGAACATGCTGCAATACTCCACCTACTCGGTGATCTCGCCGGAAGGCTGCGCGTCGATCCTGTGGAAGACTGCCGACAAGGCGGCCGACGCCGCTGAGGCCATGGGCATCACTGCCGAACGCCTGAAGAGCCTGAACATCGTCGACAAGGTCATCCAGGAGCCGTTGGGCGGCGCCCATCGTGATCCGGTGAAAGTGTCGGAAAGCATCCGTGCTGACCTGATCGAACAGCTGGACATGCTCGGCAAGTTCGATAACGACGCGCTGCTGGCTCGCCGCTACGAGCGCCTGATGAGCTACGGCCTCTGACATATCACCGGGGCCGCTCTGCGGCCCATTCGCCGGCAAGCCAGGCTCCCACAAGGCTCACTGTGGGAGCCTGGCTTGCCGGCGAAAGAGGTGCAAAGCACCCCCGGCAATCTCAAGCCATGTGAGGCCCTCATGATCAACCTCACCCCCTGGCTGCAAGCCCCCACCTGGTGCATAGCCTTCTCCGGCGGCCTCGACTCCACCGTCCTCCTGCACCTGCTGGCCGACCACGTCCGCAACCACGCATCCCCCCCACTGCGCGCCCTCCATATCCACCACGGCCTGCAAGCCGCTGCCGACGCCTGGCCCGCCCATTGCAAAGCCGTCTGTGACAATCTCGGCATCGAACTCCAGGTCATCCACGTCCAGGTCAGCCCCGGCGCGAGCCTGGAACAGGCTGCCCGCGACGCTCGCTATGCCGCTTTCAAGCAGTCCCTCGGCCCTGGCGACATTCTGTTCACCGGGCAGCACCGCGACGACCAGGCCGAAACCCTGTTGTTCCGCCTGTTGCGCGGCGCCGGGTTGCGTGGCCTGGCGGCGATGCCCGGGCAGCGGGCGCTAGGGCAGGGCACCCTGGTCAGGCCGTTGCTGGGTTGTTCACGCCAGCAACTGCATGACTATGCCAAGGTGAATGGGCTTGCATGGATCGAAGACCCGTCAAACACCGACACACAATTTGCCCGCAACTACCTGCGCGGCGAAGTGTTCCCGCAGTTGCAACAACGTTGGCCACAGGCCAGCCAGAATCTCGCACGCGCCGCAGAGCACCTGGGTGAAGCCCTGGGCCTGCTGGATGAACTGGCCCAGGGCGACCTGGCGCCTGCGCAGGAGGGGTCGTCCGTCGCCTGGTCGGGCCTGGACTCCCTTGACCTGGCCACGCTCACGGCGCTGTCGCCAGCCCGTCAGCGCAATGCCTTGCAATACTGGCTGAGCCGGCGCACCCGTCTGCCCGACACTCGGCATTGGGCCGGCTGGGCAGACCTGCGCGATGCTGCCGCCGATGCCCGGCCGGTCTGGCGGCTTGCCGATGGGCAGCTGCTGCGCAGCGATGGGCGCATCTGGTGGCTGAGCGGCGACTGGCTGCAACAGCCTGTCGGAGAAATGGCCTGGCCGAATTCAACGTTGCCCTTGGTACTGCCAGGTAACGGCAGGGTGCGTCTTGATGTCGCCGTGCCAATGGCTGGTCTGCGCATTGCCTACCGCCAGGGCGGCGAAATGCTGGAGGTTCCCGGCCGCGGCCGGCGCGATCTCAAGCGTCTGCTCAATGAGCAGCGGGTACCGTATTTCCTGCGTCCGCGCCTGCCGTTGCTGTACCAGGGGGAGCGCCTGCTGGCGGTGGCCAGCCTGCCCGGGCTGGTGCAGGCGGATTGCCAGCTGCATTGGCAGTTGCCGACGAGCGCGCAAGGTTTGAGATGAAGGGTACATTCCGGTAGACTACCCTCCCTTCTTGATACAACTTCTGTGGCTTCCGCGAAAACACAGGGGTTGCCGGTTACCAAGCAGTTTTTTGCTGGGCTGATTCTGAAAATGACGAGCGAGCTCCATGCCGGGGATACCCCTGGTCTGTACAGACGCGACAGTTTTTCGAGATGCACTGTGACTGACGCAGGTGATCGGGGGCTTCGGCCTTCCTTCGCTTTCTCCGGCGGCGCTGGCCGCCTTAACGCAGACTTCTAGGGTTTTTCATGACGCGCTACATATTCGTCACGGGCGGTGTTGTTTCTTCATTGGGGAAAGGCATTGCCTCGGCTTCCCTGGCGGCCATCCTGGAAGCGCGGG
This sequence comes from Pseudomonas sp. SIMBA_067, assembly GCF_046534675.1. Lineage (NCBI taxonomy): Bacteria > Pseudomonadati > Pseudomonadota > Gammaproteobacteria > Pseudomonadales > Pseudomonadaceae > Pseudomonas > Pseudomonas sp. SIMBA_067. Next base: position 54,137 of record NZ_JAWRYH010000005.1, on the reverse strand, counting down.
GCCTGAAGGTCACCATGCTCAAGCTGGATCCGTACATCAACGTCGATCCGGGCACCATGAGCCCGTTCCAGCACGGTGAAGTGTTCGTCACCCACGATGGCGCCGAGACTGACCTCGATCTGGGCCACTACGAGCGGTTCATCCGCACCACCATGACCCAGAACAACAACTTCACCACGGGTCGAATTTACGAGCATGTGCTGCGTAAAGAGCGTCGTGGTGACTACCTGGGCGCGACCATCCAGGTCATCCCGCACATCACCGACGAGATCAAGCGTCGCATCATCAAGGGCGCCGGCGATGCCGACGTGGCCCTGGTGGAAATCGGCGGTACCGTGGGTGACATCGAGTCGCAGCCGTTCCTCGAGGCCATTCGCCAGCTGCGCGTCGAGGTGGGCTCCAAGCGCGCCATGCTGATGCACCTGACCCTGGTCCCGTACATCGCCACCGCTGGCGAAACCAAGACAAAGCCGACCCAGCACTCGGTCAAGGAGCTGCGCTCCATCGGCCTGCAGCCTGACGTGCTGATCTGCCGCTCCGACCACCCGGTCGATGCTTCGTCGCGTCGCAAGATTGCGCTGTTCACCAACGTTGAAGAGCGTGCGGTGATTTCGCTGGAAGACGTCGACACCATCTACAAGATTCCGGGCGTGCTGCATGCACAGGGCCTGGACGACTTCGTCGTCGAGCGTTTCGGCCTGCAGTGCAATGGCGCCGACCTGTCCGAGTGGGACAAAGTGGTCGATGCCAAGCTCAACCCTGAGCACGAAGTGACCATCGCCATGGTCGGCAAGTACATGGAGCTGCTGGATGCGTACAAGTCGCTGATCGAAGCGATGAGCCACGCCGGCATCACCAACCGCACCAAGGTCAACCTGCGCTACATCGACTCGGAAGACATCGAGAACCAGGGCACCAGCCTGCTCGAAGGCGCCGACGCCATTCTGGTGCCGGGCGGTTTCGGCCTGCGCGGCGTGGAAGGCAAGATCACCGCGGTGCAATACGCCCGTGAGAACAAGGTACCGTACCTGGGCATCTGCCTGGGCATGCAGGTGGCCGTGATCGAGTTCGCCCGTAACGTGATGGGCTGGAAAGACGCCAATTCCACCGAGTTCGACCGCAACAGCGGCCACCCGGTCGTCGGCCTGATCACCGAGTGGGCTGATGCCACCGGTGCCGTCGAGACCCGTACCGAGGCTTCCGACCTTGGCGGCACCATGCGCCTGGGCGCACAGGACTGCCAGCTGGCTGCCGGTTCCAAGGTGCACGACTGCTACAACAAGGACGTGATCACCGAGCGTCACCGTCACCGCTACGAAGTGAACAACAACCTGCTGCCGCAACTGGTCGATGCCGGCCTGGTGGTTTCAGGCCGTTCCGAAGACGGCGCGCTGGTGGAAGTGGTCGAGTCCAAGGACCACCCATGGTTCGTTGCCTGCCAGTTCCACCCGGAATTCACCTCCACCCCGCGTGACGGCCACCCGCTGTTCAGTGGTTTCGTCAAGGCAGCCCTGGCTCAGAAGAACAAGGCCTGATCAATGACCCAGAAGATCATTCGCGTCGGTAACATCGAGATCGCCAACGACAAGCCGTTCGTCCTGTTCGGCGGGATGAACGTCCTGGAGTCCCGTGACCTGGCAATGAAGGTCTGCGAAGAGTACGTGCGGGTGACCGAGAAGCTCGGTATCCCGTACGTGTTCAAGGCCAGCTTCGACAAGGCCAACCGTTCGTCGGTGACGTCCTACCGTGGTCCGGGCATGGAAGAAGGGCTGAAGATCTTCGAAGAGATCAAGCGCACCTTCAACGTGCCGGTGATCACCGACGTGCACGAGCCTTACCAGGCCGAGCCCGTCGCCAAGGTGTGCGACATCATCCAGCTGCCGGCCTTCCTGTCGCGGCAGACCGACCTGGTGGTGGCCATGGCCAAGACCGGCGCGGTGATCAACATCAAGAAGGCCCAGTTCCTCGCACCCCAGGAAATGAAACACATCCTGGCCAAGTGCGCTGAGGCCGGTAACGACCAGTTGATCCTCTGCGAGCGTGGTTCGAGCTTCGGCTACAACAACCTTGTAGTGGACATGCTCGGCTTCGGCATCATGAAGCAGTTCGAGTACCCGGTGTTCTTCGACGTGACCCACGCCCTGCAGATGCCGGGTGGTCGCAGCGATTCCGCCGGTGGACGCCGCGCCCAGGTCACCGACCTGGCCAAGGCCGGCATGAGCCAGGGCCTGGCCGGCCTGTTCCTCGAAGCCCACCCCGACCCGGACAACGCCAAGTGCGATGGCCCATGCGCCCTGCGCCTGGACAAACTGGAGCCATTCCTGGCCCAGCTCAAGCAACTGGACGACCTGGTGAAAAGTTTTCCGACGGTAGAAACCGCGTAAAGCTCATTTCTCGGGTAAAGTACCGCCCGATCCACCCCTGACCAATCGGTCAGGGGCTCCCTTCACCCGGCCTGCCCACTGCAAAGTCCGCCTGGTGAACGGCAAGAATTTCTTAAGCTAGGTTGTTTTCGTCAATTCTGGAGTGCTTACAACAATGGCAAAAATCGTCGACATCAAAGGTCGTGAAGTTCTCGATTCGCGTGGCAACCCCACCGTGGAAGCCGATGTACTGCTCGACAACGGCATCATCGGCAGCGCTTGCGCGCCGTCCGGTGCTTCCACCGGCTCGCGCGAAGCGCTGGAGCTGCGTGATGGCGACAAGAGCCGTTACCTGGGCAAGGGCGTGCTGAAAGCCGTCGGCAACATCAACGGCCCGATCCGTGAGCTGCTGCTGGGCAAGGACCCTTCCGACCAGAAGGCCCTGGACCGCGCCATGATCGAACTGGACGGTACCGAGAACAAGGCCAAGCTGGGCGCCAACGCCATCCTGGCTGTTTCCTTGGCTGCCGCCAAGGCCGCTGCCCAGGACCAGGACCTGCCGCTGTACGCGCACATCGCCAACCTGAACGGTACCCCGGGCCAGTACTCGATGCCGGTACCGATGATGAACATCATCAACGGTGGCGAGCACGCCGACAACAACGTCGACATCCAGGAGTTCATGGTTCAGCCGGTTGGCGCCAAGACCTTCTCCGACGGCCTGCGCATGGGCACCGAAATCTTCCACCACCTCAAAGCCGTGCTGAAGGCCCGTGGCCTGAACACCGCCGTGGGTGACGAAGGTGGCTTCGCGCCTAACCTGGCTTCCAACGAAGACGCCCTGGCTGCCATCGCCGAAGCGGTCGAAAAAGCCGGCTACAAGCTGGGCACCGACGTGACCCTGGCACTGGACTGCGCGGCTTCCGAATTCTACGAAGACGGCAAGTACAACCTGTCCGGCGAAGGCAAATCGTTCGACGCCGAAGGCTTCGCCGAGTACCTGAAAGGCCTGACCGAGCGCTTCCCGATCATCTCGATCGAAGACGGCCTGGACGAGTCCGACTGGGCTGGCTGGAAGATCCTCACCGACAAGATCGGCGAGAAGGTACAGCTGGTTGGCGACGACCTGTTCGTGACCAACACCAAGATCCTCAAGGAAGGCATCGAGAAGGGCATCGGTAACTCGATCCTGATCAAGTTCAACCAGATCGGCTCGCTGACCGAAACCCTGGAAGCCATCCAGATGGCCAAGGCTGCCGGCTACACCGCGGTGATTTCGCACCGTTCCGGTGAAACCGAAGACTCGACCATTGCCGACCTGGCCGTGGGTACTGCTGCCGGCCAGATCAAGACCGGTTCGCTGTGCCGTTCCGACCGCGTTTCCAAGTACAACCAACTGCTGCGCATCGAAGAGCAACTGGGTGCCAAAGCGGTTTACCGTGGTCGTGCCGAGTTTCGCGGCTAAGCAAGAGATGGTAAAAAGACAGCAGCCGGAGCTGTAGGACGTTCGTGCTGAACGTCACTGCGTTCCAACGGGTTTCTGTCTACGAAGCCTGGCCTCGGCCAGGCTTCGTGCTATTTGAGACCCCGAAATGCATAGTGTGCGGCGGTCTTTTTAACCTGGATACCTAGATGCGCAGTCCTTATTGGTTGTTCCTCGTCCTGCTCCTGCTGCTGGGTGGCCTGCAGTACCGCCTGTGGGTGGGTAATGGCAGCCTGGCGCAAGTGGCCGAGCTGAAGCAGCAGATTGCCGAGCAGCATGCCGAGAACGAGCGCCTGCTCGAGCGTAATCGTGTGCTCGATGCCGAAGTGCTGGAGCTGAAAAAAGGCATGGAGACCGTTGAAGAGCGGGCTCGCCACGAATTGGGAATGGTCAAAGAGGGCGAAACCCTCTTCCAGTTGCCACAGAAATGATCGATACCTTGCCGGCCTTCTGGGCCGTGATTCCTGCTGCGGGCGTTGGTGCCCGCATGGCTGCCGACCGCCCCAAGCAATACCTGGAGCTGGCCGGGCAGACCCTTCTCGAGCACAGCCTCGACTGTTTTCTTGGCCATCCGGGGCTTAACGGCGTGGTGGTCAGCATTGCTGAAGATGACCCGTTCTGGCCCACCCTGCGTTGCGCCAGCGACTCGCGCATCCAGCGCGCAGCGGGCGGGCGTGAGCGCGCCGACTCGGTGCTTAATGCGTTGCTGTTGCTGCATGCCCAAGGGGCCTCGGACAGCGACTGGGTGCTGGTGCACGATGCCGCGCGGCCGAACCTTGCGCGCAGCGACCTGGACAAGTTGTTGTCGGAGCTGGCAAACGACCCGGTGGGTGGCCTGCTGGCCGTGCCGGCGCGCGACACCCTGAAGCGTGCCGACAGCGATGGCCGGGTCAGCGCTACCGTGGACCGCAGTACTATCTGGCAGGCGTATACGCCGCAGATGTTCCGCCTGGGGGCGTTGCATCGGGCGCTGGCCGAGTGCCTGGTATCGGATGTGGTGGTGACCGATGAGGCCTCTGCCATCGAATGGTCCGGCCAGGCGCCGCGGCTGGTGGAAGGGCGCAGTGACAACATCAAGGTCACCCGCCCCGAAGACCTGGAATGGTTGCGCCAGCGCTGGGCGGGCAGGCGCTGAACGTCGCTCTTCTGTACCGGCCTCTTCGCGGGTGAACCCGCGAATAGACCGGTACAGCAAATGTATCCCTTCAGCCAAGCTTATATTCCGGCAACCCCGCCAACCCTTCCTTCAGGTAATCCACCAGCCGCCGCACCTTCGGCGACAGGTGCCGCTGCTGCGGATACAGCGCCCACACTGCCGTATTTGGCGGCTGGTGCGCCTCCAGCAAGGACACCAGCGCACCACTGTTCAGGTGCTCCAGCACGTAGTAATCCGGCAACTGGCACAACCCTATCCCCTGCAGCGCCGCGTCCAGCACTGCCTGGCCACTGTTGCAGCGCCAGTTGCCCTGTATCCGCTGGCTGAGCTCGCGGCCGTCCTGTTGCAATGCCCACAAGTCCGAACTGCCCACCAGGCAATTGTGCCGCGCCAGTTCCGACAGGCTGTGCGGCCGGCCATAACGTTCCAGGTAGGCCGGCGAGGCGCACAGGTACATGCGCCGCGGCGCCAGGCGCGTGGCCACCAGCCGGGAATCGGCCAGGCGGCCCAGGCGGATGGCCAGGTCCATGCCCTCATGCAGCAAGTCGAGGGTGTGGTTGCTCAGTTCCACATCCACCCGCAACTGTGGGTATAGCGCCATGAACCGTGTTACCAGCGGCACGATGAAGCGCTCGCCGTAGGCGACCGCGCAGGTCATGCGCAGCAACCCTTTGGGTTCGCTGGCCAGGTCACCCATCGCGCGCAGGGCTTCCTCGCGGCCATCCTGGAGGCGCTGGCAATGCTGCAGAAAAGTCTGCCCGGCTTCGCTCAGGGTGACCCGGCGGGTGCTGCGGTACAGCAGGCGCGTCTGCAGGCGCTCCTCCAGCCGCGCGATCTGGCGGCTGATGTGCGACGACGAAACCCCTAGGCGTTCGGCTGCTGCCGTGAACTGGCCCGATTCGGCCACGGCGACGAATTCGTCGATGCCTTCCCAGCGGCTGGTCATGGATTGTCCCTGTGTGGCAATAATGTTTTGTCTTTGGCCGGATTATTCATCAAAAGGCGGTGAATTACACTGTGAGTCTGAATCGACCCTCTGTCTGGAGACCTTTGATGATCAAGTCCCGTGCTGCCGTAGCCTTCGAAGCCAAGAAACCCCTGGAAATCGTCGAAGTCGACGTGGCCATGCCCAAGGCCGGTGAAGTGCTGCTGCGTGTGGTCGCCAGTGGTGTCTGTCACACCGATGCCTACACCCTGTCCGGTGCCGACCCGGAAGGCATCTTCCCGTCGATCCTCGGCCATGAAGGCGGCGCGATCGTCGAAGCGGTAGGCGAGGGCGTGACCTCGGTGGCCGTGGGCGACCATGTGATCCCGCTGTACACCCCGGAATGCGGCAAGTGCAAGTTCTGCCTCTCGGGCAAGACCAACCTGTGCCAGGCCATCCGCGCTACCCAGGGCAAGGGCCTGATGCCGGACGGCACCACGCGCTTCTCGTACAAGGGCCAGCAGCTGTTCCACTACATGGGCACCTCGACCTTCTCCGAGTACACCGTGCTGCCGGAAATCTCCGTGGCCAAGATCCAGAAAGAAGCACCCCTGGAAAAGGTCTGCCTGCTGGGCTGTGGCGTCACCACCGGTATCGGCGCGGTGCTCAACACCGCCAAGGTCAAACCCGGTGATACCGTGGCCATCTTCGGCCTGGGCGGCATCGGCCTGTCGGCAGTGATCGGTGCGGTCAAGGCCAAGGCCTCGCGCATCATTGCCGTCGACATCAACCCGGCCAAGTTCGAGATCGCCCGCCAACTGGGTGCCACGGACTGCATCAACCCGAAAGAATATGACCGCCCGATCCAGGAAGTGATCGTCGACCTCACCGACGGCGGCGTGGACTTCTCCTTCGAGTGCATTGGTAACGTGCAACTGATGCGCGCTGCCCTGGAATGCTGCCACAAGGGCTGGGGCGAGTCGGTCATCATCGGCGTAGCCGGTGCCGGGCAGGAAATCGCCACCCGTCCGTTCCAGCTGGTCACCGGGCGCGTCTGGCGTGGTTCGGCGTTTGGCGGCGTGCGTGGCCGCAGCGAGCTGCCAAGCTACGTGGAAATGTCTGAAAAAGGCGAGATTCCGCTGGATACCTTCATCACCCATACCATGGGCCTGGAGGACATCAACAAAGCCTTTGACCTGATGCATGAAGGCAAGAGCATCCGCAGCGTGATCCACTTCTGAGAGGTGTGCCATGAGCCTGGATAACATCTCCTGCCAGAAGAGCTTCGGCGGCTGGCACAAGCGTTACCGGCATCACTCCAAGGTGCTGGGCTGCGACATGGTGTTTGCCGTGTACCTGCCACCGCAGGCCGAGCAGGGCGAGAAGCTGCCGGTGCTGTACTGGCTTAGCGGCCTCACCTGCACCGACGAGAACTTCATGCAGAAGGCCGGCGCCCAGCGCATGGCTGCGGAGCTTGGGCTGATCATCGTGGCCCCCGACACCAGCCCGCGTGGCGAGCAGGTGCCGGGCGACCCGGACGGCGCCTGGGACTTCGGCCTGGGGGCCGGCTTCTACCTCAACGCCACCCAGCAACCCTGGGCCCAGCACTACCGCATGCACGACTATGTGGTGGAGGAGTTGCCGGCGCTGATCGAGGCGCACTTCCCGGCGTCGGGCGAGCGCAGCATCAGCGGCCACTCCATGGGTGGGCACGGCGCGCTGGTGTGCGCCTTGCGCAACCCGGGGCGCTACCGCTCGGTGTCGGCGTTCTCGCCGATCAGCAACCCGATGGATTGCCCGTGGGGCGAGAAGGCCTTCAGCCGCTACCTGGGTGAAGACCGGGCGCGCTGGCGCGAGTGGGATGCCAGCGTGCTGCTGGCCGAAACCCCTGCTGGCCAATGCCCGCCGTTGCTGGTCGATCAGGGCGACCGTGACGACTTCCTCGAAAAGCAGCTCAAGCCTGAAGCGCTGGAGCAGGCGGCACGCAAAGGGGGGCATGAAATGACCCTGCGTTTGCAGCCGGGCTACGACCATAGCTACTACTTCATTGCCAGCTTCATCGAGGATCACCTGCGCCATCATGCGGTGGCATTGGGGCGGGTGTAAGGCGTAGCTGGGGTGTTTGCCTCATCGCCGGCAAGCCAGCTCCCACAGGTACTGTGCATGGCTCGAGGGCCATGTGGTCCAGGTGGGAGCTGGCTTGCCGGCGATGGGCTGCGAAGCAGCCCCAATGCTTCAAAAGCAGGTAGAATCACGCCCTGACTCATTCAGGGCGTTTTTCTATGCGTATTGGCCATGGCTACGATGTGCACCGTTTCTGCGACGGTGATTTCATTACCCTGGGCGGGGTGCGTATCCCCTACAAGTACGGCCTGCTGGCCCATTCCGACGGCGACGTGCTGCTGCATGCCCTGAGCGATGCCTTGCTGGGCGCCGCGGCGCTGGGCGACATCGGCAAGCACTTCCCCGACACCGACCCACAATTCAAGGGTGCCGACAGCCGCGTGCTGCTGCGCCATGTAGTCGGCATCGTCAAGGCCAAGGGCTGGCAGGTCGGCAATGTCGACGCCACCATCGTCGCCCAAGCGCCGAAGATGGCCCCGCACATCGAGACCATGCGCCAGCTGATCGCCGAAGACCTGCAGGTCGAACTCGACCAGGTCAACGTCAAGGCCACCACCACTGAAAAGCTGGGCTTCACCGGCCGTGAGGAGGGGATTGCCGTGCATTCGGTCGCCCTGCTGCTGCCTGCATGACCGAACCGGAACTGCTGGGCCCGCGCGCATCGGGCGAACCCTTGGGCACTGCCGTCCTCAAGGCGGTGGCTGAAGACTTCCAGGTCGATGAAGTGCTGGACATTCCGCTGTCCGGCCAAGGCGAGCACCTGTGGCTGTGGGTCGAAAAGCGTGACCTGAACACCGAAGAGGCTGCCCGCCGCCTGGCGCGCGCCGCAGGCGTGCCGGTGCGTTCGATCAGCTACGCCGGGCTCAAGGACCGTCAGGCCCTGACCCGCCAGTGGTTCAGCCTGCACCTGCCGGGCAAGGCCGACCCGGACCTGTCGCGCGCTGAAGATGTCAGCCTGCGCGTGCTCAAGCAGGTGCGCCACCAGCGCAAGCTGCAGCGTGGCGCGCATTCGGCCAACGGCTTCACCCTGCGCCTGACGGCCCTGGCTGCCGACCACCAGGCTGTGGATGCACGCCTGGCAAAGCTCAAGCAGCACGGCGTGCCCAACTATTTCGGTACCCAGCGCTTCGGTCATGGCGGGGGCAACGTCCATGACGCCCTCGACTGGGCCGCGCGCAAAGCATTACCCGAGCAGCGCAACCTGCGTTCGCGGCTGCTTTCGGCCGGGCGCAGCTACCTGTTCAACCAGGTGCTGGCGGCACGTGTCGCCGAAGGTAGCTGGGCGCGGGCCCAGGTCGGCGACCTGCTGGCGTTCACCGACAGCCGTAGCTTCTTCCCGGCTGGCGAGGCGGAATGCGCCGATCCACGCCTGGCGATTCTCGACCTGCACCCGACCGGCCCGATGTGGGGCGAGGGCGACTCGCCTGCAGGCGCCACCACCGCGCAGCTGGAAAATGCCGTCGGCGCACGGCAGCCGGCACTTTGCCAGTGGTTGGCCCAGGCGGGCATGGATCACGAACGGCGTATTTTGCGGCTCCCTATTGGCGGCCTGACATGGCATTATCCCGAGCCTGATATCCTGCAACTGGAATTCGTCCTGCCGGCCGGATGCTTCGCCACCGTAGTGGTGCGCGAAGTCTTGGATCTGGTGTCGGCAGGGCAGACGGACAGCCCATGCGTATTCTGATTTCGAACGACGACGGTGTTACCGCACCCGGCCTCGCCGCGCTGCACGCTGCGCTGGCGGATTACGCCGAGTGCGCGGTGATCGCCCCGGATCAAGACAAGAGCGGCGCCAGCAGTTCACTGACGCTGGACCGGCCACTGCACCCGCAGACCCTGGCCAACGGCTTCATCAGCCTCAACGGCACACCGACCGACTGTGTGCACCTGGGGCTCAATGGGCTGTTGCCGCAGGTGCCGGACATGGTCGTGTCGGGGATCAACCTCGGCGCCAACCTGGGTGATGACGTGTTGTACTCCGGTACGGTCGCCGCTGCGTTGGAGGGCCGTTTCCTGGGCACCACATCGCTGGCGTTTTCGCTGTTGTCGCGTCAGCCGGACAACCTGCCGACGGCGGCCTACATCGCCCGTCGCCTGGTCGAGGCACAGTCGCGTCTGGTGCTGCCGCCACGCACCGTCCTCAACGTCAATATCCCCAACCTGCCGCTGGAGCACATCCGTGGCATCCAGCTCACCCGCCTCGGTCATCGGGCGCGGGCGGCGGCACCGACCAAGGTGGTCAACCCGCGCGGCAAGGAAGGCTACTGGATCGCCGTGGCCGGTGATGCCGAAGATGGCGGCCCTGGCACCGACTTCCATGCGGTGATGCAAGGCTTCGTCTCGATCACGCCGCTGCAGCTCGACCGTACCTTCAATGATGCCTTCGAGCAGCTCGACGGTTGGCTGGAGGGCGTGCTCTGATGCGCGAGGACGATATGCTGCGGCGTGGCATCGGCATGACCTCCCAGCGTACCCGGGAGCGTCTGATCCAGCGCCTGTGCGAAGAGGGTGTGTCGAACACCAAGGTGCTCGACGTGATCCGGCGTACCCCGCGTCATCTGTTCGTCGACGAGGCACTCGCGCATCGTGCATACGAAGACACCGCGTTGCCGATCGGCCACAACCAGACCATCTCCCAGCCCTTCATGGTTGCCCACATGAGCGAGCTTCTGCTCGAAGCCGGTCCGTTGGACAAGGTGCTGGAGATTGGCACTGGCTCGGGTTACCAGACGGCGATCCTTGCCCAACTGGTGGAGCGGGTATTCTCGGTTGAGCGTATCAAGGTGCTGCAGGACCGGGCCAAAGAGCGCCTGGTGGAGCTGAACCTGCGCAATGTGGTATTCCGCTGGGGCGATGGTTGCGAAGGCTGGCCGGCGCTGGCGCCGTACAACGGCATCATCGTCACGGCAGTGGCGCCGGAAGTGCCGCAGGCACTGCTTGACCAACTGGCACCTGGTGGCCGCATGGTTATCCCGGTGGGGCCGGCCGGCGAAACCCAGCAACTGATGCTGATCGTGCGCGAGGAGCATGGCTTCTCCCGCCGAGTGCTGGGGGCAGTGCGCTTCGTACCGCTGCTCAATGGCCCGCTGGCCTGAGCACTGCGTCGAGCCGGGCGCTGGCGGTGTAAGCTGCGCGGTATTTTTGCGCCGGCGGCGAATTCTTGCAGCTTCGCCCTGTCTATCTGGCGGAGCGAAGCGCTAGTACGCAGCGCGCACCATGGCTTTGCAACAGCCTTTTGCATCAGCCTGCCATTACCGGCCGGCTTGGTTATAATTGCAACAATATTGCATTTCTTGTCTTCATATCGTATTTCGGCACCATGAGGGGAGCGCGGGTGGGTCACACAGTCATTCGGCAGCGCAAGGATGGGTCGGGTTTCAAGCTTCTGGTGATTGCACTGGCCATGGGCACGCTACTGGTGGGTTGTTCGAGCACCAGTAACACCAGCGCGCGGGTGGTCGACCGCAACAACAGCGTGCCCAAGCGCCCGGCGGTTACGTCCGGGCAGTACGTCGTCAAGCCGGGTGACACGCTGTTCTCCATCGCCTTCCGCTACGGCTGGGACTACAAGGAGCTGGCTGCGCGCAACGGCATCCCGGCGCCTTATACCATCCGGCCGGGCCAGGCGATTCGTTTCAGCAGTGGTTCGAGCAGCAGTACCACGGTCGTGACCAACCCGTCCTCGTCGAGCCGCACCACGGTCACGCGGCGGCCTGTGGGCAGCACTGCCACGGTGCCTGCCAGCACCGGCAAACCGGCCACGCCGGCACCTTCCGCCAGCTCGCCGGTGGTTGCCACCGTGCCCGCTGCGGAGCGCGCAGTAGGCGGCTGGACCTGGCCTGCCAACGGCGTGCTGATTGGAAAATTTGCTTCAAACGGTAGTTTGAATAAAGGCATTGATATCGCCGGTGATTTGGGACAGCCTGTTTTTGCTGCGTCTGATGGTGCGGTGGTTTACGCCGGGAGTGGTTTGAGGGGCTACGGCGAGCTGATCATCATCAAACACAGCGATACCTACGTCAGTGCCTACGGTCATAACCGCAGGCTGTTGGTTCGGGAGGGGCAGCAGGTCAAGGCAGGGCAGTCGATTGCTGAAATGGGGTCCACGGGCACAGATCGGGTGAAGCTGCATTTTGAGATTCGCCGCCAGGGCAAACCCGTCGATCCACTCCAGTTCCTGCCACGCCGTTGATTGTTGTACCCGGCCTGTTCCTGTGATGTAGAGGGGACAGGCTCCAGCGCTGCCAGGGATCAAGGTGCCGCTCGAGTCTGAGTTCGAACTCAGCAAAGGACTATAACAATGGCTCTCAGTAAAGAAGTGCCGGAGTTTGACATCGACGATGACGTCCTCCTCATGGAGACGGGCATCGTTTTGGAAACGGATGTGGTGTCAGACGAACCTGCTGTATCTTCGGTTCGGACGAGGGCCAAGTCGGGCTCTTCGCTCAAGCAACACAAGTACATCGATTACACCCGGGCGCTAGATGCCACCCAGTTGTATCTCAACGAGATCGGCTTCTCGCCGCTGCTTTCGCCGGAAGAAGAAGTGCACTTTGCGCGCCTGTCGCAGAAGGGCGACCCCGCTGGCCGCAAGCGCATGATCGAAAGCAACCTGCGCCTGGTTGTAAAAATTGCCCGTCGTTACGTGAACCGCGGCCTGTCGCTGCTCGACCTGATCGAGGAGGGCAACCTGGGGTTGATCCGTGCGGTCGAGAAATTCGACCCGGAGCGTGGTTTCCGTTTCTCGACCTATGCGACCTGGTGGATTCGCCAGACCATCGAACGGGCGATCATGAACCAGACCCGCACCATCCGCCTGCCGATCCACGTGGTCAAGGAACTCAACGTCTACTTGCGCGCCGCACGCGAGCTGACCCAGAAACTCGACCACGAACCCTCCCCGGAAGAAATCGCCACGCTGCTGGAGAAACCGGTCGCCGAGGTCAAGCGCATGCTGGGCCTGAACGAGCGGGTGTCCTCCGTGGACGTGTCGCTTGGCCCGGACTCGGACAAGACCCTGCTCGACACCTTGACCGACGACCGCCCCACCGACCCGTGCGAACTGCTGCAGGATGACGACCTGTCACAGAGCATCGACCAGTGGCTGGGCGAGCTGACTGACAAGCAGCGGGAAGTGGTGGTGCGCCGCTTTGGCCTGCGTGGGCATGAAAGCAGCACCCTGGAGGATGTTGGCCTGGAGATTGGCTTGACCCGGGAACGGGTACGGCAGATCCAGGTAGAGGGGCTCAAGCGTCTGCGCGAGATCCTTGAAAAGAACGGCCTGTCCAGCGAGTCGTTGTTCCAGTAGCGAAGGCCTGTGACACAAAACGCCCCGATGACCTCGGGGCGTTTTTGTGTGTGTCATTTGAGAATGTCGGGGGCGCTGCGCGCCCCATTCGCAGCACAAGGCTGCTCCTACAAGAGACCGTGATTGCCTGCATGATCGCGTATATCTGTAGGAGCAGCCTTGTGCTGCGAATGGGCTGCAAGGCAGCCCCAAAATCCGCCAGGTAAAACAGATATCTAATGTGTACTGCGCTACCCCAGTAACATTGCGTGTAAGCCTTTTCTTACTTGTTTTGTAAGCTATCTATGCAAGTCGCAGTAAATCATTGTCGTTTTCAGCCCCTGTATTTTTACAACCCATTGAAAAGCATGGCTTATTCGGTTGTGAGGAAATGTGTCCCCTGTAATACCTTGTGAGGTCTCGCGCTTGCCCGCCCGGCTGAACCCGCTAGTATTCGAACTGTGCACAGGGACATGCACAGGCATTCAGGACGAAGGCCAAGGACATCGCAAGAAGCGATTTCATCAGGAAGATGTTCGGGACAAGCAGGGACTACGGAAAAAATGTGGGCGGGTCAAACCGCCCCTTTTTTTTGCCCGCAGAAAAACAAAAAAGGCCCCGAGGGGCCTTTTTCGTGTCCGGTCGCTATCAGCGCTCCAGGTCTGCAATCTTGCCAGTCTTGCCGTCCCACTCTTCAGCGTCAGGCAGGGCATCCTTGCGCTCGGTGATGTTTGGCCAGACTTCCGCCAGTTCGGCGTTCAGCTCGATGAAGTTCTCCATCCCGGCAGGGATTTCGTCTTCCGAGAAGATGGCTTGCGCCGGGCATTCCGGTTCGCAGAGCGCGCAATCGATGCACTCGTCCGGGTGAATGACCAGGAAGTTCGGGCCTTCGTAGAAGCAGTCCACCGGACAGACTTCCACGCAGTCGGTGTATTTGCATTTGATGCAGTTGTCGGTGACGACGAAGGTCATTTCTAGTTCTCTCCTCAGGCGACGGCGGCGGCCCTTCCTCTCAGGGCCGCGCGGTTTACAGGTATGTGGCTGCAGGCCAGGCTAATAACCTGCAGCACCAGCAAACCGCGGCGGATTCTACCAGCTTGTAGTGGGCGCCGTTATAACAGGTTCTTTAGTTGATATAGCATTTCGATAGCTTGGCGCGGGGTCATGTCGTCCAGTTGCAGCTTGCCCAGCTTCTCGATGGCCGGGTGTGGCAGGCTGGCGAACAGATCGCTCTGGTGCGGCACCTGTGGCACATCCCTGGCCTTCTCGCTCGGGACTTGCTCATGCGGCAGGCTGGTGGTTTCCAGGCGCGCCAGGTGTTCGCGAGCACGCTGGATCACCACACCCGGCACGCCGGCCAGTTGTGCCACGGCCAGGCCGTAGCTCTGGCTGGCAGGGCCAGGCAGCACATGGTGCAGGAACACGATGCGCTCGTTGTGCTCGGTGGCATTCAGGTGCACGTTGGCCACCAGCGGCTCACTTTCTGGCAGCACGGTGAGCTCGAAATAGTGAGTGGCGAACAGTGTATAGGCGCGCAGCTGGGCCAAACGCTCGGCGGCAGCCCACGCCAGCGACAGGCCGTCGAAGGTGCTGGTGCCGCGGCCCACTTCGTCCATCAGCACCAGGCTGCGGTCGGTCGCGTTGTGCAGGATGTTGGCGGTTTCGCTCATCTCGACCATGAAGGTCGAGCGCCCGCCGGCCAGGTCGTCACTGGAGCCGATGCGGGTGAAGATGCGGTCGACCAGCGACAGTTCGCAGCTGGCCGCCGGCACGAAGCTGCCGATGTGCGCCAGCAGCACGATCAGGGCGGTCTGGCGCATGTAGGTGGATTTACCGCCCATGTTCGGGCCGGTGATGATCAGCATGCGCGTGCTGTTGTCCAGGCCCAGGTCGTTGGCCACGAACGGCGTGGTCAGTACCTGCTCCACGACCGGGTGGCGGCCTTGCTCGATACGCAGGCACGGCTCGTCGACGAAGCGGGGGCAGTTCAGGTCGAGGTTCAGCGCACGTTCGGCCAGGTTGCTGAGCACATCCAGTTCGGCCAGGGCGGCGGCGCTGTCTTGCAGCGGCGCCAGGTGGCTGATCAGGGTTTCCAGCAGGGCGTCGTAGAGCATCTTCTCACGGGCCAAGGCGCGGCTCTTGGCCGACAGCGCCTTGTCCTCGAACACTTTCAGCTCGGGGGTGATGAAGCGCTCGGCGCCCTTGAGGGTCTGACGGCGAATGTAGTCGCCCGGTGCCTGCTCGGCCTGCTTGGTGGGCAGCTCGATGAAGTAGCCGTGCACACGGTTGTAGCCGACCTTGAGGTTGGCAAGGCCGGTGCGGGCTTTTTCTCGGGCTTCCAGGTCGATCAGGAACTGGCCGGCGTTTTCGCTGATCGCCAGCAGCTCGTCCAGCTCGTTGTCATAGCCGGTCTTTAGCACGCCGCCGTCGCGGATCACCGCCGGTGGGTTGTCGATGATCGCCCGCTCCAGCAGGCTGGCCAGCTCCGGGTAGGTGCCGGTGATGGCTGCCAGGCGCGCCAGATGCGGCGCCTCCAGCTCGGTCATGGCGTTTTGCAGTTCAGGCAAGGCGCCCAATGCATCGCGCAGGCGCGCCAGGTCGCGTGGGCGGGCATTGCGCAGGCCGATTCGGGCGAGGATCCGCTCGATGTCGCCAATTTCTTTCAGCTGCGGCTGCAGCTTCTCGAAACGGTAGCTGTCGAGCAGGCAGCGAATCGAGTCCTGGCGTGCTTGCAGTACCTTGAGGTCGCGCAACGGGCGGTTCAGCCACCGGCTCAGCAGGCGGCTGGCCATGGCAGTCTGGCAGCGGTCGACCACCGATTGCAGGGTGTTGTCACGCCCGCCCGCCAGGTTGACGTCCAGCTCCAGGTTGCGACGGCTGGCGCCATCGAGGATGACCGTGTCGTCCAGGCGCTCGTGGCGCAGGCTGCGCAGGTGCGGCAGGGCGGTGCGCTGGGTTTCCTTGGCGTAGGTCAGCAGGCAGCCGGCGGCGCCGATGGCCAGCGTCAGCTTGTCGCAGCCAAAGCCCTTGAGGTCCTTGGTCGCGAACTGCTGGCACAGGGCCTTGCGTGCCGAATCGCGGTCAAAGTCCCACGGCGCACGGCGGCGGGCGCCCGGGCGTTTTTCGGCGGGCAGGTCGCGTGGCCAGTCGTCAGGGATCAGCAGCTCGACCGGGTTCAGGCGCTCAAGCTCGGCCAGCAGGTTCTCCCAGCCTTTGATTTCCTGCACGCTGAAATTGCCGCTGGTGATGTCCAGTACGGCCAGGCCGAACAGGCGTTCGTCACCGAGCAGCGCAGCAATCAGGTTGTCGCGACGCTCGTCCAGCAGCGCCTCGTCGCTGACCGTGCCTGGGGTGATGATGCGCACCACCTGACGCTCCACCGGGCCCTTGCTGGTGGCCGGGTCGCCAATCTGTTCGCAGATCACCACCGATTCGCCCAGCTTGACCAGCTTGGCCAGGTAACCTTCCAGCGAATGGAACGGAATCCCGCACATGGGGATGGACTGGCCGGCCGACTGACCGCGCGCGGTCAGGGTGATGTCCAGCAGTTTCGCGGCCTTCTTCGCATCTTCGTAGAAGATTTCGTAGAAGTCGCCCATGCGGTAGAACATCAGCTGGTCCGGGTGCTGGTTCTTCAGCTTCCAGTACTGCTGCATCATCGGGGTGTGTGCGGAAAGATCGGAGATTGCTTTATTCATCAAAGGCTTAGAAAGTAGGTCTCAACATTGTGGGGCAAATTGGGGCGTTCCGTGTTGCGTGCGCGGCGCCGAGACCCACCTGATTTTTCAAGCCGCATAGCGTACCACGGCAACCGCACGGGCAGTACCTGCACGTCCTGGCAGCGATCAGGGTTGAAGTGAGGGCATATTGACAGCACGGCGCCCCCATGGAGAATTGGCGGCTTTTTCACATCAGGGAAGACCTGCCGGAATCAACTGCGGTGGCGTGTGACCCAATAAACAGTTATTGCAATCGGGTTGATTAAAGCAGTGAGCGGAATTCGTTTTGATGTCGATGCAGTTTTTTGCATCTCTCTCGATACCCGGGGTGACCGGCGTAAACTATTCACAGAAACTATCGGTCAGCAGCTGGACAATGAGGTGGTTTTTCATGTCGTCCAGAAACACAGCGATCCCGCGCGTGGTTGCTACGAGTCGCATCAGCAACTGGCTCGCCATGCACTGGAAAACGGCCTGGATAGAATTTTGATTTTCGAGGACGATGCCAAGGCCTATGAATTTACGGCTACGCGGGTTCGCTGGGTAAACCGCTTCATGCAGAAGCGGCCTTTCGAGGCTCTGCACCTGGGCTACTCCATGGGGCGGACGTGGCTGACCTGGTTTCCGTTTATCGCCCGGGGGCGGGTGGTCGCGTTGCACGCCTATGTGTTGTCGCGCCAAGGCTGCCGGATCCTGGCCGACACGCCCTACGATGGCACGCCGGTGGATGTGGTTGTCAAACACAGGATCCGCCAGCATTGCGTATTCCCCATGATGTTCCGCCAGCATGCTGCCGCTGTTACCGGCAGTGATCTGGAGCAGGTGGTACGCAATGAAGATGAATGGTGGGAGCGCAACTGGGTCAAGCATCGTCGTTCACCGGCGAAGAACATCTGGCGCACCGTGCTTCGGTTGAACTTCTGATATGACCGAATGGCTCAGGCTTGTGCTGTGCCGGCTGTACAGGCACAAGCCTGTCGAAGTCGAGCGCGTGTTTGTCGGCGAAATCGTCATTTCACGGCAGGCCTGCTGCCGTTGTGGTCGCAGGCTTCGCGAGCTGGCCGAATATCAGTGAAACACACAAGCTGGTAGGGTAGGTGCAGCCTTCAGGAGCCCGACATGGACCCGATCACCACACTTGCCACCCGCCTGGGTGAACACCTGCGCCGTTTCAATGCACAGGTGGCTACCGCCGAATCCTGCACCGGCGGTGGCATTGCCGAAGCCATCACCCGTATACCTGGCAGCTCGGCCTGGTTCGAGGTTGGCTACGTGACATATTCCAACGCCCAGAAAACCCGCCTGTTGGGCGTGCCCGAGGCCTTGTTCGGCCAGGTGGGCGCAGTCAGCCAGGAAGTGGTCGAAGCCATGGTACGCGGTGCCCAGGCCGCCAGCGGCGCGCGCTTCGCCGTGGCGGTGAGCGGCGTGGCCGGGCCGGACGGTGGTTCGCCAGCCAAACCGGTAGGTACCGTATGGCTCGCCTGGGGTGACGGCAACCGGGTGTTCAGCGAGCGCCGCCAGTTCGAGGGTGACCGCGAAGCGGTACGCCGACAGACGGTGAGCGCCGCGTTAGACGGCTTGTTACAGCTTGGTGCCGAGTAAATCGACGACAGGGGTTTGCGCGGGCGCCTGCCTGTGGAATAATACTGGCTACTTATACAGGTATTCCGGCCATCAGGGCCAAGTCGAACACGTGAGGATTTCAATGGACGACAACAAGAAGCGCGCCTTGGCTGCGGCCCTGGGTCAGATCGAACGCCAATTCGGCAAAGGCGCAGTCATGCGCATGGGTGACCAGGAGCGCCAAGGCATTCCGGCCATCTCCACCGGCTCCCTGGGCCTGGATATTGCCCTCGGCATCGGCGGCCTGCCAAAAGGCCGTATCGTCGAGATCTATGGCCCGGAATCGTCGGGTAAGACCACGCTGACCCTGTCGGTCATCGCCGAAGCCCAGAAAAGCGGTGCCACCTGCGCCTTCGTCGATGCCGAACACGCCCTCGACCCTGAGTACGCCGGCAAGCTGGGCGTCAATGTCGACGACCTGCTGGTCTCGCAGCCGGATACCGGCGAACAGGCCCTGGAAATCACCGACATGCTGGTGCGCTCCAACGCCGTTGACGTGATCATCGTCGACTCCGTGGCCGCGCTGGTACCCAAGGCCGAGATCGAAGGTGAAATGGGTGACATGCACGTGGGCCTGCAGGCTCGCCTGATGTCCCAGGCCCTGCGCAAGATCACCGGTAACATCAAGAACGCCAACTGCCTGGTCATCTTCATCAACCAGATCCGTATGAAGATCGGCGTGATGTTCGGCAGTCCGGAAACCACCACCGGTGGTAACGCCCTGAAGTTCTACGCCTCGGTGCGTCTGGACATCCGCCGTACCGGTGCGGTCAAGGAAGGCGACGAGGTGGTCGGTAGCGAAACCCGCGTCAAGATCGTCAAGAACAAGGTTTCGCCGCCGTTCCGTCAGGCCGAGTTCCAGATTCTGTACGGCAAAGGTATTTACCGTAATGGCGAGATCATTGACCTGGGTGTGTCCCAAGGCCTGATTGAGAAGTCGGGTGCCTGGTACGCCTACCAGGGCAACAAGATCGGTCAGGGCAAAGCCAACGCTGCCAAATACCTGGCCGAGAACCCGGCTATTGGTACCGAGATCGAGAAGCAGATTCGTGAGA
This sequence comes from Pseudomonas sp. SIMBA_067, assembly GCF_046534675.1. Classification (NCBI taxonomy): domain Bacteria; kingdom Pseudomonadati; phylum Pseudomonadota; class Gammaproteobacteria; order Pseudomonadales; family Pseudomonadaceae; genus Pseudomonas; species Pseudomonas sp. SIMBA_067. Next base: position 34,399 of record NZ_JAWRYH010000005.1, on the reverse strand, counting down.
AGCTGCTGAAAGCCGGTGCTGCCGCTGAAGCCAACAAAGCTGCCGCCGTTGATGCCAGCGCCGACGATGTGGCTGACGCCGAAGCCGGTTATTGATTGCGCGGTAGATAGCCAATATGTCCGCCGTACTCGACACCCCCGTCGCCATTCGGCGGACAGCCATGGACCTGCTCGCGCGACGTGAGCACGGTCGCGTCGAGCTGACGCGCAAGTTGCGTCAGCGCGGCGCTTCGGACGAGCTGATCGAGCCTGAGCTCGACCGGCTCGCCGAAGAAGGGCTGCTTTGTGAAGCCCGCTACCTCGAAAGCTTCATCAGGTACCGTTCCAGCGCTGGCTATGGCCCTTCGCGTATTCGTGAGGAGCTGGGCCAGCGTGGTCTGGCGCGTGCTGATATCGAGCAGGCATTGCGCAAGAGCGAGGTGGACTGGCGCGAGCGCATGCGTGATGTGTGGCAGCGCAAGTTTGCCGGGCAGCACCCGCAGGATCCGCGCAGCCGTGCCCGGCAAACCCGTTTTCTGGCTTACCGGGGTTTCCCCATGGACATGATCGGCCGCCTGCTCAGTGGGCGTGATCTCGACGATTACTGACCACCAGATCTGCAGTTGTAGGCGGTCTCGCATGGTTAAGGTCTGACTTAAAATCCGAAAGCTGACGCAATCCATGTGGGAGTGGGCGAGCCCGCGAACACCGGCAGCGCCGGTGCCATCCACCGCGCTGGATTCTTCGCGGGCACGCCCGCTCCCACAGGTACAGTGCAGGAAGCGAATCTCAAGCGGCATCAGCTCACCTTCAACGCCTCCCTGGCCCGCTGCGTGGTATGCATTGGCTGAGGCTTGGCCCAGTTCTCCGGCAAGTTGATGAAATCCACCAGCTCGCGCAGCCGGCCCTGGTCGCGGCCATTGAAGGCGAATGACAGCCGGGTCAGGTGGTTGAAGTTGCCCACTTCATGTTCGGCACTGCTATCCGCTTGCTGGTGGTACTTGCCACTCAGGCGCAAGTCGGCAAAGCCTTCCTGAATATCAAACAGCGCTGCTTCGCTGAGCGGGTGGTGCATGCGGATCACGAACTGGTTCTTCAGCCAGCGGCTGGAGTGATAGTTGCTGTAGAACTGGTTGATTTCCTCCACGGCCTCATCGGCACTGTGCACCAGGCGCACCAGCTTCAGGTCGCTGGGCAGGATGTAGCGGTTTTCTTCCAGCTGGCGGCTGATGAAGTCCAGGCAGTCGCGCCAGAAGCTGCCGCCGGGCGAGTCCAGCAGCACCACCGGCACCAAGGGGCTCTTGCCGGTCTGGATCAGCGTCAGCACTTCGAGCGCTTCATCCAGGGTGCCGAAGCCGCCCGGGCACAGCACCAGGCCATCAGCTTCCTTGACGAAGAACAGCTTGCGGATAAAGAAAAAATGGAAGGGCAGCAGCTTGTCGGTGCCGCCCACGGTGGGGTTGGCGTGTTGCTCGAAGGGCAGGGTGATGTTGAAACCCAGGCTGTGGTCGCTGCCAGCGCCTTCGTGGGCGGCAGCCATGATGCCGCCGCCGGCACCGGTGATGACCATCAGATCGGAGCGCGCCAGGGTAGCGCCCAACTCGCGGGCCAAGGCGTACATCGGGTGCTCCAGCGGGGTGCGTGCCGAGCCGAACACGGTCACCTTGCGCCGGCCCTTGTAGCGCTGCAGAGTGCGGAACGATTGGTCCAGTTCGCGCAGCGCCTGCAGGGTGATCTTGGCGCTCCAGCGGTCGCTGTCGTCATGGGCCATGCGCAGGATGGTCAGCATCATGTCGCGGTATAGCGGCAGGTTGGGGCTGTCGGGGGCTACCAGTTGAAGTTGTGCGTCGATGTTGCTCAGGTCGATATTGTTGTCACGGAAGTGGCTGAACAGCAGTTCATTCGCTTGGTAAGGCATGCAACGTCTCCTTCTGCACCAATACCTCTGACCTCAATCTAGACCCTCGCGCAGGATCGTGCCGGGCTGTTTGGCGCAGCCGCCCGTCGGTATGTGGCCACCGGCAGCAGGGGTTTGGTTAACTGGTAAAGCGAAACGTATCGATGCAGGAGGTGGCGGTATGCATCGCTTGATCATCGAGATTGACCGGCAGCTCTACCAGCAGCTGGAGAGTGCGGCTCAGGTGCATCACTTGAGCCTTGAGGACGAGTGCTGCCGCAGGTTGGCGGGGCTGGAGTGCCAGTCGCGCTACTTGCAGGCGTTATTGGCCGAGATGCGCGCCGATGCGGCCGAAGGGCGCTGGCGCGCCCGTGAGGATGAGAAGGTATAGCTTGAACAGCTGCTGTTACTTCTTCTTGTTGCCGGCCACGCAGCTGGCACTGTCGAATGCCTGGTCCATGATCGGCTGGTTGGTCTTGTACACCGTGAAGCGATAGACCATGACCGCGCCCTTGGACATCAGGTTGCGAAAGCCGCTGTTGCGGCACACGCTGTCGCCCAGCTGGCTGCGTACCTGGGCGGGATTGGCCTGCATGCGCTCGGCGTGGCTCTGGCGTACGCTCAGGTGGTTGACCAGTGCCTTGCCTTCCACGGTGTAGCCCTGGTCGAGGATGTCCTCGTTGATCGCGCGCGGGGTACCGACGCTGCTTTCTTTGGCAACCTTCTGCAATGTCCTGTTCAGGTCGTAATCCTGCTTGGAGGCTGCCTGGGCTGCCAGGGGCAGAGCGAGTAGCAGGCTCAGGGCGGGGACGATAAGGCGCAGCATGAATCTCTCCTGGTTCGATGACTGGCGCTTTGACATGCGCAGGTCGACGGCGTTCCGTGAAAGTCGCGCGAGCGCGAGGTTCGGGCACGGTAAGCGTCGATTATAAGGGGCACCTCGCCAGCTGCACAGTAAATGGCCCCTGTTCTGCTAAACTGGGCGCCTTGTTTTTTCCGAGTCATCCTTGTGCCCATTTCCTACCTGTCCAGAGGCCTGCCGGCATGAGCCACGCGGTAGCGCGGCTGCGCGCCGAACGCCTGGCCCGCAGCAACAAGCCTTTCATCGCCCGTGGCTCGCGTGCCGAGCGCTGCGCGGATTGCCGGGTCATCGCCACCCATTGCCTGTGTGCCTGGAAGCCTCGGGTGCAGGCCGAGTCGGGCGTATGCCTGCTGATGCATGACACCGAGCCGTTGAAGCCCACCAACACCGGCTGGCTGATTGCCGACCTGATCCAGGACACCTGGGCCTTCGGCTGGCTGCGCACCTCGGTCGACGAGCGCTTGTTGGCGTTGCTGGACGACCCGCACTGGCAGCCCTATATCGTCTTCCCCGGTGAGTTCGTGGCCGAGCAGCGGGTGGTCAGCGAGGTGGCGCGTGAGCCGGGCAAGCGCCCGCTGTTCATCCTGCTGGATGCCACCTGGACCGAAGCCCGCAAGATGTTCCGCAAAAGCCCGTACCTTGACCGCTTCCCGGTGTTGAGCCTGCAGGCCGAGCAGATGTCGCGCTACCGCCTGCGGCGCTCCAAGCGCGACGACCATTTCTGCACGGCAGAGGTCGCAGCCATGTGCCTGGACCTGGCCGGCGACAGCCAGGCTTCGCAGGCGCTGGATGCCTACCTGGATGTATTCAGCCTGCACTATCTGAGCGGCAAGCGGCGTCTGCCGCTGGATGATCAGGACGACACCCACCAGCGTTTGCATACCTTCCTATAGTCCAAGGGGCACAACCCCTGCTTTGGTTCATAATGACGGGGCTGGCAGCCAAGGTGGGCGAGACGGCAGGGCAATGGCTTGACCACCCTTGACCGTGCTCGGCATCCTTGGCGCCGATTCCCCGCCGGGCGCTTCTCAATCCCCCGAGCGCCTGGCATAGAACAGGATCCTTAGATCGATGGCCACTTACGAAATCCTGATTGCCGATGACCACCCGCTGTTCCGTGGCGCCCTGCGCCAGGCCGTTACCCTTGGCCTGGGCCCGGATGTGCGCCTGGTCGAAGTCGCAAGCATTGCCGAACTGGAAACCCGCCTGAGCGAAAAAGCCGACTGGGACCTGGTGCTGCTGGACTTGAACATGCCGGGTGCTTATGGTTTTTCCGGGCTGGTGCTGCTGCGCGGGCAATACCCGCAGATCCCGGTGGTGATGGTGTCGGCACAGGAGGAGGCCGCGGTGGTGGTCAAGTCCCGCGAGTTTGGCGCCAGTGGCTTCATTCCCAAGTCCAGCACCCTCGAAGTGATCCAGGATGCCGTGCGCAAGGTGCTCGATGGCGAAGTCTGGTGGCCGCCGCAGGCGTTCGAAAAGGTCGATGTCTCGGCCGAGGCCAAGGCCGCAAGCGAGGGACTGGCCAGCCTCACGCCGCAGCAGTTCCGCGTGCTGACCATGGTCTGCGAAGGCCTGCTGAACAAGCAGATTGCGTATGAGCTGAGTGTCTCCGAGGCCACGATCAAGGCCCACGTCACTGCAATATTCCGCAAGCTGGGCGTGCGTACCCGCACCCAGGCCGCGCTGCTGCTGCAACAACTTGAATCGGTTGCCAGCAACTGACTGCGCGTGGCTTCACGCTTTTTTGACCCGAGCCGGTCTAGTCTGCTGGCCTTTCTGTTGTTAAGTGACCCACATGACATCGCCATTCAAGGGCCAGACCGGCCTGAAACGCATCTTCAACGCCGCCGGCTACTCGCTGGATGGCCTGCGTGCCGCCTTCAAGGGTGAGGCCGCATTCCGCCAGCTGGTGCTGCTTAACGTGCTGCTGATCCCGATCGCCTTCTGGCTGCCGGTCAGCCGTGCCGAGCGGGCGATCATGATTGCGGTGTGCCTATTGGGGCTGATCGTCGAGCTGTTCAACTCGGCGGTGGAGGCGGCCATCGACCGCATCTCGCTGGAGCGCCACCCGCTGTCGAAAAACGCCAAGGACATGGGCAGCGCCGCGCAACTGGTGGCACTGACCATGGTGGCGCTGGTGTGGGGCGTGATCCTGCTCTAAGCGATCGGCGGCAGCACGATTTCATCACTGCGGGTATAGCCCGCAGTGAAGTTGCGGCACAGTTCCAGAAACTCGCGCATGGCCGAGGTCTGGTACTTCTGTTTGTGCCAGATGAAATAGAACTGGCGCATCAGGTCCAGTTCCGGCGTTTCCACCGGTACCAGGCTGCCCCGGCGGAAAGCGTCACGCAGCGCCAGCCGCGAAATGCAGCCAATGCCCAGGCCCGACTCCACCGCGCGCTTGATCGCTTCGGTGTGTTCCAGCTCCAGGCGGATGTTGAGGTTGGCGCGGTGATGGCGCATGGCTTGGTCGAAGGTGAGGCGGGTGCCTGAGCCTTGCTCGCGTAATATCCACGCCTCTTGCGACAGGCTTTCGATATCAGCCCGGCCCGGCTTGGCCAGTGGATGCTGCGGCGCGCAGAACACCACCAGTTCGTCCTCGACCCACGGCTGCACTTCCAGGTCGGGGTGGTTGCAGTCACCTTCGATTAGACCCAGATCAATTTCGTAGTGCGCGACCTGTTGCACGATATGCACTGTGTTCTGTACATGCAGCTTGACCTGGCTTTCCGGGTGGGTCTGCATGAAGCTGCCGATCAGCAGGGTGGCCAGGTAGTTGCCGATGGTCAATGTGGCGCCGACCGCCAGCGAACCGAAACCGGACTTGCCGTTAAGCAGGTCTTCAATTTCCTTGGCCTGGTCGAGCAGGGCCACTGCCTGTGGCAACAGTTGATGGCCCAAGGCGTTGAGCGCCAGGCGCTTGCCGGCACGGTCGAACAGCTGGCAGCTCGATTGCCGCTCCAGTTCGGTGATGGAAGTGCTGGCGGCCGACTGCGACAACGCCAGCAGGCTAGCGGCCCGGGAGACGCTTTGGTGCTGTGCGACGGCGACGAAGACTTGCAGTTGACGGAGTGTGAATCGCATATCGATATAACCGATAACACATATCTTGATAATCCAGTTAACAGATATTGTCGCTGCCCCTAAACTATCGCGCAACTGCGCGTTTTGCGCGCCGCGTTTTTCTTCAGGAGCCCCATCGATGAGCAACATGAACCACGAACGTGTCCTCAGTGTGCACCACTGGAACGACACCCTGTTCAGCTTCAAGTGCACCCGCGACCCGGGGCTGCGCTTCGAGAACGGTCAGTTCGTGATGATCGGCCTGCAGCAGGAAAGCGGCCGTCCGCTCATGCGTGCCTATTCCATCGCCTCGCCGAACTGGGAAGAGCACCTGGAGTTCTTCAGCATCAAGGTGCCTGACGGCCCGCTGACCTCGCAGCTGCAGCACCTGAAGGAAGGCGATGAGATCATCATCAGCAAGAAGCCTACCGGTACCTTGGTGCTCGACGACCTGAACCCGGGCAAGCACCTGTATCTGCTGAGCACCGGCACTGGCCTGGCGCCGTTCATGAGCGTCATCCAGGACCCGGAAACCTACGAGCGCTTCGAAAAAGTGATCCTGGTACACGGCGTGCGTTACGTGAACGAAGTGGCTTATCGCGAGTTCATCACCGAGCACCTGCCGCAGAACGAGTTCTTCGGTGAGTCGGTCCGCGACAAGCTGATCTACTACCCGACAGTGACCCGCGAGCCTTTCGAAAACCAAGGCCGCCTGACCGACCTGATGCGCAGCGGCAAGCTGTTCAGCGACATTGGCCTACCACCGATCAACCCGCAGGACGACCGTGCGATGATCTGCGGCAGCCCGAGCATGCTCGACGAGACCAGCGAAGTGCTGGACAGCTTCGGCCTGAAAGTCTCCGCCCGCATGCGCGAGCCGGGTGACTACCTGATCGAGCGTGCCTTCGTCGAGAAGTAAGGCGCAGGCTGGTAAAAGAAGGCGACCCCCGGGTCGCCTTTCTTATGCCGGTGATTTTTGCATTGCTTGTGTCGGCTTTTTCGCGGGCTTGCCCACGATGAGGCCGGCCCCTATTCGACGCGGGTCTCGCCGCTGTACACCAGAATCTCCCGGCAGCGTTTGCACAGGTACCGCCGCCCCTGGCGCACCAGCTTGTGCCGCTGTGCGGTAAACGGGAAATCACCCTGCGGGCACGGGCAGCGGTAGATGTAGCGGGTTACCACGCGCCGTTGCACTTCATAGTTGTGGCAACGGTTGGGTGGCAGCTCATACACCCCGCGCATGATCAATTGCCACTCTTCGCCATGGGCCTGGATGCGGTCGCCAAACAACTGGTGGGCCACCAGGTGCGCCACTTCGTGGGCAACGGTCTGGCGCAGGAAGTCTTCCTGGTTTTCCCGGTAAAGCTGCAGGTTGAAGCGCAGCAGGTTCTCGTGCAGGTGGGCGACGCCGGCTTTTTGCCCGCGCAGCTTGAAGCTGACTTCCGGGCGCGGGAAGGGGCGTTTGAAAAAGGTTTCGGCTTGCTGGTAACAGGTTTCGACGCGTTGTTTGAGCAGCTCGGGCATGGTGGGGCGGTTCTCCTGACCGGGCATTATGCCGCAAGCATCGGCGGCCTGCCGTGCCACCGGTCTGCGCACAGCCAGAGGCCGCCTTGCGGCGGCCCCTGGTTGATGCCCCAGTGTTGGTTGAGTCTGTTCTAGTTGGTGTAGACGGGCCCCACGCCCAGTCCCCAGATAATTACCGTGGCAGCCATGATCGCCACGAGTACCACAAGGCCCACTGCCAGCACCGAGCTGGAGAACAGGAAGCCTTCGTCGGACGGTATGTTCATGAACGTCGGCAAGCCGACATACAGCAGGTACACCGTGTAGCAGATAGCAGCAGTGCCGATCAGCATGCCCAGCCAAAGGTGCGGGTACAGCGCCGCCAAGCCGCCGATGAACAACGGTGTGGCGGTGTAGGTGGCAAAGGCGATGCACTGCGCCATGGACGGATTGGCATCGTAGGTGCGAGCCATCCAGTGGATGAACGCGCCCATTACCGCCACCCCGCCGAGCATGGCCAAGTACGACATGATGCTCATCCAGATGGCGCTTTCCATGGTGAGCATCACGGCTGGCCGGTCACCGATTACCCAGCCCACCTGGGTGGTGCCGATGAATGCGGAAACGGCAGGGATCGCCGCCAGGATCAAGGTATGCGTCAGGTACATGTGGCTGATGGTTTCTTCTTCGCCACGAATTTCCCGCCATTCCTGATCGGGATGGGTAAACAGCCCCACAACGTGATGAATCATGCCGATCACTCCTCTCAATGTTGCCAAACGCCCCCCAGATGGAGCGCAAGCGGCCCGAGGCCCGAACACCGATGCAAGCGGTAATGTGGCCTTATGTCGCAGTATAGGAAGCGGTTGCCGGCACGAACCGTGCTTTTTAGAGCAAATTGCGCTGTAAGGGGGGCTGTTGATTACATCGAAGTCTTTATCGGAATGCCTACAGCGATGCTGCGTTTGTGCGTAAAATAGCCGGCTTTTGTCACACCTCGCGGATCCAAGCGCTATGGGCACCCTCTCGGTCAACCAGAACAAACTGCAAAAACGCCTGCGTCGTCTCGCCGGCGAAGCCATCACCGACTTCAACATGATCGAGGATGGCGACAAGGTCATGGTCTGCCTGTCTGGCGGCAAGGACAGCTACACCATGCTCGACGTTCTGTTGCACCTGCAGAAGGTGGCACCGATCAAGTTCGAGATCGTCGCGGTGAACATGGACCAGAAGCAGCCAGGCTTCCCTGAGCACGTGCTGCCGGCCTACCTCAAAGAGCTGGGCGTCGAGTACCACATTGTCGAGAAAGACACCTACTCGGTGGTCAAGGAGCTGGTACCCGAGGGCAAGACCACGTGTTCGCTGTGCTCGCGCCTGCGCCGTGGCACCCTGTACACCTTCGCCGACGAAATCGGCGCGACCAAGATGGCGCTGGGGCACCACCGCGACGACATCGTCGAAACCTTCTTCCTCAACATGTTCTTCAACGGTGCGCTCAAGGGCATGCCGCCGAAGCTGCGCGCCGACGACGGCCGCAATGTGGTGATCCGCCCCCTGGCCTACTGCAGCGAGAAGGACATCCAGGCCTACTCGGACATGAAGGAATTCCCGATCATCCCGTGCAACCTGTGTGGCTCGCAGGAAAACCTGCAGCGTCAGGTGGTCAAGGACATGCTGGTGGAGTGGGAGCGCAAGCACCCGGGCCGTACCGAGAGCATCTTCCGTGCCCTGCAGAACGTGGCGCCGTCGCAACTGGCCGACCGCAACCTGTTCGACTTCATCGGCCTGAAGATCGACGAAAACGCCACGCCGCGTTTCCTCGACGTGCTGAATATCTGAGCCCATGCGCGATTACCAGTGGCTGCATGAGTACTGCCTGAACCGCTTTGGCTCGGCCCAGGCGCTGGAGGCCTTCCTGCCGCAGCCGCGCACAGCTGTGCAACTGCGCGGTATCAGCGACGACCGCTACCTGTCGACCTTGGCCCTGCGCGTGTTCCGCGCGGGGCTCAAGCACAGCCTGGTGGATGCCAAGTGGCCAGCGTTCGAGCAGGTGTTTTTCGGCTTCGACCCGGAGAAGGTCGTGCTGATGGGCGCCGAGCACCTGGAGCGGCTGATGCAGGACGAGCGCATCATCCGCCACCTGGGCAAGCTCAAGAGCGTACCGCGCAATGCGCAGATGATCCTCGACGTGACGAAGGAGAAGGGCAGCTTTGGCGCCTTCATCGCCGACTGGCCGGTGACCGACATTGTCGGCTTGTGGAAGTACCTGGCCAAGCACGGCAACCAGCTGGGTGGGCTGTCGGCGCCGCGCTTTTTGCGTATGGTTGGCAAGGATACCTTCATCCCTACCGATGACATGGCGGCGGCGTTGATTGCACAGAAGGTGATCGACAAGCAGCCGACCAGTCAACGCGACCTGGCCTTGGTGCAACAGGCGTTCAACCAGTGGCATGAAGAAAGTGGGCGGCCGCTGTGCCAGTTGTCGGTGATGCTGGCGCATACCGTCAACCATTGAGATCGTCGGGGCTGCTGGGCAGCCCCCGAATTCAACTCCCTTCGCCCGCCATGCGCCGCTCATGCTGGAACTTCCAGCGCACATACAGCAGCCCGGCAATGAACAACCCCAGGCTCACCAGCACTTCAACCCAGCCAAACACCGCCCGCGCCGGGTCGAACGCCGCCAGCACGCCCTTGATGAAATAGATATTCACCACGAAACAGGCCCAGGCATGTGCCCGGGCGCTGCCTGTCAGCATGCCCGGCAACAGCAGCAGCAGTGGCACCAGCTCGATTGCCAGAATCACCCCGACTCGCGCCCCATGCAGGTTGGCGAACCACAGGTTGTTCACCAGCAGCAGGCCGATCAGGCCGAAGAAAAACGCCAGGCTCAACGCCCGTGTCAGGCGCAGGCGCGGTGCCAGCCATTCCAGAGGCGGCAACACCTTGGGCTTTTTAGCCACGCGCGGCCTCCAGGGCCTTGGCCGTGGTCGCCAGGCGTTGGCCCAGAGCGCGGCACAGGGCAATTTCGTGCTGATCAAGCTCACGCTTGCCATCGGCCCCCGCATGGTGGCTGGCGCCGTAAGGGGTGCCGCCGCCGCGGGTTTCCAGCAAGGCCGACTCACTGTACGGCAGGCCCATCACCAGCATGCCGTGGTGCATCAACGGCAACATCATCGACAGCAGGGTGGTTTCCTGGCCACCGTGCAAACTGGCGGTAGAGGTGAACACCCCCGCCGGCTTGCCGACCAGTTCACCGCCCAGCCACAGGCTGCTGGTGCCATCCAGGAAGTACTTCAGCGGCGCTGCCATGTTGCCGAAGCGGGTCGGGCTGCCCAGTACCAGGCCTGCGCAGTGGCGAAGGTCGTCCAGGGTGGCGTACAGCGCACCACTGGCCGGAATGTCCGGTGCCACCGCTTCACATTCGGTAGAGATAGCAGGCACTGTGCGCAGGCGCGCCTCCATACCGGCCAGTTCGATGCCGCGGGCGATGTGCCGGGCCATTTCGCTGGTCGAGCCATGGCGGCTGTAGTACAGCACCAGGATGTAGGGCGCGCTCACGGCAGGATCTCCAGCACTTTTTCCGGCGGGCGGCCGACCACGGCCTTGTCATCAGCGACTAGAATCGGCCGTTCGATCAGTTTAGGGTGCTGGGCCATGGCCTCGATCAGTTGTGCGTCGGTCAGCGCCGGGTCGGCGAGGTTCAGCGTTTTGTATTCGTCCTCGCCGGTACGCAACAGCTCGCGCGGGGCGATGCCCAGCTTGGCGAGCAGGGCCTTGAGGGTGGCGGCGTCGGGCGGGGTTTCCAGATAACGCACGATGGTCGGGGCGAGGCCACGGGCTTCGAGCAGTTCCAGCGCGCCGCGGGATTTCGAGCAGCGCGGGTTATGATAGAGCGTCAGGTCAGTCATGTCGGGTCGCATCCAGCTGGGTGTGGCGGCTATTCTAACCGCAGCGACTGACCCATTTGCTTTAAAACTCGAGAAGGATTGACCCATGGCAAGGCGTCTGGCAGCAGTACTGGCCATCACCGCGAGCCTGTTGCTCGGTGGTTGCGGTGCCGATTATGGCGTGGACCAGCACGGTAATACGGTTAAGGCCGAACAGATAGAAGGGCACTGGCTGGTGCTCAACTATTGGGCCGAATGGTGCGGGCCGTGCCGTACCGAAATCCCGGAGCTGAACACGGCGGCCAAGCAGTGGGCGGCCGATGGCATCAAGGTGGTGGGGGTGAACTTCGATGGCTTGCAGGGGCAGGACCTGAAACAGGCCTCTGAAACCTTGGGCATCGGTTTTACCGTGCTGGCCCAGGACCCGGCCGAGCGCTATGACTTGCCGCGTAGCGAGGCGCTGCCGGTCACCTACATCATCGATGACAAGGGCAAGGTGCGCGAACAGCTGCTGGGCGAGCAGACCCTGGAAGGGCTGCAGGCCAGGATCAAGGCCCTGAAAGGCGCCTGATGCAGTTGGGGCCGCTTTAGCGGCCCATCGCGGCACAAGGCCGCTCCTACAGGGAATCGCGCGCCCTTGTAGGAGCGGCCTTGTGCCGCGAAGGGCTGCAAAGCAGCCCCCATGATGTCAGCCTTCCTCTGGCCAGAACCGCAGCGGCTTGCCCTCGGCCGGCCAGAAGCGCATCTGCTCCACCGGCGACACATCCCAGCGCTCTACCGTTTCCAGCGCCTGCAAAAAGCGCTTTTCCTGCTCCATCAACGCCGGTGCGCACAGCTTGCGGGTCTTGCCGACCTTGCCGAAGCTCAGGCGCTCGCCCTCCAGCGTATACGGCGCAAACCAGTGGTTGCAGCCGCCATTGCCGTAGGCGCGGCCGTCGCTGGCCAAGGTCAGGGTCAGGTGGCTGTAGTCGATCAGCGGGCGCTCGCCAATCCACTCCAGCACGTAGCTGCGCTCCTGCTGCAGCTTTGAAGGTTCTGCGGCGCAGCCGAGCAGGCCGGTTGCAATCAGCACGCCGGTCAGCAGATTCTTCACTCGGCGCTCTCCTGGCAACGCGGGCACAGGTGTTTTTCGCCACGGCTGGCCCAACCCAGTTCGGCAATGCGTGCGCTGGCGGCGGGCTGACGGGCTTTCTTGCCCAGCTTGGCGTCCACGGCAAATTCAAAATCCAGCACGGCGTCGCAGCTGTCGCACTCGACCTGCCAGGTGAGAATTTCCAGTTCGTTGAACACCGGTCCGCTGGCCACGGCGACCCACTGGCCGCGCGGGTTGATCAGGTGGCGCACGCTGTCCACGGTCAATCGCATGGACAAATCCTTGCTGCCCTTGAGGGTCACCAGCAGGGTGTCGCCTTTATGCATCGAACCACCGTTGCCGGTGACCTGATAGCGGCCCGGCACCAGTGCACGGCACTCGATCAGGGTGTGTTGCGGGTTGAAAAGGGTGTAGCGGAAATCGTGCTCGACCATGGGTCCTCCAGAAATGCCGCGTATCCTAGCACTAACCCATTACCAGATTCTGTGGATTGCCCGCCGCCCAGCAGTTGATGTTGTCGAGCGTGGTCGCGGCAATGGCGTCCAGCGCCTCGCGGGTAAGGAAGGCCTGGTGGGCAGTGATGATCACGTTGGGGAAAGTCAGCAGGCGGGCCAGCACATCGTCTTGCAGCGGCAGGTCGGAGCGGTCCTCGAAGAACAGCTGGGCTTCTTCTTCGTAGACGTCCAGGCCCAGGTAGCCAAGCTGGCCGCTTTTCAGCGCGTCGATCAGTGCCGGGGTGTCGACCAGTGCGCCACGGCCAGTGTTGATCAGCATGGCGCCGTGCTGCAGTTGGGCCAGGCTTTGTGCATTGATCAGGTGCCGGGTGTGCTCGGTCAGCGGGCAGTGCAGGCTGATGATACGGGCTTCGCGCAGCAGCTCAGGCAACGTCAGGTAGCGCGCGCCGAGGGCCAGCAGCTCCGGGTTGGGGTAAGGGTCGTAGGCCAGCAGTTGGCAGCCGAAGCCGGCCATGATGCGGGCGAAGGCAACGCCGATCTGGCCGGTGCCGACCACGCCGACGGTTTTGCCATGCAGGTCGAAGCCGGTCAGCCCGTGCAGGGAGAAGTCGCCTTCGCGGGTGCGGTTGTAGGCCCGGTGCAGGCGCCGGTTGAGGGCCAGGATCAGTGCCACGGCGTGTTCGGCCACGGCGTGTGGCGAGTAGGCCGGCACGCGTACCACGGCAAGGCCCAGGCGCTTGGCAGCGGCCAGGTCGACGTGGTTGTAGCCGGCCGAACGCAGGGCGATCAGGCGTGTGCCGCCTTCGGCCAGGCGCTGGAGCACCGGGGCGTCGAGTTCGTCATTGATGAAGGCACAAACGGCTTCGTAGCCACTGGCTAGGGCGGCGGTGTCGAGGGTCAGGCGGGTGGGCTGGAAATGCAGCTCCAGCGCGCTGCCATTGGCGGCCTGGGTGAAACTTTCCTGGTCGTAATGTTGGCTGCTGAACAACAGGACGCGCATGGTGAAGGTTTCCTTTGTGGTACATGTCTTGTGTTGGCCGCTGCCCGTGAGATCGAGCGCCGAATCTAGCCGTTCAGGCACTCAACCTGGCCTGCGCCGCCAGCCGGCTGATCGCGCCGTCCAGCTCATCCAGCGCTTGCTGCGCCTGTGGGTGTTCCTGCTTGAGCAAGGTCTCGCTGCGCTGGCAAGCGGCGCGCAGCTGTGGCACCCCGCAATAACGCGAGGCACCGTTCAGGCGGTGTACCTGTTCTATCAGGGCGGTGCGGTCGTCCGCCTCGCGGGCGGCGCGTATGGCCTCGCGGTCGGCGTCCAGCGAGGACAGCAGCATGCTCAGCATGTCGGCCGCCAGGTCGGCCTTGCCTGCCGCCAGGCGCAGGCCTTCTTCGGGGTCGAGCACCTTCAGGTCATCACTGCTGGTCGCTTGCTCGGCCTGCGCCTGTTGCGGCACGCCCAGGCTCATGCCGGTCCACTTCATCACCACCTGGGCCAGTTGCCGCTCGCTGATCGGCTTGGTCAGGTAGTCGTCCATGCCGGCGTGCAGCAATGCGCGTTTTTCGTTGGCCATGGCATGGGCGGTAAGGGCGACGATCGGCAACGGGTTGCCACTTTGGGTGTTTTCCCAGAGGCGGATCTGCTCGGTGCAGACACGGCCGTCCATGCCGGGCATCTGCACGTCCATCAGCACCAGGTCGAACGGTTCATCCTGCACGGCCTGTACCGCTGCATAGCCGTTGTCGACGGCCAGCACCTCGGCGCCCAGGTCTTCGAGCAGGGTCTGCACCAGCAGCAGGTTGGCGGCATTGTCGTCGACGCAGAGGACCTTCGGCTGGCGCTGGCCGTTGAGGCTCTGTGCCTCGCTCTGCGGGCGGCGCGGTTGCACCAGTTCCATCAGCAGGCGGCGCAGTTTGCGGGTGCAGGTGGGCTTTGACAGCAACTGGCCATGGCCGTTGGGCAGGTACGGATGGTACAGCGCCTGCTCGGTGGTCGGGCACAGCACCACGCACTGGCAGTGGTAACGTTCGAGTTGCTGGTGGTAGTGGCCCAGTTGCTCGGGCGAAAGGTTGCCCAGGTTGGCCCCGAGCACGGCGAACTCGAACGGCAGGCCGGCCTGGCTGGCAGCCTGAACCGCCTGCAGCAACTGGTCGTAGGAAGCAAACAGGCTAACGCTGAGGCCGCAGTCTTCCAGTTGGTGCTCCAGCGCCTGGCGTGCCAGCTCGTGGCCATCGACGATGGCTGCGCGACGGCCCAGCAGCGGCTGCATCGGCTGCTCCTCGAGGTCGTCGTGGGCTTTGGGCAGGTTAAGGCTGATCCAGAACTGCGAGCCCTCGCCCGGGGTGCTGTCGACGCCGATTTCGCCGCCCATCTGTTCGATCAGGCGCTTGGATATCACCAGCCCCAGCCCTGTGCCGCCAGGTTGGCGGGCCAGCGAGTTGTCGGCCTGGCTGAAAGCCTGGAACAGCGTACGCACCTCTTGCGGCGACAGGCCGATACCGGTGTCCTGCACGCTGATGCGCAGCTGCGCGCTGTCTTCGTGCTCGTCTTCGAGCATGGCGCGCACGACGATGGTGCCTTCGCGGGTGAACTTGATGGCGTTGCTGACCAGGTTGGTGAGGATCTGCTTGAGCCGCAGCGGGTCGCCGATCAGCGAAGACGGGGTGTCGCGGTAGATCAGGCTGAGCAATTCCAGCTGCTTGGCGTGGGCGGCCGGGGCGAGGATGGTCAGCGTGTCCTGGATCAGGTCGCGCAGGTTGAACGGAATGCTGTCGAGCACCAGTTTGCCAGCCTCGATCTTGGAGAAGTCGAGGATCTCGTTGATGATCCCCAGCAGGTTGTCGGCGGATTTCTCGATGGTGTTCAGGTAGTCCAGCTGACGTGGCGTCAGCTCGCTTTTCTGCAGCAGATGGGTAAAGCCGAGGATGCCGTTGAGCGGGGTGCGGATCTCGTGGCTCATGTTGGCCAGGAACTCAGACTTGATGCGGCTGGCCTCGAGGGCCTCCTTGCGCGCCATGTCCAGCTCGATGTTCTGGATTTCGATGGTTTCCAGGTTCTGGCGCACGTCTTCGGTGGCCTGGTCGATGCTGTGCTGCAGTTCTTCGTGGGCGTTCTGCAGGGTTTCGGCCATGCGGTTGATGCCGCGGGCGAGCTCGTCCAGCTCATGGCTGCCCATGGTTGGCAGGCGTTCTTCGAGGTGACCGTCCTTGAGTTGGTTGACCGCGTGCTTGATGCGTTCGATGGGGTCGTTGATGGTGCGGCTCATGCGCAGCGCCAGCAGGCCGCTGAGCACCAGGCAGGCGAGGATCAGAAGCAGGCTTGTGAACAGGTTGCGGTAACCGCGCAGCAGGGTGCCGTCGTGCGACAGCTCGATCTCGACCCAGCCTAGCAGGCGCTCGGCTTCGGCCGGCACGGCATCGGTGGCGAGATCGCGGTGGTGGCCGAATACGGGCATCAAATAGCGGGTGGCGTCATTGCCGCTGCGCTGCAGCAATTGCGTGCCGGTACCGCCGCTGGGAGGCTGGTTGAGCATGCTCGGGCCGGCGTGTGCCAGGCGCGTGCGGTCCGGGGCCAGGAAGGCAACGGCGCGAACGTCGGCCTGCTCCAGGGTTTGCGCGGCAATGCGCTCCAGCTGTGCGGGCGCAAGCCGGGCCATGGCGGGCGCAGCCAATGGCGCCAGTTGCTCGGCGATCATCTTGCCGCGTTGCAACAGCTGGGTGCGCAGGTCGTTCTGTTGCAGCCAGGTGAAGTAACTGCCCAGCACCAGGGCCATCAGGCCGGCAGGCAGCAGGGCCAGTAGCAGAACCCGGCTGCGGATTCCCAAGCGATCGAGCACACTCGCCTCCTGTGATGTGCCTGGAAGCCGTCAAGCGATGACGGCCAAGCCGGGAAGTTACTCCGCCTGCAGCGCTATTGCACCTCTTTAGTCGCTGTTTTGCGTTGTTGCCGGGGCATTGGTCGCAGGGCGGTTGCCTGACCGGTAGTGGATACTCAATAATTGCGCAATTGAGAATGCATGGCAGTTGCCAATGAATCCTGTAGCTATTTACAACTCCAATATCCTCGCCATCGAGGATGACCCGGTCCTGGGTGCCTACCTGCACGAAGAGCTGCAACGTGGCGGCTTCCAGGTCACCTGGTGCCGTAATGGGCTGGAGGGCCTGGAAACGGCTGGTCGCGAGGTTTTCGATGTGGTGCTCATGGATATTCTGCTGCCCGGGCTGAACGGCCTGGACGCCCTGGCGCAGCTGCGCAAGCGCAGCGCTACGCCGGTGATCCTGATGTCGGCGCTGGGGGCCGAGGCCGACCGCATCAGTGGCTTCCAGCGCGGGGCTGACGATTACCTGCCCAAGCCCTTCAGCATGGCCGAGCTGCAGGTGCGCATCGAGGCAATCCTGCGCCGCGTGGCCCTCGAGCGCCGTCATCAAGCCCCGCAGGAGCAGGCTGCCTGCGGCGAGCTGCAGTTCGACGAGGGGCTGTGCGATGTACGCCTGAATGGCCGCCTGGCAGGCCTGACCCCCAGCGAGTACCGGCTGTTCGACATCCTCAACCGCAACTTCGATGATGTGCTGAGCAAGCCGTTCCTTTACCAGCAGGTGTTGCAGCGCGGCTATTCGCGGCACGACCGCAGCCTGGACATGCACGTCAGCCAGATCCGCCGCAAGCTCAAGGGCATCGACTATCACGAGCGGCAGATCCGTACCGTGTGGGGCAAGGGGTACGTACTCAGCACCGGCGAGGCAGAGTGAGCCATGCTTGACCGCCATTCGCTGTTCTGGAAGCTGGCCATCCTGCTGGTGGGCTTTTGCCTGCTGATGATCGGCCTCAGTTACACGTGGGGCCGGCACATGGAAATCCAGAATGCCTTCCTCTCGGAACCGGCGCGGCAGACGCTGCGAGGCTACGCCAGTGAGGCTGAGCAGGCGTGGCGCAGTGGTGGGCGGGAAGGGCTGGACAAGTGGGTGACGGCGATGCACCAGCGCGAACGGGGCTGGGTTGGCGTGCTCGATATCAACCTGCGACCGCTCGACAGCGCTACTCTCGATCCGCAGATCATGCAGCGACTGACGCGTCTGCGCGGTGTCGACTGGCCGATGAGCCGGCGCAGCGTCGACCAGCCGTGGGTACGCATACCGTTCCCGGGGGCACCGGAGCAGGGCATGCTGGTGATCGAACTGCCGCAGCGGTTCAACCCGGACCAGTACCGGTTGCTGTGGCGCATCGTCACCAACGGCATCATCCCTGGCCTGTTCACCTTGCTGTTGTGCGTGGGCCTGTACCGTATGTTGATCGTGCCGCTGAACCAGCTGCGTGAGCAGGCCAATGCCTGGCGCGCCGATCAGCTATCGGCGCGCCTCGACTCGCGCACCATTGCCCGGCATGACGAACTGGGCGAGCTGGCCCGCGCTTTCGACCAGATGGCCGAGCGGCTGCAGGGCACGGTGGCCATGCAGCAGCAGTTGCTGCGCGACCTGTCGCACGAAATGCGCACGCCATTGAGCCGGTTACGGGTGGCCTGTGACGGCGAAACCGACCTGACGCGCCTGCGCGAACGCCTGACCCGTGAAGTGGACTGCATGCAGCAGTTGGTGGAGGACACCCTGCAGCTGGCCTGGCAGGACGCCGAGCGTGTGCCGATGAACCTGGAACCCATCGAAGTCCACGCGCTTTGGGAACTGCTGGCCGAAAATGCCAGCTACGAGAGTGGCTGGTCGCCCGAGCGCCTGCGCTGCGAAGTACCGGCCGACTGCTGGGTGCAGGGCAACCTCAATCATCTGGCCCAGGCGCTGGAAAACATCTTGCGCAATGCCATTCGTCACTCGCCGCCCGAGGGTGTGGTGCGCCTGGGTGGGCAACGCGAAGGCAGTTATTGGTGGCTGTGGCTGGAGGACGAGGGTGGCGGTGTGGCTGAAGAGGACCTGGAGCGGATCTTCGCGCCCTTCTCGCGGCTGGACGGTTCTCGGCCGGGGGATGGTGGTTTTGGCCTGGGCTTGAGCATCGCCCGCAGTGCCATCCAGCGCCAGGGCGGCACCTTGTGGGCGCAGAATGGCAAGCATGGGCTGCGGCTGTGGATGCGATTGCCGTTACATGTGGCGGCCCCTTCGCGGGTAAACCCGCTCCCACAGGGTCACCACTACTCTTGAGGCCAGTGGAGTACCTGTGGGAGCGGGCGTGCCCGCGAAGAGGGCGATGCAGACCATCGATATAGCTTGTAGCTATATGCACCACAGATTGCGTGATATGGCCGCGAAGGGTTTGCCGGTATGATAGGCGCCCCTGCCGTCCGGATTGTGAAATACGCCATGACCTTGCAGTACCCAACCATCGCCGATTGCGTCGGCAATACGCCCCTGGTTCGCCTGCAGCGCATTGCTGGTGAAACCAGCAACACCCTCCTGCTCAAGCTTGAAGGGAACAATCCTGCCGGCTCGGTGAAGGATCGCCCGGCGCTGTCGATGATCACCCGCGCCGAAGTGCGTGGCCAGATCAAGCCCGGCGACACCCTGATCGAAGCCACGTCCGGCAACACCGGTATCGCCCTGGCAATGGCGGCGGCGATCAAGGGCTACAAGATGATCCTGATCATGCCCGACAACTCCACCGCCGAGCGCAAGGCCGCCATGACCGCCTATGGCGCCGAGCTGATCCTGGTGACCAAGGAGGAGGGCATGGAAGGCGCCCGCGACCTGGCCGAGAAGCTGCAGGCCGAAGGCCGTGGCCTGGTGCTCGACCAGTTCGCCAACGGCGACAATCCGATTGCCCACTACAACAGCACCGGCCCTGAGATCTGGCAGCAGACCCAGGGCAACATTACCCATTTCGTCAGCTCCATGGGTACCACCGGCACCATCATGGGCTGCTCGCAATACCTCAAGGAGCAGAACCCGGCGGTACAGATCATCGGGCTGCAACCTATGGAAGGCTCGGCCATTCCGGGCATTCGCCGCTGGCCCGAGGAATACCTGCCGAAAATCTTCGACGCCACGCGCGTCGACCGCGTGGTCGACATGTCGCAGCAGGAAGCCGAAGACACCACCCGCCGCCTTGCCCGTGAAGAGGGCATTTTTTGCGGCGTGTCCTCAGGTGGTGCGGTTGCAGCCATGCTGCGCCTCTCCCGCGAAGTGGAAAATGCCGTGATGGTCGCCATCATCTGCGACCGCGGCGACCGTTACCTGTCCACCGGCCTGTTTGATCCGAGCTAAATGTCCAAGAAAAAAAGCAACAGTGGCCTGCGCTTCCAGCCGGCCGGCGGCAACCGCACTCCCCAGGTCCCCGTGGGCAAGAAGCAGCGCCTGGACATCGAGCGCCTGGCCGGTGACGGCCGTGGCATCGCCTTCCTCGACGGGCGCACCTGGTTCGTCAGTGGTGCCCTGGCCGGTGAGGCCGTGGAGGCGCGGGTGCTCAACGCCCGTGGCAAAGTGGTCGAGGCCCGCATGGAGCGGCTGCTGCAGGCCAGCCCTGAGCGCCGTGAGGCACCGTGCCGCCATTATGCGCGCTGTGGTGGCTGCAACCTGCAGCATCTGCCGCATGACGCGCAGCTGGCGCTCAAGCAGCGCACCCTGGCCGAGCAACTGCAGCGGGTGGCCGGCGTGCAACCCGAGGAATGGGCCGCACCCCTGAGCGGGCCGGAATTCGGCTACCGGCGCAGGGCCCGTGTGGCCGTGCGCTGGGACGTCAAGGCGCGTCAGCTGGAGGTGGGCTTCCGTGCCGAAGCCAGCCAGGACATCATTGCCATCGACGATTGCGCAGTGCTGGTACAGCCCTTGCAGTCGATTCTGCGCCACTTGCCGACGGTGCTGCGCTCGTTGAGCAAACCGCAGGCGCTGGGCCACGTGGAACTGTTCAGTGGCACCGCCGAGGCGGTGTTGGTGCGCCACGTTGCGCCGCTGCCGGCAGAAGACCTGGCAAAGCTGCAGGCGTTCTGCGACCAGGCCAATGCCCAGCTGTGGCTGCAAGGTGAAGATGAGCCGGCGCCGGTGAACCCTGCCGCGCAACTGGGCTTTGCCCTGGCGCCGTGGCAGCTTGAGCTGGCCTGGCGCCCAGGTGACTTCGTGCAGGTGAATGCCCAGGTCAACACGGCGATGGTCGAGCAGGCCCTGGCTTGGCTCGCACCGCAGGCCGACGAGCGGGTGCTGGACCTGTTCTGCGGCCTGGGCAACTTTGCCCTGCCGCTGGCCCGCAAGGCCCGCGAGGTAGTGGCAGTCGAAGGTGTACAGGCCATGGTCGATCGGGCCGCGGCCAATGCCCGGAACAACAATGTGCATAACGCACGGTTTTTTCAGGCCGATTTATCGCAGCCTTTGGCAGGCACCGGATGGGCCGCCGAGGGCTTTTCTGCGGTACTCTTGGATCCACCGCGCGACGGTGCGTTCGAGGTGGTGCAAGGCATCGCACGCCTCCAGGCCAAACGGCTGGTTTACGTATCGTGCAACCCGGCCACGCTGGCGCGAGACGCGCAGGTGCTGGTCGGCCAGGGGTACCGGTTAAAAAGGGCCGGGATTCTCGACATGTTTCCTCAAACGGCGCATGTCGAGGCCATGGCGTTATTCGAAGCGGGCTAGCAGACTGGCCCCTTGGTGTGGCTTCCATGGAATGGCAGCCACACGGTGATCGCCAGCGCACCCGCGTGGTGCGCTGTATGGAAAGGTAAAACAAAGATGGTACAGGTGAGAGTGCACCAGCCGGTCAACACCGACGGCAGTATCAATCTCGAAGGATGGTTGGACCATGTGGTAAGCGTCGATTCGGCACTGGATCGCGCAGCGCTCAAAGAAGCCTGCGAGTTTGCCCATGAGATCGAGAAAAAGGGCAACCCGGCCAAGCATTCCTGGGCGGACGGTACGTCCAGCTTCCAGGCGGGCCTGGAAATTGCCGAAATCCTGGCTGACCTCAAGCTGGACCAGGATTCCCTGGTGGCCGCGGTCATCTACCGTTCGGTACGCGAGGGCAAGGTGACCCTGGCCGAGGTCAGCCAGCGGTTCGGTCCGGTGGTGTCCAAGCTGATCGACGGCGTGTTGCGCATGGCCGCCATCAGCGCCAGCCTCAGCCCGCGGCAGTCGCTGGTGCTGGGCTCGCAGGCGCAGGTCGAGAACCTGCGCAAGATGCTTGTGGCCATGGTCGATGATGTGCGTGTGGCACTGATCAAGCTGGCCGAGCGTACCTGCGCGATCCGTGCGGTCAAGGCCGCCGACGACGAGAAACGCCTGCGTGTCGCGCGTGAGGTATTCGACATCTATGCGCCGCTGGCGCACCGCCTGGGTATCGGCCACATCAAGTGGGAGCTGGAAGACCTGTCCTTCCGCTACCTCGAACCCGACCAGTACAAGCAGATCGCCAAACTGCTGCACGAGCGCCGGCTGGACCGCGAACGCTTCATCAGCGACGTGATGAACCAGCTGCAGAACGAGCTGCTGGCCACGGGCGTCAATGCCGACATCAGCGGCCGGGCGAAACATATCTATTCGATCTGGCGCAAGATGCAGCGCAAAGGCCTGGAATTCAGCCAGATCTACGACGTGCGTGCAGTGCGCGTGCTGGTGCCGGAAATTCGCGACTGCTACACCGCGCTGGGTATCGTGCACACGCTGTGGCGGCACATCCCCAAAGAGTTCGACGACTACATCGCCAACCCCAAGGAAAACGGCTACCGCTCGCTGCACACCGCAGTGATCGGCCCCGAGGGCAAGGTGCTGGAAGTGCAGATCCGCACCCACGGCATGCATGAAGAGGCCGAGCTGGGGGTTTGTGCCCACTGGCGATACAAGGGCACCGACGTCAAGCCCAGCTCCAACCATTACGAAGAGAAGATCTCCTGGCTGCGCCAGGTGCTGGAATGGCACGAAGAGCTGGGCGACATCGGTGGCCTGGTCGAGCAGTTGCGGGTCGACATTGAGCCGGACCGGGTCTACGTGTTCACTCCTGACGGCCACGCCATCGACCTGCCCAAAGGGGCGACCCCGCTGGACTTCGCCTACCGTGTGCACACCGAGATCGGCCACAACTGCCGGGGGGCCAAGATCAACGGCCGTATCGTGCCGCTGAACTACAGCCTGCAGACCGGTGAGCAGGTGGAGATCATCACCAGCAAGCACGGCAACCCCAGCCGTGACTGGTTGAACTCCAACCTGGGCTACGTCACCACCTCGCGGGCGCGGGCCAAGATCGTGCACTGGTTCAAACTGCAGGCGCGTGACCAGAACGTCGCCGCCGGCAAGACCTTGCTCGAGCGCGAGCTCAGCCGCCTGGGCTTGCCGCAGGTGGACTTCGAACGGCTGGCCGAGAAGACCAACGTCAAGACCGCCGAGGACATGTTCGCCTCGCTCGGCGCGGGCGACCTGCGCCTGGCCCACCTGGTCAACGCCGCTCAGCAGTTGCTGGAGCCCGAGCGTATCGAGCAGATCGAGCTGGTGCCACGCAAACCTACCGGGCCGCGTACCGGCAAGCGTGGTGACATCCAGATTCAGGGGGTCGGCAACCTGCTGACGCAGATGGCCGGCTGCTGCCAGCCACTGCCGGGCGATGCCATTGTCGGTTACATCACCCAGGGCCGAGGCGTGAGCATCCACCGCCAGGACTGCGCCTCGGTGCTGCAACTGGCGGGCAAGGAGCCGGAGCGCATGATCCAGGTGAGCTGGGGGCCGATCCCGGTGCAGACCTACCCGGTCGACATCGTCATCCGCGCCTACGACCGCCCAGGGCTGCTGCGCGATGTGTCGCAGGTGCTGCTGAACGAGAAGATCAACGTGCTGGCGGTGAACACCCGCTCGAACAAGGAAGACAACACGGCGCTGATGTCGCTGACCATCGAGATTCCGGGCCTGGACGCGCTGGGGCGCCTGCTGGGACGAATTTCGCAGTTGCCGAACATCATCGAAACGCGGCGCAATAGAACCCCTTGAGACCGGGGCGCCTGCTTCGCGGGTAAACCCGCTCCCACAGCTACGTTACAGGTGCTCGATCCTGTAGCCCTCCTGTGGGCGCGGGCAAGCCCGCGAAGAAGCCACCGCCGAAGGACCTGCCTAGATGACCTACACCCTCGAAGACCTGCTGCACCTCATGGCCCGTCTGCGCGACCCGCAGTACGGTTGCCCGTGGGACCTGAAACAGAACTACGCGAGTATCGTTGCCCACACCATCGAGGAAGCCTACGAGGTCGCCGACACCATCGAGCGCGGCGACTTCGAGCACCTGCAGGGTGAGCTGGGCGACTTGCTGTTCCAGGTGGTCTACTACAGCCAGCTGGCCCGGGAAGAGGGGCGTTTCGAATTCGATGGCGTGGTGGACAGCATCACCCGCAAGCTGATTCGCCGCCATCCGCATGTATTCCCCACTGGCGAGCTCTATGCGCCGCTGGACACCCCCAGCCTGAACGAGGCCCAGGTCAAGTCACGCTGGGAAGAGATCAAGGCGCAGGAACGTGCCGAGAAAAGCACGCCCGAGCAATTGTCGCTGCTCGACGACGTACCGTCGGCCTTGCCGGCCCTGTCACGGGCAGCCAAACTGCAGAAACGTGCGGCCACGGTCGGTTTCGACTGGCCGGAAGCATTGCCGGTGCTGGACAAGGTGCGCGAAGAGCTGGATGAAGTACTGCAGGCCATGGCCGACGGTGATGCCGATGCGCTCGAGGATGAGGTCGGCGACCTGCTGTTTGCCGCCGTCAACCTGGCTCGCCATCTTAAGCAAGACCCTGAAAATGCCCTGCGCCGCGCCAACCGCAAGTTCGAGCGACGTTTCCGTTTTATCGAGCAGGCATTGCGCGACAGTGGCCGCCCCATTGAAGATTGTAACCTTGACGAACTGGACGCCCTTTGGGGTGAAGCCAAACGTCAGGAAAAGAACCTGCCCAGCTGCGGCTGAGCTGTTGCATAAGTGAGTGAATATTCATGAGCCTTTCCCTTCGCGACCAATTGCTCAAAGCCGGTCTGGTCAACCAGAAACAGGTCTCGCAGACCAACAAAGCTGAAAAGAAACAGAAGCGCATGGAGCACAAAGGCCAGGTCGAAGTCGACGACAGCCAACAGCGCATCGCCAAGGAAGCCATGGCCGAAAAGGTCAAGCGCGACCAGGAACTGAACCGCCAGCAGCAGGAAAAGGCTGAGCAGAAAGCCCGTGCCGCACAGGTCAAGCAGTTGATCGAAGCCACGCGCCTGCCCAAGCTGAACACCGAGGATTACTACAACTTCGTCGATGACAAGAAGGTCAAGCGCATTGCCGTCAACGCCCTGATGCGGACCCGGTTGAGTAACGGCGCACTGGCGGTGGTGGCCCATGCCGGCGGCTACGAGGTCATTCCCCGTGAGGCGGCGGTGAAGATCCAGGAGCGCGACCCCAGCCGTATCCTGCTGCTCAACACCCATGTCGAGGAAGCGGACGAGGACGACCCGTATGCGGCCTACAAGATCCCGGACGACCTGATGTGGTAAACACGAAAAACCCCGCTTTGGCGGGGTTTTCATTTGAAGAGTGCTCACTGCGAGGTGCGCTGGCCTTCCAGGACTTCCAGCTCTACGCGGTACTGGTGCGCTTCGTGTTCATTGTGGAACATGCCCACCAGTTGGCCTTGTTGGTGCACATCCCAGATCCGCACGCCAGCGGCCAGGCCTTCGTGGGACATTTTCGATTCGTCGCGTTCGGTTACTTGGACTGTCATCGGTAAACTCCACTTCTTCAGTTGGCTGCGACAGTGTGTCGCACACCCTCTTTATAGAGTTTGTTAGCAGGCTAAGTAAATAAAACAGCCATGAAACAAGTTTCATGTACGGCTTCCGGGCCTGGCTTTTCGTAGGAGCGGCCTTGTGTCGCGATAAGGCCGCAGAGCGGCCCCGGAGAGCATGAAAAAGCCCCGCACTGGGCGGGGCTTCGGGGGCAGCAGGCGGTGCTGGATCAGTTGCCTTTCACCGGCTTGCCATCGACCGTGCCATCCTGCAGCACGATCACGTACTCCTTGCCATCCGTCTCGACCTGGCGCAGTTGCACCAGCAGGTAGTCCCAATTTTTGGCGAACCACAGCTCGGTGATGCGCTTGCTCTGGCTCGGGTCGCGCACACGCTCGACCTTCACTGCATCAACCTGGCCGGTCTTGGTGGCGACCTTTTCAGTGCCCAGCACGCGGAAGTCGTAGGTGTCGATCTCGTCACCGTCAACGACCTGGTAGGTCATGCTTTTCTTGCCGGCGGCTACATCATGCTGCAGGGCCAGCTGGTAGGACGACTTGTCCAGCACGCCGCGGTTCAGCGGCAGGCTGACTGCATCGCCACGGTCGCTGCCGGTGACCTTCTTGCCGGTCCAGTCGAAGTTCAAATCGACCTTCTTGGCTTTGCCCAGGCCGCCGCGCTCGAAGTGGTACTTCTGCGGCAGCAGGGTATCGTTTTCCAGGCGCAGGGTGCTTTGCTCGGTCAGGCTGGCGATCATCATGGAAGCCTTGAAGTTAAGGTCCCAGGTACCGTTGGCATTCTTGACCAGGCTGCGCTCGGCGGTGCCACTCATGGGCAGCTGCTTCCAGTCGGCGGTGTAGCTGGCCGAGAAAGGCTTGAGATCAGCTGCCTGGAGGGGCAGGGCAAGCACGGCGAGAGCCAAGAGCAGGGCGCGACGCATAAATTCTCCTAGGATCGAATCAAGTGACCGCTGGCCGCCAGCGGCTGGCCATCCAGTAATGCACCCTGTTCGCCAAGGCGCAAGCGCCCTTCAGCGAACCAGCGCACCGCCAGCGGGTAGATCAGGTGTTCCTGGTGGTGTACCCGCTGGGCCAGGCTTTCGACGGTGTCGTCAGACGCCACCGGTACCACAGCCTGTACGACCAGTGGGCCGCCATCGAGTTCCTCAGTCACGAAGTGTACGCTGCAGCCATGCTCGGCGTCGCCTGCCTCCAGCGCCCGGCGATGGGTATGCAGGCCCTTGTATCTGGGCAGCAGCGACGGGTGGATGTTGAGCAGACGGCCCTGATAGTGGCGTACGAAGCCGCCACTGAGGATACGCATGAAACCGGCCAGCACCACCAGGTCCGGGGCAAAACCGTCGATGCGCGCAACCAGTGCGGCATCGAAGGCTTCACGGCCGTCGAACTGGGTGTGGTCGAGCACGACGCAGTCGATGCCGGCCGCCGCCGCACGTTGCAGGCCGTAGGCATCGGCGCGGTTGGAAACCACCGCACGGATGCGCACCGGGCTGTCCTGGCCTTGGCAGCTGTCGATCAGGGCTTGCAGGTTGCTGCCGGAACCCGACAGCAACACCACTACATTGCAGGTCTTGCTCGGCATCAGTGTGCCTTGAGGTTTTGCAGCTCGACCTGGGCGGCGCCTTCGGCGGCTTCGGCGATGTGGCCGATGACCCATGGCTGCTCACCGGCGGCGCGCAGTTCGTTCAGGGCAGCTTCGACCTGATCCTGGGCTACGCAGATGACCATGCCGACGCCGCAGTTCAGCACGCGGTGCATTTCATGCTCGTCGACGTTGCCTTTTTCCTGCAGGAAGTCGAATACCACCGGGCGCTGCCAGCTGGCGACGTCAACCACGGCCTGGGCGTTTTTCGGCAGTACGCGCGGGATGTTGTCCAGCAGGCCGCCACCGGTGATGTGGGCCATGGCCTTCACGGCACCGGTGTTCTTGATCAGCTGCAACAGCGGCTTGACGTAGATGCGGGTAGGCGCCATCAGCAGGTCGGTCAGCGGCTGGCCGTCCAGCTGGGTGTTCTCGATGTCGGTGGCGGACACTTCGAGGATCTTGCGGATCAGCGAGTAGCCGTTGGAGTGCGGGCCCGAGGACGGCAGGGCGATCAGCGCGTCGCCAGTGGCAACCTTGGAGCCGTCGATGATTTCGGCCTTTTCCACCACGCCGACGCAGAAGCCGGCCAGGTCGTAGTCTTCGCCTTCGTACATGCCAGGCATTTCGGCGGTTTCACCACCAACCAGCGAGCAACCGGCCAGTTCGCAACCGGCGCCAATGCCGGTGACGACGGTGGCAGCTACGTCAACGTTCAGTTTGCCGGTGGCGTAGTAGTCGAGGAAGAACAGCGGCTCGGCGCCGCACACCACCAGGTCGTTGACGCACATGGCGACCAGGTCCTGGCCGATGCTGTCGTGCTTGTTCAGGTTCAGCGCCAGGCGCAGCTTGGTGCCAACGCCGTCGGTGCCGGAGACCAGCACTGGCTGCTTGTAGCCGGCCGGGATCTCGCAGAGGGCGCCGAAGCCGCCCAGGCCACCCATGACTTCAGGGCGTGCAGTGCGCTTTGCCACGCCCTTGATGCGTTCGACCAGTGCTTCGCCGGCGTCGATGTCTACACCGGCGTCCTTGTAGCTCAGGGAGGGTTGCTTGCTCATTGATCCAGGCCTTTAGGAGGGAGGGATTCTTAAAAACGACCATGACGGCCAAGACCGGCGGGTAAGCGGCGGCTGCCTGAAACATCAGTGGTCTGTGAAGGCGCGCGATTTTATCAGGGTTGCCGGGCAGCGGCCATCCTCAGGCCGACGGGCAGGGCGGTAAATTGTTGAAAAAGGGCCGAGGGTGGTTGATGTGGTTGCATGTGTATAAGCTGCAAGTAGCGAGCTTCGTGCTCGACTGGACAGGAATCCTCCATGCGTTTTTTCAATATTCTGGCAGCCGGTTGCCTGGCCCTGATAGCGGCCACCGCTCAGGCTGAAAATGTCTCCGGCCTTTATCAGGTACGCGAGCCGGTCACCGGGCAGGGCCCTGAAGCCCGTACCGCAGCTACCGCCAAAGCCCTCGACACGCTGGTGCTGCGCCTCACCGGCGACGCCAAGGCCGCGCAGAGCCCGGCGCTGGCCGAGCTGCGCAAGGACCCGCAGCAAATCATCAATCAGGTTGGCAGCGAAGCCGGCCCGCCCGAGTCGGTGCTGGTGGAGTTCGACCCCGGCAGTACCGAGCGTGCCCTGCGCAAGGCCGGCCTCGCGCTGTGGGGCAGCAATCGGCCTTCGATTCTCGGCTGGTGGCTGAATGACAGTGTCGACGGCAGCAGCCTGGTCGGTGACGGCCAGGCCAGCGCCCAGCCTCTGCGTCGTGCCGCCCAGCACCGTGGCCTGCCGCTGCGCCTGCCGCTGGCCGACCTGCAGGAGCAATTGGTGGCCAATGCCAAGCAGATCGAAGGAAGCGACCCGGCACCGTTGCGTGAGGCCTCCGAGCGCTATGGCGCCGACGCCTTGCTGGCGGTACATGCCCAGGAAGCCGATGGCAAGTGGCAGGGCAAGTGGCAGCTGTGGCTGGTCGACCAGCGTGAGCAAGGTACTGCCGAAGGGGCCGACCCGGCAGCCTTGGCCGATGCGGTTATGCTGGCGGTAAGCAGCCGCCTGGCGCCGCGTTATGTCGCCCGCCCGGGCGCCAGTAGCCAGATGCAGGTGCAAGTACAGGGAATGACCCTGCAGCGCTATGCCGAGCTTGGCCGCGTACTTGAGCCTTACGGCCCGCGCCTGAAGATGGTTGAAGGCACCACCCTGACCTATGGCGTGACCGGCAACCGCGAGCAATTGCGTGCCCAGCTTGGCCTGGCCAAGTTGCAGGAACTACCCGTCGAGCAAGCGCCCGCAGCGCCCGTCACGCCAGCCCCGGTCGCGAGTGCAACTGGTGAGCAACCCGCGCCGGCCTCGGCTGCGCCCAAGCCGTTCGACGGCCTGCGTTTTCGCTGGTAAAGGGAGCATACCTTGATCGATGTCCGTCGCTGGATCTGGCTGGGTGCAGCCCTGCTGATCGCTGTGCTGCTTTATAGCTTGCACAATATTCTTACACCGTTTCTGGTCGGCATCCTGCTGGCCTACCTGGCCGACCCGCTGGTTGACCGCCTGGAGCGCCTGGGGCTGTCTCGCACCTGGGGCGTGGTGGTGGTGTTCGGCCTGTTCACCTTGTTACTGATGGCCTTGCTGCTGGTGCTGGTGCCGATGCTGGCCAAGCAGCTGGTGCGCCTGTACGAGCTGGCGCCGCAGATGCTCGACTGGCTCGAACAGGTGGCGCTGCCATGGGTGCAGGGTCGTCTGGGCCTGGCCGATGGCTTCTGGAAGTTCGACAAGATCAAGGCCGCCATCGGCTCGCACATGGGGCAGACCACCGATATCGTGGGCATGCTGTTGTCCCATGCCACCGCCTCGAGCCTGGCGTTGATGGCCTGGTTGGCGAACATGGTGCTGATTCCTGTGGTTGGCTTCTATCTGCTGCGCGATTGGGACCTGATGATGGCCAAGCTGCGCGGCCTGCTACCGCGCCAGCGTGAGCCGCAGGTGATGGGCCTGGCTGGCGAATGCCATGAGGTACTGGGGGCATTCGTGCGCGGGCAGCTCATGGTGATGGTGGCCTTGGGTATCATCTATTCGGCCGGGCTCATGCTGGTGGGGCTCGAACTGGGCCTGCTGATCGGCATGCTCGCTGGCCTTGCGGCCATCGTGCCGTACATGGGCTTCATCATTGGCATTGGTGCCGCGCTGGTGGCTGGCCTGTTCCAGTTTGGCGGCGACCTGTACCCGATGCTGGGCATCGTCGCGGTATTCATGGTCGGGCAGGCGCTGGAAGGCATGGTGCTGACCCCGCTGCTGGTGGGCGATCGCATCGGTCTGCACCCGGTTGCGGTGATCTTTGCCATCCTCGCCGGTGGTGAGCTGTTCGGCTTTACCGGGGTGCTCCTGGCCCTGCCGGTGGCGGCGGTGATCATGGTGCTGCTGCGGCATATGCATGACTTGTATAAAGAATCGGACATGTATGCCGGGGATATTGACCCGGAGCTGTAACGTACAGGCTTATGTTAAACCTGTGGGGGCGGGCACGCCCGCTCCCACAGGCACCGATTTCAGCCGCAAGACAGCGCAACTTGTTGATTTTGCTTGCGCTATCTATTGCCGTCATTGTGCGCCTCGCGTTGCGGGTATAGACTTTGCAGATTGTTCACCAAAGGCCCCCTGCGGTCCTGCTGACCGCCCGCGAGCATGAAACCACCGATCCAGTTGCCCCTGGGTGTGCGCCTGCGCGATGACGCCACCTTCATCAACTACTATCCGGGCGCCAATGCTGCGGCATTGGGTTACGTCGAGCGGCTATGCGAAGCCGACGCCGGCTGGACCGAGAGCCTTATCTACCTGTGGGGCAAGCAGGGTGTTGGCCGTAGCCACCTGCTGCAGGCCGCCACCCATCGTTTCCAGCAACGTGGTGAGCCCGCCGTCTACCTGCCGTTGGCGCAATTGCTCGACCGTGGCGTAGAGGTGCTCGACTACCTGGCCCAGTACGAACTGGTCTGCATCGACGACCTGCATGTGATTGCAGGCAAGGCAGACTGGGAAGAGGCCATGTTCCACCTGTTCAACCGCCTGCGCGACAGCGGCCGGCGCCTGCTGCTGGCCGCCTCGGCATCGCCACGGGAGCTGCCGATCAAGCTCCCCGACCTGAAGTCGCGCCTGACCCTGGCCCTGGTGTTCCAGATGCGTGGCCTGTCCGACGAAGACAAGCTGCGCGCCCTGCAATTGCGTGCTTCGCGCCGCGGCCTGCACCTTACCGACGAAGTCGGCCACTTCATCCTCACCCGCGGTGCGCGCAGCATGAGCGCGCTGTTCGACCTGCTCGAACGCCTCGACCAGGCCTCGCTCCAGGCACAACGCAAGCTCACCATCCCTTTCCTCAAGGAAACCCTCGGCTGGTAACCCCCTGAAAACGCTGGGCCAGAGCGGCAAAACAGAAAAGTCACATCTTTTTCGATAAAATTTGCAAATGGCCATGATAGAGGGCATAGTTTCCCCCTCTAAAGGATTACAGACACGGTCGTGCCCATGCTAAAGCGCTTCGCACCCCTCGTGCCACTCGCACTCGTGACCCTGCTGTTTGGCTGCGCGGCCCAAGGCCCAGCTTCTCAGGTTCAGGATCACACCCCGGTCGCCGCACAATCGGTGATCAAGGCCAAGGCCTCGTCCTCGTCGGTATTCGGCGAACCGGAAGAGCTGGCCAGTGAAGATGACCTGGAGGCTTTCTCCAGCAACAGCAAGCCTTACCAGCTGCCAGTGCTGGCGGACAGCATTCTCGAGCGCGGTATGTCGTTGATCGGCACCCGCTACCGCTTCGGTGGTACCTCGGAGAAGTCTGGTTTCGATTGCAGTGGTTTCATCGGCTACCTGTTCCGCGAAGAGGCGGGCATGACCCTGCCGCGCTCCACGCGTGAAATGATCAACGTCGATGCCCCGAAAGTGGCACGCAACAAGCTCAAGCCAGGTGACTTGCTGTTCTTCAGCACCAATGGTCGCGGCCGCGTCAGCCATGCCGGCATCTACCTGGGTGACAACCAGTTCATCCACTCCAGCAGCCGCCGCAGCGGTGGCGTGCGCATCGACAGCCTCGGTGACCGCTACTGGAGCAAGACCTTCATCGAAGCCAAGCGTGCCTTGGCCATGGCGCCGACCAACATCGCGCGCAACTGATGGCGAAATGATATATCCTGCCGCGGCGGCGATGCTTTGAAAAAAGCTCGCCGCCGTGCGCATTTATAGAAAGCGTCTAATCTAAATTCTCAACTCTTTTCGGCTGCTGCGCAGCGGTCTCAGACAGGATGTTCTGGCCATGATAAAGATGGCGCGCTTCGCATTTCTCTCCTTGGCGACATTGCTTGCTGCCTGCTCCAGCCGTGCGCCTGCGCCGGCCCCTGTGGTTCAGCCGCAGGTTAGCTATAGCCAACCGAGCCCTTCGCCGATTGCCGATGACGTGCTAATCCGCGCCATTGGCCTGGTGGGTACGCCTTATCGCTGGGGCGGCAACACCCCGGACTCCGGCTTCGATTGCAGTGGTTTGATCAAATATGTCTACCGTGATGCAGCCGGCATCAGCTTGCCGCGTTCCACGCGGGAGATGATCGTCATGCGTGCACCGACGGTGGATGCCAAGGCGCTGCAATCCGGTGATCTGGTGTTCTTCGCCACCAGTGGCGGCTCGCAGGTCAGCCATGCAGGCATTTATGTAGGGGAAGGGCGTTTCGTGCATGCGCCCTCAACGGGCGGCACGGTACGATTGGACTACCTGTCCAACAGCTACTGGGCCAAGGCCTATCTGCAAGCCAAGCGTGTGATTCCGCAAGGCCATCTGGCACAGAACCCCTGATTCTCAATGCCTGAAGCAGCGGCCCCGTTCAGCGGGGCCGGTACAGGCCGTCGGGTTCAAGGTGCTTTGCTCACCCGCCAGATGACATTGCCCACATCGTCGGCCACCAATATCCCGCCTTTCCCGTCGTTGATCACTCCCACCGGTCGCCCCATCGCCTTGCCATCGCTGTCGAGAAACCCGGTGAGCAGGTCGATGGGGTGGCCTGCAGGTTTGCCTGCACGGTTGAAGGGTACGAACAACACTTTGTAGCCACTGTGGGGTTTACGGTTCCACGACCCGTGCTGGCCGACCAAAGCTCCCTGTTCGAAAGGCGGCGGCAGCATGCCAGGTTGGACAAATGCCAGCCCCAGGGATGCGGTATGCGGGCCCACCGCGTAGTCGGGCGCTAGCGCCTGGGCGACCTTCTGCGGGGCCTGCGGTTGCACCCGTTGGTCTACGTGCTGCCCGTAGTAACTGTATGGCCAGCCATAAAAGCCGCCGTCTGTCACTGAGGTGATGTAGTCCGGCACCAGGTCGCTGCCGATTTCGTCACGTTCGTTGACTGCTGTCCACAAGGCGTTGCTGTGCGGCTCCCAGGCCAGTCCGTTGGGGTTGCGCAGGCCGGTGGCGAACAGCCGGTGCTTGCCGCTTGCCGGGTCCACTTCCCAGATCGCGGCGCGGCCTTGCTCTTTTTCCATGCCGTTTTCCCCGACGTTGCTGTTCGAGCCAACCGTGACGTAGAGCTTCTTGCCGTCGGGGCTTGCGATCACGTTCTTGGTCCAGTGATGGTTCAGCGGCCCGCCCGGCAACTCGGTCACCGGGTGGCCCTTGTCGGTCACCTTCATGGCGCCCGGTTCATAGTGAAAGCGCAGCAGCCTGTCGGTGTCGGCCACGTACAAGTCCTTGCCCACCAGCGTCATGCCGAACGGTGAGTTGAGCCCTTCGATGAAAGGGCTGCGGATTTCTGCCACGCCATCGTGGTCGGCATCGCGCAGCAGGGTGATGCGGTTGGCGCTGGGTACGGTCGCGCCGGCGCGTTTCATCGCCTTGCCCATGGCCCAGCCGCGGATGCCCTTGCCATCTTCGGGCTTGGGTGGCGCGTTGGTCTCTGCCACCAGCACATCGCCGTTGGGCAGCAAGTAGAGCCAGCGCGGGTGGTCGAGGCCGCTGGCGAAGGCTTCGACTTGCGTGCCTGCAGCTGCGGTCGGCTTGCTGCCTTTTGGCCAGCCGACGGCGGGGGCGATGTTTACGGTGGGGATCAGTGTTTTGACGGGGGCGGGGAGGCTAGGGGTTGGCCCGCTGCCCTCGTTTACGCTCAACAGGGCTGTTTCGCCGCAGCCTGCCAAGCTGGCTGCGATTAACCAAGGCATCAGGCATTTCATGTGCGGCGTCCTCTCAAGAAGCCTGTTGAATTGAGAGGCCGGCCGTGTTCGCCAGGTTCCCCACCGTTTGCTCTGGCTATTGCTCTTGCTCTTGCTCTTGCTTCGGCTTTTGCTTCTAAGCGCGCGGTAGTTCAAGCGACGCAGATTGCGACTTCAGGAGGGCGAGCGCAGGGCTTGCGAAGGGAGGTGACGGGCATGGATGCCCGTCAAGCGCTGGGCCCCAGGATGGGGCCTGCAGC